>JBBAPJ010000018.1:14705-30043 GCA_040400855.1 Rubrivivax sp.
GCCGGCCGAGCTGCAGGACGAGGCCTCCGACCAGCTCGCGATGGCCGGCCTGCCCGAGGTCTCGGAGCTGGCCGAGGCTTTCGAGGCACGCGACGGCGTCGAGCCTGTCGTACTCCCCGCCGAACCCGAGCCCGGCCCGTTGCCGCAACAGGGCGCCAGCTCTGAGGAAGCCGCGCTGCTGGAGGCGCCGTACGCCGAGTGGCCGGGAGAGGAGGCGCAAGCGGCAGCAGCAGCCCCGGCTGCAGCCGAGCTCGACTCCGCCTTCCCCGAGCTGGCCTGGCCCGAGGCGCCGCAACCCGCCCCTGCTGCCATGCCCGCGCAAGAGGCGCCAGCCGCCGAGCAGGCGCCTGTCGCGCTTGCGCCCGCACCCCCGCCTGAGGCGGTCGAGCCGCCAGCTCCGCTGGTGCCGCTCGCGCCGCCGGCCGCCGAAGTCCCCGCCGTCGGCCGCTCGGCCGTGCCGATGCGGGCGATGGTGCGGGTACGGGCCGAGTTGATGGACCGGCTCTTCAACCAGGCCGCAGAGGTGGGTACGGCACGCTCGACGATCGAGAGCGAGGTCGCCCGGCTGAAGGGCTCGGTGGTGGACCTTGCCGACAACCTCGAGCGGCTGCGGCGCCAGCTGCGCGACCTGGAGGCGCAGGGCGAGGCGCGCGCGCCGCGGCCGCGTACGGGTGCCGTTGCTGGCGAGCCGCAGTTCGACCCGCTCGAGCTCGATCGCTACACGCGCTTCCAGGAACTGGTGCGGATGATGGCCGAGTCGCTCGACGACATCGCCACCATCCAGCGCGGCATCACGCTCGGGGTGCAGGGTGCCGAGGATGGCCTGGCGGCGCAGACGCAGGCTGCACGCGCGCTCATGGACGATCTGCTGCGCACGCGGCTCGTGGAATTCGAGTCGATCGCCGACCGTCTGCACCGCGTGGCCCGCCAGGCTGCGCGCGAGACGGGCCGCCAGGTCCGCCTCGAGTTCGACGGCGCTTCCATCGAGCTCGACCGCGGCGTGCTCGACCGCATGGGCGCGCCCTTCGAGCACCTGGTGCGCAACTGCGTCGTGCATGGCCTGGAGACGCCGGCTCAGCGCGGCGCCGCCGGCAAGGCGGCGACCGGGACGGTGCGCATCGGGCTGGCCCAGGAGGGCAACGAGGTCGTCATCACCGTGGAGGACGACGGGCGGGGCCTGGACTACGTTGCCATCCGTGCCCGCGCCCTGGACACGGGCCTGATCGGCCCCGACGACGAGCCCGACGAGGCGGCGCTGGCCGAGCTCGTCTTCAGCCCCGGGCTGTCCACCGCGCGCGGCGTGACGGAGCTCGCGGGCCGCGGCATCGGGCTGGACGTGGTGCGCGCCGAGGTGCTGGCGCTGGGCGGGCGCATCGACCTGTCGAGCCGGCCCGGCCAGGGCACGCAGGTGCGCATCACGCTGCCGCTGACCACCGCGATCACCCAGGCGGTGCTGCTGCGCCTGGGCGAGGCCACCGTGGCGGTTCCCTCGACGATCGTGGAGATCGTGCGCCGTGTCACCCCAGGCGACATCGAGCGCGCCTGCGACACCGGCACCCTGGCCGACTCGCAGGCCGGCGCGACCTTGCCCTTCTACTGGCTCGGTGCCCTGCTCGACGGCCCGGCGCGCCCGAGCGTCGTGGGTCGCGCGCCGCGCGTGGTGGTGCTGCGCAGTGCCTCGCAGCGCGTGGCCGTCTTCGTCGACGACATCCTGGGCCACCAGGAAGTGGTGGTGAAGCACCTCGGGCCGCAGCTCGCGCGGCTGCCGGGCCTGGCGGGCATGACGGTGCTGGCCAGCGGCGAGATGGTGCCGATCTACAACCCGGTGGCGCTGGCCGCGATGCACGGCCTGCAGGCGCGCGAGCGCCAGCGCGTGGCCGCCGTCGAGGGCGGGGAGCCGGCCGTCACGAGCGAGCCCAGCGGCCCGCTCGTGCTCGTGGTCGACGACTCCCTGACGGTGCGCAAGGTCACGCAGCGGCTGCTGCTGCGCGAGGGCTACCGCACGGCCGTGGCCAAGGATGGCCTGGAGGCGCTGGAGCGCATTGCCGAGGAGAAGCCCGCCATGGTGCTGTCCGACCTGGAGATGCCTCGGATGGACGGCTTCGACCTGGTCCGCAACCTGCGCGCCGACCCGCGCTTTGCCGACCTGCCCGTGGTGATCATCACCTCGCGCATCGCGCAGAAGCACCGCGACCACGCCGTGGCACTCGGCGTGGACCACTACCTCGGCAAGCCCTTCGTCGAGCGGGAACTTCTGGCCCTGGTGGCGCGTCATACGGGATTTCCCGCATCCCGCTAAGCTATCGGGTTTGGCCGGCACCAGCCGGCAACCCCCGGACGCCCTTCGATGACCGTTTTCCGCCCCGCAGCGGCCGCCTGGTGCGGCCTGGCTGTTCCCGCCGTGGCCTGCGTGCTGGCCTGCGCCGTGCCCCTGCCGTCGGCAGCCCAGTCCGAAGCGGCCCGCCAGCCCGCACGCGCCGCCCTGACCGTGACACTGGCGCAGCCGCAGCGGGCCGAGCTGCCGATGCGCATCCCGGCCAACGGCACCGTCCACCCCTGGCAGGAGGCGCTCATCGGTGCCGAGGGTGGGCCCTGGCGCCTGCTCGAGGTGCGCGCGGGCGTCGGTGACGTGGTCAGGCGCGGCCAGGTGCTGGCGGTGTTCGCCGGCGAACTGGTGCAGGCCGACGTGGCGCTGGCCCGAGCCGGCCTGGCCGAGGCCGAGGCGGTGCTCGCGGAGATGGCGGCCAAGGCTCAGCGCGCACGCGAGCTGCAGCCCACGGGCGTGCTGAGCACCGAGCAGGTGCAGCAGGCGCTCACCGCCGAGCGCACTGCACAGGCGCGGCTGCAGGCCCAGCGTGCGGCCGTGCAGCTGCAGGAACTGCGCGAGAAGCAACTCCAGGTGCTGGCGCCCGACGACGGTGTCATCAGCGCACGCTCGGCCACGGTCGGTGCAGTGGTGCCGCCCGGCCAGGAGCTCTTCCGGCTCATCCGCCAGGGCCGCCTGGAGTGGCGCGCCGAGGTCGCCGCGGTCGATCTGCCGCAGCTGCGCGCGGGCCAGTCGGTGCGTGTGCAGGCCGCTGGCGCGGCCCCTGTCACGGGGCGGCTGCGCATGGTGGCGCCCACCGTGGACGCCGCTTCGCGCAACGGTCTGGTCTACGTGGACCTGCCTGCCGCCCCCGGCCTGCGGGCGGGCACCTTCGCGCGTGGCGAGTTCGAGACGGGCGCGTCCTCGGCGCTCACGCTGCCGCAGTCGGCGGTGGTGATGCGAGAGGGCTTTGCCTACGTGTTCCGGATCGGTGCCGACCAGCGTGTGGCCCAGACCAAGGTCGGCATCGGTCGGCGGGTCGGCGAGCGCGTGGAAGTCACCTCGGGCCTGGAGGCCTCCGCCCGCGTGGTGGCCAGCGGCGCGGGCTTCCTGGCCGACGGCGACACCGTGAAGGTGGTCGACAAGTGAACGTCTCGGCCTGGTGCATCCGCAACCCGATTCCGTCGGTGATGTTCTTCGTCCTGCTCACGGTGGCAGGCGTGCTGGGCTTCCGGGCCATGAAGATCCAGCAGTTCCCCGACATCGACCTGCCCACGGTCATCGTCAGCGCGAGCCTGCCCGGCGCCGCGCCGGCGCAGATGGAGACCGAGGTCGCGCGCAAGATCGAAAACGCAGTGGCCTCGCTGCAGGGCGTCAAGAACCTCTACACGAAGGTGCAGGACGGCGTGGCGCAGGTGACGGTGGAGTTCCGCCTGGAACGAGCGACCCAGGAGGCGCTGGACGACGTGCGTTCGGCCGTCTCGCGCATCCGCGCCGACCTCCCGGCCGACGTGCGCGACCCGGTCATCACCAAGCTCGACCTGGCCGGCGCGCCGATCCTCACATACACGGTGGCCTCCGCGCGCATGGACGAGGAGGCGCTGTCCTGGTTCGTCGACAACACGGTCACGAAGGCCATGCTCGCCGTGCGCGGGGTGGGTGCGGTCGCGCGCGTGGGCGGAGCCTCGCGCGAGGTGCGCGTCGAGCTCGACCCGGCGCGGCTGCTGGCACTGAACATCACGGCCGCCGAGGTCTCGCGCCAGCTGCGCGCCGTGCAGCAGGACGCGCCGGGCGGGCGCACCGACCTCGGTGGCGCCGAGCAGAGCGTGCGCACGATCGCCACCGTGCGCAGCGCCGAGGAGCTCGCGCGCATGGAGATCGCGCTTGCCGGCGACGCGCAGGGCCGGCGCATCCGGCTCGACCAGGTCGCCACCGTCACCGACACGGTGTCCGAGCGTCGCAGCGGCGCGCTGCTGGGCGGCCAGCCGGTGGTGGGCTTCGAGATCGTGCGCTCGCGCGGGGCGAGCGAGACGGCGGTGGCCGAAGGCGTGCGCGCGGCGCTGCAGCGGCTGCGCGCCGAGCACCCCGACATGCAGTTCACCGAGGCCTTCAACTTCGTCGACCCGACGGTGGAGAACTTCGAGGGCAGCATGTACCTGCTGCTCGAAGGTGCGCTGCTGGCGGTGCTGGTGGTGTGGCTCTTCCTGCGCGACTGGCGCGCCACGCTCGTGGCGGCCACGGCGCTGCCGCTGTCGATCCTGCCGGCCTTCGCGGTGATGCACTACCTCTTCGGCTTCTCGCTCAACGTGGTGACGCTGCTGAGCCTGTCGCTCGTGGTGGGGATCCTCGTGGATGACGCGATCGTCGAGATCGAGAACATCATGCGCCACCTGCGCATGGGCAAGACGCCCTTCCAGGCGGCGATGGAGGCGGCCGACGAGATCGGCCTGGCCGTGATCGCCACCACCTTCACGCTGATCGCGGTGTTCCTGCCCACGGCCTTCATGGCCGGCGTGCCGGGCAAGTTCTTCGTGCAGTTCGGCTGGACGGCGGCCATTGCCGTCTTCTTCTCGCTCGTGGTGGCGCGCATGCTCACGCCGATGATGGCGGCGTACCTGCTGCGCCCACCCCGCGGCGAGCACCGCGAGCCGCGCTGGCTGCAGCGTTACGCCGGCTGGGCGGCCTGGTGCCTTCGCCACCGCGTCGTGACGCTGCTCGTCACGGCCGTTTTCTTCATCGGCTCCTTCGGTCTGGTGGGCTACCTGCCCACCGGCTTCCTGCCCCCGGACGACCTGAGCCAGACACAGGTCACGGTGACGCTGCCGCCGGGCAGCACCTATGCGCAGACCTTGCAGGCGGCCGAGCGCGCACGCGAGACCGTGCAGAAGAACCCGCACGTGAAGATGGTCTACACCGCCGTCGGCGCGGGCAGCACGGGCGCAGACACCTTCACGCCCGGGGCTGCGCTGCCCGAGGTGACCAAGGCCACGCTGACGATCAACATGACGCATCGCACCGAGCGCCCAGGCCTGACGAAGCAGGCCATCGAGGCCCAGCTGCGCGACGCACTGGTGGCGGTGCCCGGTGCGCGCGTCAAGGTGGGTTTCGGGCAGAGCTCGGAGAAGTACGTGCTCGTGCTCGCCAGCGAGGACGGCGCAGCACTGGCCGCCCACGCGGCGGTGGTGGAGCGCGAGCTGCGCTCGCTGCCGGGCATCGGCGCGGTCACCTCGAGCTCGAGCCTGCTGCGTCCCGAGCTCATCGTCAGGCCCGACGCGGCCAAGGCGGCCGACCTCGGCGTGACGGCACAGGCGATTGCCGATACGCTGCGCATTGCCACCGCCGGCGACTACGACCAGGGCCTGGCCAAGCTCAACCTGAGCCAGCGCCAGGTGCCCATCGTCGTGCGGCTGCCCGCCGACGCACGCAACGATCCCGCGCTGCTCGCAAGGCTGCCGGTGCCCGGGCGCAACGGGCCGGTGCCGCTGGGCAACGTGGCCACGCTCTCGATCGACTCCGGCCCGGCCACGATCGACCGCTACAACCGCCAGCGCAACGTGAACTTCGAGATCGAGCTCAACCAGCAGCCGCTGGGTGCGGTGAAGGAAGCAGCCCTGGCGCTGCCGAGCCTCACCCAGATGCCGCCGGGCGTGATCCGCACCGAGATCGGGGACGCCGAGGCCATGGGCGAGCTCTTCGAGAGTTTCGGCCTGGCGATGCTCACGGGCGTGCTGTGCATCTACGTGGTGCTGGTCCTGCTCTTCAAGGACTTCGTGCAGCCCGCCACCATCCTCGGGGCACTGGTGCTGTCGATCCCGGGCGCGTTCCTGGCGCTCTTCGTCACGCACACGGCGCTGTCGATGCCCAGCATGATCGGACTGATCATGCTCATGGGCATCGCCACCAAGAACTCGATCCTGCTGGTGGACTACGTGATCATTGCCAGGCGCGACCACGGGATGGCGCGCCTGGAAGCCGTGATCGACGCCTGCCGCAAGCGCGCCCGGCCCATCGTCATGACCACGATCGCCATGGCAGCCGGCATGGTGCCCATCGCACTCGGGCTGGGCGTGGACCCGAGCTTCCGCTCCCCGATGGCCATCGTCGTCATCGGCGGCCTCATCACCTCCACCTTCCTGAGCCTGCTCGTGATTCCCGTGCTCTTCACCTACGTCGACGACGCGATCGCGTGCCTGCAACGCCTGGCACGCCGCCGCGGCCCTGCACCGCAACCGGCTGCGGAGGCGGCGCGATGAGGCCGGCTGCGACGACCCGCCGCGCCTTCCTCGGCGCCCTCGCAGGGGGCGCGGCCGCCGCGGCATGGGCACCCTGCGCCTGGGCCGACGGCGCGGGGGTGGACACGCTCGACCTGGAGCCCGTGGATGCGCGCCGCAAGCGCGCGGTGCCCCTGCGGCTGCACCTGCCGCGCGCTGCCGGCCCTGCGGCGCGCGTGCCGCTGGTCGTGTTCTCCCACGGCATCGGCGGCTCGCGCATGGGCTACAGCTACCTCGGGCGCCACTGGGCGGCCCACGGCGTGGCAAGCCTGCACGTGCAGCACGTGGGCAGCGACCGCAGCCTGTGGGGCGCGGGCAACGTGTTCTCGCTCGTCTCGCGCCTGCAGCAGGCGGCGCAGGAGAGCGAGGCCATCGACCGCGTGCACGACCTGCGCTTTGCGCTCGACCACGTGCTCGACGGGGCTCCGGGCGCGCGCCTGGACGCCGCGCGCGTGGTGGCCGCCGGCCACTCCTATGGCGCCAACACGACGCTGCTGGCCGCGGGCGCCCAGGTGTTTCGCGAGGGCCGCGCAGTGGACCTGCGCGAGCCGCGGGTGCAGGGGGCGATCGTCATCTCCGCGCCGCCCTTCTACGGCGAGTTCGGCGACATGCCGCGCATCCTCGCGCCCGTGCGCGTGCCGAGCCTGCACATCACCTGCACCGAGGACGACATCAAGATCCCGGGCTACACGAGCGGGCTGGAGGACCGGCTGGCCGTGTTCGAGGCGGTGGGCGGCGCGCGCAAGACGCTGGCCGTGTTCCAGGGCGGCTCGCACAGCATCTTCACCGACCGCAGCAGCCCGGGCGGGCCCGAGCTGAACCAGCGGGTCAAGGCCGCCACGCGCGAGCTCACCCTCGGCTTTCTGCGCAGCGTCTTCGAGGGCGAGCACCAGGTGCTCCAGGAGTGGCCCCAGCGTCACGCCGGGCTGCTGGCGCGCTACGTGCCAGGCCCCTTGACCACCGCGTAGCGCGCCAGCGTCCTGGCGCGCGCCTCGTCGTGCGCGACGATCGGCGCGGGGTAGTGGCGCCCGATCTCCACGCCGGCGGCCTGCAGGTCCACAGGCCGCGCGAGCCAGGGCGCGTGGATCGCGGCGTCGGGCAGCGCGGCCAGCTGAGGCAGGTAGCGCCGGATGAAGCGGCCCTGCGGGTCGAACTTCTGGCTCTGCGTGACGGGGTTGAAGATCCGGAACCAGGGCTGCGCGTCGCAGCCCGAGGAGGCAGCCCACTGCCAGCCGCCGTTGTTGGCGGCCAGGTCGAAGTCGTTGAGCTGCTCGGCGAACCAGCGCTCGCCCCAGCGCCAGTCCAGGCCCAGGTCCTTCGTGAGGAAGCTCGCCACCACCATGCGCAGCCGGTTGTGCATGTAGCCGGTCTGCGCGAGCTGCAGCATCGCCGCGTCCACCAGCGGGTAGCCGGTGCGCCCCTCGCACCAGGCGGCAAACAGGCGCTGCGCGTGCGCGCCGCTTTCCCAGCGGATGCGGTCGTACTCGGGGCGGAAGGCGTGGGCGGCCACGCGTGGGTGGTGGTGCAGCACCTGGTGGTAGAAGTCGCGCCAGACGAGCTCCGAGAGCCACGTCTGCGCGCCACGCGAGCCCGCCTGGGTGCGCTGCCAGGCCTGGCGCGCAAGCTGGCGGATCGAGACGGTTCCGAAGCGCAGGTGCGTGCTCAGGTAGCTCGGACCCTTGACAGCCGGGAAGTCGCGCGCCTCCTGGTAGCGGTCGATGCGCTCGTCCAGGAAGTCGGCCAGCAGCGCCTGCGCCCCTGCCGGGCCCACGGGCATCTTCAGGGCGTGCAGGTTGGTGCGCGCAAAACCGATCGCCTCCAGGTTCGGAAGGCCGCGCAGCCCCTCGGGCACTGCGGCCAGCGCGCCTGCCAGCGGCGCCACCGGGTGCGGCTCGAGTGCGCGCCCGGCCCCGGCCTCGAGCGTGCGCAGCCACGCGTTCTTGTAGGGCGTGAAGACCCCATAGGGGGTGCCTGCGGCCGTCATCACCTCGGCGCGCTCGAACACGACGTGGTCCTTCGCCGTGTGCAGCGCCACCCCGATGTCGGCCAGGCGCCCGCGGGCGCGGCGGTCGCGTGCCAGTGCGTAGGGGTCGTCGTCGTGGCTCGCCCAGACGGCCTGCACGGCCAGCTGCTGCGCCAGGCGCGCAATCTCCTCCTCGGCCTGCCCGTGGCGCACGATCAGGCCGGCTCCTTCGGTGCCGTGCGCCCGCGCCAGCGCCTGCAGCTCGGCGTCCACGCCGTGCAGGCTGTCCAGGATGAACTCCACGCGGCGATCGGCGCGCGGCAGCGCGTCGAGGATCGCGCGGTCGAAGACGAAGGCGCACCACACCCGGCGCGCCGCCCGCAGCGCCTGGTGCAGCGCGGCGTGGTCCTCGGCGCGCAGGTCGCGGCGCAGCCATACGAGTGCGCCAGCCAGCTGCCGTTCGGCGGGCGCTGCAGGGGCTGCGGGAGGGGTCGATCGAAGGGGATGGGCTGTCATGGATTCAGGCCGTTGGGCCGGCCCGGGCCGCAGGGCGACGCATAGAATGATCCCATGTCAGCCGGCGAGCCGATCGACCTCACCAACAAGTTCCTGATCGCCATGCCCGGCATGGCCGACGAGAACTTCGCCGGCACCGTCGTCTACCTGTGCGAGCACACGAAGGACGGGGCGCTGGGCCTGGTCATCAACCGGCCCTTCGACATCACGCTGCGCAACCTGTTCGAGAAGGTGGAGCTGTCCCTGGACCGCGAGGAGCTGGCTTCGCAGCCCGTCTACTTCGGCGGGCCGGTGCAGACCGAGCGCGGCTTCGTGCTGCACGAGCGCGCCGGCGAGGAGGACGCGAGCCCCTATACCTCCACCCTCACGATCCCGGGCGGAGCCCTGGCGATGACCACGAGCAAGGACGTGCTGGAGGCGCTCTCGCACGGTGCCGGTCCGCGCCGCGTGCTGGTCACGCTCGGTTACTCGGGATGGGGTGCGGGGCAGCTCGAGTCGGAGATCGGGCAAAACGGCTGGCTGACGGTGGAAGCCGACCCGGTGGTCATCTTCGACACGCCGGTGGAGCAACGCTACCAGCGCGCGCTTTCGCTGCTGGGTTTCGACCCGCTGATGCTCAGCCAGGAGGCCGGGCATGCCTGAGCCAGGGACCCCGGCGCACACACCGCATGCCATTGGCGCGGGCGCGGCCACCCCCGTGCCCGCGCGCGCCTTGCTCGCCTTCGACTACGGCGAGCGCCACGTGGGCGTGGCCGTGGGCAACACGCTGCTCGGACATGCGCAGCCGCTGCGCACGCTGTCGCTCACGGGCGATGCACGCTTTGCCGCCATCGGCGCGCTGCTGCGGGAGTGGCGCCCGGACGCGCTCGTGGTGGGTGTGCCCTTTCACCCCGATGGCGCGGAGCACGAGAACACGCGCCGCGCGCGGCGCTTCGCGCGCCAGCTGCACGGGCGCTTCGGGCTGCCTGTCTTCGAGGTGGACGAGCGCTGGTCCACCACCGAGGCGCTGGCGCAGGGCGGCCGGGCAGGGCGGGGCGCCGGCCTGGATGCGCACGCGGCGGCGGTGATCCTCGAGCAGTACCTGCAGGCAGGGGCGGTCGATGCTGCGGCTTGACGCCGAGGCCCTGTACGAGCAGCTGCGCGACGGCGTGCGCGGGCTGCTGGCGGGTGAGGCTGCGCTCGTGGGCATCTGGTCGGGCGGCGCGTGGCTGGCCGAGCGGCTGCAGGCCGACCTGGGCCTGCCTGGCCGTCACGGCGTGATCTCGAGCACGCTGCACCGCGACGACTTCGGGGAGCGCGGCCTGGCGCGCGCCAACGTCACCGACCTGCCCTTCGCGATCGAAGGCAGGCGCATCGTGCTGGTGGACGACGTGCTCTACACCGGCCGCACCATCCGGGCCGTGCTCA
Source organism: Rubrivivax sp. (assembly GCA_040400855.1). GTDB lineage: Bacteria > Pseudomonadota > Gammaproteobacteria > Burkholderiales > Burkholderiaceae_C > Rubrivivax. The sequence goes on from JBBAPJ010000018.1 coordinate 25,168, forward strand.
ACGAGCTCTACGACTTCGGCCGCCCCGCCAGTGTGGCGCTGGCCGTACTCGTGGACCGTGGCGGGCGCGAGCTGCCCATTGCCGCCGACTGCGCCGCCGCGCGCATCGTCCTGCCGCCCTCGCAGCGGCTGTCGCTGGCGCGCGAGGAAGACGGGCGCTTCGCCTTCGTCGTCAAGGACGCCGGCTGACCCGGAACACACGCCGATGCTGTCGCGCCGCCACCCGCAGCTCAACCGCCACGGCGAGCTCATCCACCTGCTGAGCATCGAGGGATTGCCGCGCGCGGTGCTCACGCAGATCCTGGACACCGCGAGCACCTTCCTGTCGGTCAACGAGCGCGACGTGAAGAAGGTGCCGCTGCTGCGCGGCAAGAGCGTCTTCAACCTCTTCTTCGAGAACTCCACGCGCACGCGCACCACCTTCGAGATCGCCGCCAAGCGGCTGTCGGCCGACGTGCTGAACCTCGACATCGCGCGCTCCTCCACCGCAAAGGGCGAGAGCCTGCTGGACACCATCGCCAACCTCTCGGCCATGCACGCCGACATGTTCGTCGTGCGCCACGCCGAGAGCGGCGCACCGTTCCTGATCGCGCAGCACTGCGCGCCGCACGTGCACGTCGTCAACGCCGGTGACGGGCGCCACGCGCACCCCACGCAGGGGCTGCTGGACATGTACACGATCCGCCACTTCAAGGGCGACTTCAGGAACCTGACGGTGGCCATCGTCGGCGACATCGTGCACTCGCGCGTGGCGCGCTCGGACATCCACGCGCTCACGACGCTGGGGGTGCCCGAGATCCGCGCCGTGGGGCCCAAGACCCTGGTGCCCGGGGACCTGCGCGAGATGGGCGTGCGCGTGTGCCACGACATGGCCGAGGGCATCCGCGACGCCGACGTGATCATCACGCTGCGGCTGCAGAACGAGCGCATGAGCGGGGCGATGCTGCCCAGCGCCGGCGAATTCGCCATGAACTACGGGCTCACGCCCGAGAAGCTCGCACTGGCCAAGGCCGACGCGATCGTCATGCACCCCGGGCCGATCAACCGCGGCGTGGAGATCGACTCGCGCGTGGCCGACGGCGGCCAGAGCGTGATCCTGCCGCAGGTGACCTTCGGCATCGCCGTGCGCATGGCGGTGATGTCGATCATCGCGGGCAACGAGGCCTGAGCCGCCCGCCGCGCGTCGCGAGGAACCCAGCCAGATGAGCACCCGAGCGCTGATCCGCCAAGGCCGTGTCGTCGACCCGGCCAGTGGTCGCGACGAGACCGCCGATGTCGCGCTGGCCGAAGGGCGCATCGTGGCCATCGGCCACGTGCCCGGGGGCTTCGTGCCCGAGCGCGTGATCGAGGCGGCCGGCTGCATCGTCGCCCCCGGCCTCGTGGACCTGGCCGCGCGGCTGCGCGAGCCCGGGCATGAGCACGAGGGCCTGCTCGAGAGCGAACTCCTGGCTGCTGCGGCCGGAGGCGTCACGAGCCTCGTGTGCCCGCCCGACACCGACCCCACGCTGGACGAGCCCGGCCTCGTGGAGATGCTGAAGTTTCGCGCGCGCCGGCTCAGCCGCTGCCGCCTCTTCCCGCTGGGCGCCCTCACGCGAGGACTCGCGGGCGAGTCGCTCACCGAGATGAGCGAGCTCACGCGCGCGGGCTGCGTCGGTTTCTCCCAGGCCGAGGCAGGCGTGGCCGACACCCAGGTGCTGCTGCGGGCGCTGCAGTACGCCGCCACCTTCGGCTACACCGTGTGGCTGCGGCCGCAGGACCGCTGGCTCGGCAAGGGCGTGGCCGGCAGCGGCCCGGTGGCCACGCGGCTGGGGCTCTCGGGCGTGCCGGTGGCGGCCGAGACGGTGGCCCTCTACACGATCTTCGAGCTCGTGCGGGCCACGGGCGCACGCGTGCACCTGTGCCGGCTGTCCAGTGCTGCGGGCGTGGGGCTCGTACGCGCAGCCAAGGCCGAGGGGCTGCCGGTGACAGCCGACGTCAGCATCAATTCGCTGCACCTGATCGACTCGGACATCGGCTACTTCAACCCGGCGATGCGCCTGACCCCGCCGCTGCGCCAGGCGCGCGACCGCGACGCGCTCTCGGCGGGCCTGGCGGACGGCACGATCGATGCTCTCGTGAGCGACCACATGCCGGTGGGCCGCGACGAGAAGATGCTGCCCTTCGCCGAGGCCGTGCCCGGGGCCACGGGGCTGGAGCTGCTGCTGGGCCTGGCACTGAAGTGGGGACAGGCCAGCGGGCTCACCCTCGCGCGCACGCTCGCACCCGTCACCTGCGAGCCGGTGCGGGTACTCGGCCCGGCGATCGGGTCGCTGGCCGACAGCGCCGGTCGTCTGGTCGAGGGCGGGGTTGCCGACCTGTGCGTGTTCGACCCCCAGGCCTCCTGGGCCGTCACGCCCGAGGTGCTGCGCAGCCAGGGCAAGCACACCCCCTTCGCCTTCGAGAACGGCGGCATGCACCTGGGCGCGCGCGTGCGCGCCACCGTCGTGGCGGGCACGGTCGCGTGGGAAGCGAGCGCGAGCTGAGCGTGCCGCCCGTGGCGGCGGCGCGCGCGGGCGACGACCCCTGGCGGACCGTGCGCGGGCTGGGGCGCCTGGCGTGTGCCGTGCTGCACGGGGTGCACGGCCTGTTCATCGTGCTGCTGCGCTTCCCTTCGCTCGACACGGCCGCACGCCACGCGCGCATCGCCTGGTGGAGCGAGAAGATGCTGCGCGCGCTCGGCGCGCGGCTGGTGGTGCACGGCGGCTTTCGCCCGGGTGCCAAGCTGGTCGTGGCCAACCACGTGTCGTGGCTCGACATCATGGCCATCCACGCCGTGTGCCCACAGGCGCGCTTCGTCTCCAAGGCCGAGGTGCACCACTGGCCGCTCATCGGGCGGCTCGTGGGCGCAGCCGGCACGCTCTACATCGAGCGTGAGCGCCGGCGCGATTCGCTGCGCGTGATGCACCACATGGCCGAGGCCATGGCCTCGGGCGACACGGTGGCCGTCTTCCCCGAAGGCACGACCGGCGACGGGCGCACGCTGCTGCCGTTCCACGCCAACCTGCTGCAAGCCGCGATCGCCACCGCCACGCCCGTGCAGCCCGTGGCCCTGCGTTTTTCCGATGACCGGCACGCCTTCAGCCCGGCCGCGCTGTTCCTGGGCGAGACGACACTGGCGCAGAGCCTGTGGCGCCTGGCCTGTGCGCGCGGCCTGGTCGTGAACGTGAGCGTGCTGCCGGCCGAGGTCAGCGCCCACGCCGACCGGCGTGCGCTCGCGCAGCACCTGCGCGAGGAGATCGCGCAGGTCCTTGCCCAGGCAGCCGAAGCGTGACGGCCCCGACGCTGCCCATCCGCCGTGTCGGCATCGACACCTGGCGCGAGAACGTGGCCTTCCTGCACCGCGACTGTCCCGTGGTGCGTGCCGCGGGCTTCCAGGCGTTGTCCAAGGTGCTGGTGCGCGCCAACGGCCGCAACATCGTGGCCGTGCTCAACGTGGTCGACGACGCGGCGATCGTCGAGCCGCGCGAACTCGGCCTGGGCGAGGAGGCCTTCGCGCGGCTGGGCCTGCAGCCCGGGCAGAGCGCCGCCATCGAGCACGCGGAGCCTCCCGAGTCGATCGGCGCACTGCACCGGCGCATTGCCGGCGAGCCGCTCGGGCGCGAGGACCTGCACGCGATCGTGCGCGACATCGCGGCGGCCCGCTACTCGAAGATCGAGCTGGCCGCCTTCGTCGTGGCCACCAACCAGTACGAGCTCGACCGGGAGGAGGTCTGGCACCTCACCGAGGCCATGATTGCCGCGGGCGAGCGCATCGACTGGCGCGGCGACGTGGGCGCCGGGCCCGTGGTGGACAAGCACTGCATCGGCGGCATCCCGGGCAACCGCACGTCGATGATCGTCGTGCCCATCGTGGCGGCGCACGGCATGCTGTGCCCCAAGACCTCCTCGCGTGCGATCACCTCACCTGCCGGCACGGCCGACACGATGGCGGTGCTGGCCGAGGTGGAGCTGCCCTTGCCGCGCCTGAAGCAGATCGTGCGCGACATGCACGGCTGCCTGGCCTGGGGCGGCACGGCCAACCTCTCGCCGGCCGACGACATCCTGATCTCCGTGGAGCGGCCCCTGGCCATCGACTCGCCAGGCCAGATGGTGGCCTCGATCCTGTCGAAGAAGGTGGCCGCCGGCTCGACGCACCTGGTGCTGGACATCCCGGTGGGCCCGACGGCCAAGGTGCGCACGCTGCCGGCCGCGCAGCGCCTCAAGCGCCTCTTCGAGTTCGTGGCCGCACGGCTCGGGCTGCAGCTCGACGCGGTGATCACCGACGGGCGCCAGCCCATCGGGCGCGGCATTGGCCCGGTGCTCGAGGCACGCGACGTGATGCAGGTGCTGCAGAACGACCCGCAGGCGCCGCAGGACCTGCGCCAGAAGGCCCTGCGCCTGGCCGGCCGCATGCTCGAGTTCGACCCCGACGTGCGCGGCGGCGACGGCTACCGCATCGCGCGCGACATCCTCGACAGCGGCCGGGCCCTGGCGCAGATGAACGCGATCATCGACGCGCAGGGGCGCTGCCGCGACCCGATCCCGCCCAGCCCGCTCGTGCACGAGGTGCAGGCCCTGGCCGACGGCTTCGTCACCGGCATCGACAACCTGCGCCTGGCGCGCATCGCCCGCCTGTCCGGTGCCCCGCAGGTCGGCGGAGCGGGCGTGGACCTGTTCGTCCCGCTGGGCCAGGCCGTCCGGGCGGGTCAGCCGCTGTACCGGCTGCATGCCCGCTTCGAGGCCGACCTGGAGTTCGCTCGCCGCATGGCCGAGGCCGACAGCGGCTACCGCATCGGCCGCGCCGAGGACATCCCGCGCGACTACTTCTCCGGCCGCGCCAGCCTGCCCTGAGGCGGCTC
>JBBAPJ010000018.1:30143-38795 GCA_040400855.1 Rubrivivax sp.
GCCTGTGCCACACCCGTCTCGGTGAGCGGCACGTCCGTCCACCCGGTGAAGCGGTTCTCCAGGTTCCATTGCGATTCGCCGTGGCGGATCAGGACGAGCTTGTGCATGGCTCAGAAGGGCAGGTGCGGCGTGCGGCCAAACCTGAAATTCTATAATCCACGGTTTGACCGGCCCGCCAAGGCTTACCTGTGCTGAACTTCCTGATCGAGAACTGGGTCCTGCTGCTCGTGGCCTTCGTGTCCGGGGCCATGCTCGTCTGGCCGATGGTCAGGGGCGGCGGCCGCGCGGGTGCGGTGGGCCCGTCTGAGGCCGTGCGCCTGATGAACCGCGAGAAGGCCGTCGTCGTCGACATCCGCGAGCCCGGCGAGTACGCCGCCGGGCACATCGTGGGCGCGCGCAACGTGCCGCTCGCGCAACTCGAGGGCGCCAAGGACCTGCCCAGCAACAAGGCGCTGCCGGTGGTCGTCGTCTGTGCCACGGGCGCACGCGCCGGGCGGGCTGTGTCCACGCTGCGTCGTCTCGGTCACGCGGGGGCGGTCGGCCTGGCCGGCGGCCTGGCAGCCTGGCGCGAGGCTGGCCTGCCCACCGAGAAGTCCTGATTGCCCGCCCCACCCGCCAGGAGCCTTCGATGCAGCCCGTGACGATGTACACGACCCAGGTCTGCCCGTACTGCCAGCGTGCCAAGGCGCTGCTGCGCCAGCGCGGCGTGCAGCAGATCGAGGAGATCCGCATCGACCTCGATCCGGTCCAGCGCGAGCAGATGATGGCCCGCACGGGTCGGCGCACCGTGCCGCAGATCTACATCGGCTCCACCCACGTGGGGGGCTGCGACGACCTCTACGCCCTCGACCAGCGCGGCGGCCTGCTCCCGCTGCTGGGTGCCTGACGGGCGCACGAGCCGGCGCATAATCCGCCGCCCGGTTCACCCGGCCTGGCAGGGCTCAGCCCTGTTGTTCCTCTACTCACGCGCAGGGCTCGCCCCTGTCTCATCATGTCCGAAGCCGACAACAGCCCCGTCTTCCAGATCCAGCGCATCTACCTCAAGGACCTTTCGCTGGAGCAGCCCAACTCGCCCCAGATCCTGCTCGAGCAGGCGCAGCCCCAGGTGGACATCAACCTCGGGATGTCGGCCGAGCCGGTGGCCGAGGGCGTCTTCGAGGTCTGCGTCAGCGCCACCGTCACGACCAAGGTGGGGGAGCGCACGCTCTTCCTGGTGGAGGCCAAGCAGGCGGGCATCTTCGAGATCCGCAACCTGCCGGACGACCAGATGCAGGGCGTGATCGGCATCGTCTGCCCGCAGATGATCTACCCGTACCTGCGCGCCATCGTCTCGGACGTGTGCACGCGTGCCGGCTTCCCGCCGATCCTGCTCACCGAGGTGAACTTCCAGGCCATGTTCGAGGCCCAGCAGCAGGCTGCGCAGGGCGACAGCGGCTCGCGCATCATCACCAGCGCGAACTGAAGCGGCGCGCGCGAGCGCCCCTTCCACCGCTCCGATGAAGATCGCCGTGCTCGGTGCGGGTGCCTGGGGCACGGCCCTGGCCTGCAGCGCATCGGCCCGCCACGACGTGCTGCTGTGGGCGCGCGATGCGCAGCAGGCCGGCGCCATGCGCGACGCGCGCACCAACGCGCGCTACCTGCCAGGCGTGGCGCTGCCCCCGGGGCTGCGCGTCACGGCCGACGAGGCGGTGGCCCATGCCCATGCACGTGACGGCCTATTCGTGGTGGCCAGCCCGATGGGCGGACTGCGTGAGCGGCTGCGCGCGTTGCCTGCGGCGGCCCCCGTGCTGTGGCTGTGCAAGGGCTTCGAGGAGGGCACGGGCCGGCTCGGGCACGAGATCGCGGCCGAGGTACGTCCGGGGCCGGCCTGCGGGGTCCTCTCCGGCCCGAGCTTTGCGCTCGAGGTGGCGCGCGGCCAGCCCACGGCGCTCGTGGCGGCCAGCAGCGATGAGTCGCTGTGCGCGCTGGCCGTGCAGGCCTTCCACGGCGAGGCGCTGCGCGTCTACACGAGCCGCGACCCCACGGGAGTCGAGGTGGGCGGTGCGGTCAAGAACGTGCTGGCCATCGCCGCCGGCGTGCTGGACGGGCTGGCCGAGCGCGGGGCGCAGTCTGGCTCGATGGCGGGCATCCCGGGCCTGAACGCTCGCGCGGCGCTCATCACGCGCGGCCTGGCGGAGATGACGCGCCTGGGCATTGCCGTGGGCGCCCAGCCCGAGACCTTCATGGGCCTGTCGGGCCTGGGTGACCTCGTGCTCACGGCTACCGGGGCGCTGTCGCGCAACCGTCGCGTCGGGTGGCTGCTGGCCGAGGGGCGCACGCTCGCGCAGGCGCTCCAGGAACTGGGCCACGTGGCCGAAGGGGTCCACAGCGCGCGCACCGTGTGGGCACGCGCGCAGGCCCTGGGCGTGGAGATGCCCATCACCCAGGCGGTGGTGGCCCTTCTGGAGGGTCGCCTCACGCCCGCCCAGGCGGTATCGACGTTGATGGCGCGCGAGGCCCGGGCCGAGGCGCCTGGGCCCGGGGATCAGGCCCCGCCCGCGTAGCCGTTCTGGCGCCAGGCCTCGAAGACGGCCACCGCCACCGCGTTGCTGAGGTTCAGGCTGCGCTGGCCGGCCCGCATCGGCAGCCGCACGCGCTGCGCCGGTGCGAAGCTCTCGCGCAGGGCCACCGGCAGCCCGGCCGTCTCGCTGCCGAAGACGAGCACGTCCCCTGGCCGCCAGCTCACGTCGGCGAAGGGTCGTGAGCCGTGCGTGGTGAAGGCGAAGGCGCGCTCGGCAGGCCAGCACAGCGCCTGTTGCAGCCCCTCCCAACTCGCATGGCGGCGCACGCTGGCGTACTCGTGGTAGTCGAGCCCCGCGCGACGCAGCAGGCGATCCTCCATCGTGAAGCCCAGAGGCTCCACCAGGTGCAGCGTGCAACCGGTGTTGGCCACGAGCCGGATCACGTTGCCGGTGTTGGGTGGGATCTCGGGGTGGACGAGGACGATGTGGAACATGGCTCGGGGGTTCGGGCAAGTGTCCACAGCTCGACGCTGGCTGCGCCGGCTCGAAGGAGCACGGTGCAGGCCTCGCGTGCGGTGGCGCCGGTGGTGAGGACGTCGTCGACCAGTGCCACGTGGCGACCCGCCAGTTCGTGTCGGCGGGCGGGTTCGACCATGAATGCGCCCTGCAGGCTGCTTGCGCGGGCTTCACGTGACTGGCCTGGCAGCGGGTCCGTGTGCAGCGGGCGCTGCAGCAGTGTGGGGTCGGATGCCCGGCCCAGCGCGCGGGCCACGCGGCGCGCGAGCTCCCAGGCCTGGTTGTAGCCGCGCCCGGCCAGGCGCGCGGGCGCCAGGGGCACGGGCAGCACCAGGTCGGCCAGCGGGGCGTCGGGCTCACCGGGGGGCGCTGCCTCGATGGCCTGCGCGAGCAGCCGGGCGAGGGCTTGGGCGAGCTCGGGCCGGTTGCGGTACTTGAGCGCCGCCACCAGCGTGTCCCAGGGGAAGCCGTAATCGACGGCACACAAGGCGCGCCGCCAAGGCGGCGGCGAGGCCAGACAGGCCGGGCAGGCCATCTGCTCGCCCGCGCGCAGCCCGATTGCACAGCGCACGCAGCGCCGCATGGGGGCTGCGAAGCGGGCCAGGCAGTCGGGGCACAGACCACCGCCCGTCCACTGGCGGCAAACCTCGCAGGGGCTGGGCAGGTCGGTCACGAGCCGGCGCATGGGGTCAATATACTGGCCCGAGCCTTCCTTTCGCGAGCGTTGCCGTGCGCCCCCGCCGTGGCTGATCCCTCACGTCCTTTCGCCTCACTCCCCTCTGATCCCGCAGGACAGGCAGCTTCCGCCGCGTCTGGCGGCACGCTGCGGCCGCTGGATGCGCGGGCCCTGGCCCGGGTGCGCAGCCGCCTCGCGCACACCGGGCAGCTGCCCTGGCTGCACGCAGAAGCGGCGCGGCGCATGGCCGCGCGGCTGCCACTGATCCGGCGCACCCCGGCGGCCGTGCTCGAGTGGGGCCCGATGCTGGGCGGCGGCAGCGGCGAGCTGCGCGCGGCCTACCCCGAGGCGCGGTTCCTGCGCGTCGAGTGGGACGAGGTGCGTACCTGCAGCGGCACGACGCCCCCACCCCGCAGCGGCTGGCGCAGCTGGCTGCGCCCGCGCGAGACACCGGTGCTGGAGCCGGCCGAGGTGCCTGAAGCCAGCGTCCAGCTCCTTTGGGCCAGCATGGTGCTGCACGGCGTGGCCGACCCGCTGCTGCTGCTGCAGGCCTGGCAGCGTGCGCTCGCGCTGGACGGCTTCCTGATGTTCTGCACGCTCGGCCCGGGGTCCCTGCCGCAACTGCGCGCGCTGTACGAGCAGGCTGGCTGGGGTCCGCCGGCCGCGCCGCTGGTGGACATGCACGACCTGGGCGACATGATGGTGGCCGCGGGCCTGGCCGACCCGGTGATGGACCAGGAGCTCGTGACCCTCACGTGGCCCGACGCGCAGGCTGCGCTCGACGAGTTGCGCAGCCTGGGGGGCAATGTCGATCGGCTGCGTCACCCGGGGCTGCGCACGCCGCGCTGGCAGGCTCAGCTCAGGCAGGCGCTGGCCGAGCAGGCACGCGGCCGTGCCGACGGGCGCGTGGCACTGACCTTCGAGCTCGTCTACGGGCATGCCTTCAAGGCCGAGCCGGCGCTGAAGGTGGCCGGGCACACCGCCTTCAGCCCCGAGCGGTTGCAGCGCATGGCGCGCGGCGATCGAGGCGGCCGGTCCTGAGCCCGCCCGGCGTGGTTGCGCCGCCCTCTTGCGCACAGGGGTGGGCGGCTCGTCCGCTAGAATTCGGGTTGGCCCGCAGGAGGCCGCCAGCCTGAACGGAGACGGGCTGGCGAGCCTGAGTTGCGGGTACACACCGAGCGACCGATCAAGATGTCCGCCACCGTTGCCCCTGCCCCCTGGCCCGCTGCAGCCGCCGGCGCGCTGCGCATGGGGCAAGACGCGTCCGGCCCCGAGGGCCCCGCCGTCCAGTGGGTGTTGCGGCGCAACTGCTCGGTCACGCCGCGGCAGCTCGGCGCCTTCTACCTGTCCCTGTGCATGATCTCGGGCGTGATCGCCGCCGGCTTCGCGTGGCACGGGGCGGCCGTGGTGGTGGCCTTTGCCGGCATCGAACTGCTGGCTGTGGCAGTCGCACTGCTCGTGTACGCGCGCCACGCCCGCGACGGCGACACCCTGACGCTGTCGGGCCAGTGGCTGGCCATCGAGCAGGCCTGCGGAGCACGCACCGACCACACCCGCTTCCGCACTCCCTGGGTGTCGGTCGAGCCGAGCGCGGGTGAGGGCTCCCTCGTCGAGATCCGTGGCGAAGGGCGGCGCGTGTGCGTCGGCCGCTTCGTCCGCCCCGAACGCCGCGCCGCCCTCGCGCGCGAGATCCGTCAGGCCCTGCGAGACGCGCGCCCGGCTGCACCCGCACCCGAACCCGAAGCATCCACACGTTGACAAGCACGACGATGAAGACGAAGACCCGCCCCAGGCAGAACCCCCTGCAGTTGTGCGCGCGAGCCGGCCTGGCTCTCGGCTCCCTCGTCACCTCAGCCGCGGTCATGGCGCAGGTGAAGGACCTGCCGGGTGGCCCCGCCGTGAACCAGATCGACCTGCACCCGGCGGCCAGCAAGATCGCCGAGACCCAGCACTACCTGCACGTGGTGATGATGGTCATCTGCGTGGTGATCTTCATCGGCGTGTTCGGGGTGATGTTCTATTCGATCCTGAAGCATCGCAAGTCGGTGGGCCACAAGGCCGCCAACTTCCACGAGAGCACCGCCGTCGAGATCGCCTGGACCGTGGTGCCCTTCCTCATCGTCATCGGCATGGGCGCGATGGCCACGCGCACGGTGGTGGCGATGAAGGACACCTCCAATGCCGACCTGACCATCAAGGCCACCGGCTACCAGTGGAAGTGGGGCTACGACTACCTCAAGGGCGAAGGCGAGGGCATCGCATTCCTGTCCACGCTCGACCCGTCGCACCGCGCGATGGCCGACTCGGGCAAGCCTGCGCCCATGGACAACTACCTGCTGAAGGTCGACAACCCGCTGGTCGTGCCGGTGGGCATGAAGGTGCGCATCATCACCACCGCCAACGACGTCATCCACGCGTGGATGGTGCCTTCGCTGGGTGTCAAGCAGGATGCGATCCCCGGCTTCGTGCGCGACACCTGGTTCAAGGCCGAGAAGACGGGTGACTTCTATGGCCAGTGCGCCGAACTCTGCGGCAAGGAGCACGCCTTCATGCCGATCCACGTGCGCGTGCTGAGCAAGGCCGATTACAGCAAGTGGGTCGAAGGCAAGAAGAAGGAGATGGCCGCTGCGGCTGACGACCCCAACAAGGTCTGGAATCTCCAGGACCTCGTGGCCCGCGGCGAGAAGGTCTACGCCGCCAACTGCGTGGCCTGCCACCAGGCCGCCGGCAAGGCCGTGGGCCCGATCAAGGCGCTGGACGGCTCGGCCGTCGTGCTCGACGCCGACAAGAGCAAGCAGATCGCGATCCTGCTCAATGGCGCGGCCAACGGTGCGATGCCCGCCTGGAAGCAGCTGTCGGACACCGAGATCGCCGCCGTCATCACCTACACCAAGAACAACTGGGGCAACAAGACGGGCCAGCTGGTGCAGCCGGCCGACATCGTGGCTGCCCGCAAGTAACTCCATCACCGCATCCGCCTCGAGGAACCCCCCATGAGCGCCGTTCTCGACCATCCCTCCCACACGCACGGTCACGACGACCACGCGCACGACCACCCGCACGGCTGGCGTCGCTGGGTCTTCGCCACCAACCACAAGGACATCGGCACGCTGTACCTGCTGTTCTCGTTCGCGATGCTGATGTTCGGCGGCGTGCTCGCGCTGGGCATCCGCGCCGAGCTGTTCCAGCCGGGCCTGCAGTTCGTGAACCCGCAGCTGTTCAACCAGCTCACCACGATGCACGGCCTGATCATGGTGTTCGGCGCCATCATGCCGGCCTTCGTGGGCTTCGCGAACTGGATGATCCCGCTGCAGGTCGGCGCGGCCGACATGGCCTTCGCGCGCATGAACAACCTGAGCTTCTGGCTGCTGATCCCGGCGGCGCTGATGCTGGCTGGCTCGTTCTTCATGCCTGGCGGCGCGCCCGCCGCGGGCTGGACGCTCTACGCGCCGCTCACCCTGCAGATGGGCCCCTCGATGGACGCCGCGATCTTCGCGATGCACATCATGGGCGCGAGCTCGATCATGGGCTCGATCAACATCATCGTCACGATCCTGAACATGCGCGCCCCGGGCATGACGCTGATGAAGATGCCCCTGTTCTGCTGGACGTGGCTCATCACCGCCTACCTGCTGATCGCCGTGATGCCGGTGCTCGCCGGCGCCATCACGATGACGCTGACCGATCGCCACTTCGGCACCAGCTTCTTCAACCCCGCGGGCGGCGGCGACCCCGTGATGTACCAGCACATCTTCTGGTTCTTCGGGCACCCCGAGGTCTACATCATGATCCTGCCGGCCTTCGGCATCGTGAGCGCCATCATCCCGGCGTTCTCGCGCAAGAAGCTCTTCGGCTACGCCTCGATGGTCTACGCCACGGCGTCGATCGCGATCCTGTCGTTCATCGTCTGGGCCCACCACATGTACACCACCGGCATGCCGGTGACGGGCCAGCTCTTCTTCATGTACGCGACCATGCTGATCGCCGTGCCCACGGGCGTGAAGGTCTTCAACTGGATCGCCACCATGTGGAAGGGCTCGATGTCCTTCGAGACGCCGATGCTGTGGTCGGTGGGCTTCCTCTTCGTGTTCACGATGGGCGGCTTCACGGGCCTGATCCTGTCGGTGGCCCCCATCGACATCCAGCTGCAGGACACCTACTACGTGGTGGCGCACTTCCACTACGTGCTGGTGGCCGGCTCGCTCTTCGCCCTTTTCGCGGGCGTGTACTACTGGGGCCCGAAGTGGACGGGCGTGATGTACAACGAGACGCGCGGCAAGATCCATTTCTGGGGCTCGCTGATCTTCTTCAACATCACCTTCTTCCCGATGCACTTCCTCGGGCTGGCTGGCATGCCGCGCCGCTACGCCGACTACCCGATGCAGTTCGCCGACTTCAACGCCATTGCCTCGGTGGGCGCCTTCGGCTTCGGGCTGATGCAGGTCTACTTCTTCGTCTTCGTCGTGCTGCCGATGATGCGCGGCCAGGGCGAGCCCGCTCCGCAGAAGCCCTGGGAGGCCGCCGAGGGCCTGGAGTGGGAGGTGCCTTCTCCTGCGCCCTGGCACACCTTCGAGACGCCGCCCAAGCTCAATGCCGACGCCACGAAGGTCGTGGGCTGAGGCAGGCGCAGCAACCGGGTTCGTGACGATGCCCACGGAAGAGCAAAGGCGAGCCAACCGCAGGCTGGGCTGGATCCTGGCTTCGGTCGCGCTCGTCTTCGCGCTGGGCTTCGTGGCCAAGATCGCCCTGTCGGGTCGCTGAGATGGACAAGCCTCGCGCCGCGCGCTTGCTGCTGGACGCCGACAACCGCCGCATGCTCGGCAAGCTGGTGGTCGTGGCCGGCCTGATGTTCGGCTTCGGCTACGCGCTGGTGCCGATGTACCGCGCCATCTGCGAGGCGCTGGGCATCAACGTGCTGTCGCTGAGCGAGCAGCGCAAGGTGCAGGGCTGGGGCGCGCA
>JBBAPJ010000019.1:0-37655 GCA_040400855.1 Rubrivivax sp.
CCGCCGCCCATCCGCATCCTCGTGGGCGCCTCGCCCGGGGGCAGCACCGACACGCTCGCGCGCGAGATCGCCCCCGAGATGGGGCGGCTGCTGGGCCGCACGGTGGTGGTGGAAAACCGCGCCGGCGCCGGCGGCAACCTCGCCGCCGACGCGGTGGCCAAGGCGGCGCCCGACGGCAACACGCTGCTGCTGAGCTTCACGAGCCACACGATCAACGCCACGCTCTACCCGAAGCTGCCCTTCGACCCGGTGGCCGACTTCACGCCGCTGACGATGGTGGCCACCTCGCCCTCGGTGCTGGTGGCGCACCCGTCGCTGCCGGTCAAGGACGTGCGCGAGCTCATCGCCTATGCCAAGCCTCGCCCCGGGCAGCTGAACTTCGCCATCGGCGGCATCGGCTCGTCGCTGCACCTGGCGGGCGAGGCCTTCAAGCTGCAGGCGGGCCTGTTCATCGTCAACATCCCCTACCGCGGCACCGCGCCGGCCGTGGCCGACGTGGTGGCGGGCAACCTGCCGCTGATGTTCGCCAACGTGGGCAACGTGCGCGGCCTGATCCAGTCCGGCAAGTTGAAGGCCCTGGGCGTGACGAGCGCCAGGCGCTTGCCGCAGTTCCCGGACGTGCCGGCCGTTGCCGAGGTGCTGCCCGGCTTCGAGTCGAGCGCGTGGTTCGGCCTCTTCGGCCCGGCCAAGATGCCGCCCGACGTCGTCAAGCGCACCAGCGACGCCGCGCGCGCCGCGGTGCGGGCCGAGACGATGCGCAGGCGCCTGGAGGCCGACGCCGGCACGCCCGTGGGCAACACGCCCGAGGAGTTCGCCGCCTTCGTGCGCGCCGACGTGCCGCGCTGGGCCAAGCTCGTGAAGTACTCGGGCGCCACGCCCGACTGAGCCCCGAGCGCCGTGCCTGCGTCTTCCCGCACCCCGCCGCCGACGACGCTGGCCCAGAAGCTCGTCGCGCGTGCGGCCGGCCGTGCCCACGTGGAGCCCGGCGAGATCGTGACCTGCCGCGTGGACCTGGCGATGTTCCACGACTCCTCGGGCCCGCGGCGCCTGAAGCCCATGCTCGAGGAGCTGGGGGCCACGATCTGGGACAAGCGCCGCGTCGTGCTCGTCATCGACCACTACGTGCCCGAGGCCGACGAGGAGTCGCGCCGCATCGTGCGCCTGGCGCGCGACTGGGCCGCCGAGCAGGCGCTGCCGCACGTGCACGACAGCCAGGGCATCTGCCACGTGGTGGTGCCGCAGGCCGGCCACATCCGCCCCGGCATGTTCTGCGTGGGCGGCGACTCGCACTCGCCCACCGGCGGAGCCTTCGGCGCCTACATGTTCGGCATCGGCGCCACCGAGATGCTCGGCGTGGTCGTCACGGGCGAGATCTGGCTGCAGGTGCCGCAGACCCTCTTCCTGCGCTGGAGCGGGCGCCTGACCGATGGGGTGACGGCCAAGGACATGATGCTGGCCATGCTCGGCCGCTTCGGCATGGACGGCGGCCAGTACCAGGCGGTGGAGTACTGCGGCGAGGCGGTGCGCGCGCTGTCGATGGCCGAGCGCATGACGCTGTGCAACATGGCTGCCGAGCTCGGCGCGCAGGCCGGCCTCGTGGCACCGGACGAGGTGACGCGGCAGTGGCTGCGCGACATGCGTGTGCAAGCCGGCGCAGCAGCACACGGGTGCCTGCCGGCTGCCGGCCTGCCCGCGGAGGATCCCGAGGACGACTGTTTCGCCTGGCGCAGCGACGAAGGTGCGCCCGGCCGCTGGCACCAGTTCGATGCTTCGGGCCTGGCGCCGCAGATCGCGCTGCCGCACAGCCCGGCCAACGCCCGCGCGGTGGGCGACCTCGAGCCCGTGCGCATCGACGTGGCCTACATCGGCGCGTGCACCGGTGCCAAGCTCGAGGACCTGCGCGCGGCCGCGCGCGTGCTCGCGGGCCGGCGCGTGGCCGAGGGTGTGCAGCTGATGGTGGCGCCGGCCAGCGTGCGCGACGCCCAGGCTGCGCAGGCCGAGGGCGTGATGGACACGCTGCGCGAGGCGGGCGCCACGCTGCTGCCCAGCGCCTGCGGCGCGTGTGCGGGCTACGGCGGGCGCATCCCCGAGGGCAGCACCGTGATCTCCTCCACCGCGCGCAACTTCAAGGGCCGCATGGGCGCGGCCAGCGCGCAGGTCTTCCTCGGCTCGCCTTTCACGGTGGCGGCCTCGGCGCTGCGGGGTTGGATCACCGATCCGCGCGAGGTGCTGGCATGAGCGGGAATGCAGGTCGTGTGCCGCGGGCGTGGAAGCTCCCCGCCGATGTCGACACCGACCAGCTCGCCCCGGGCCAGACGATGAAGCACGGCATCGACGTGACCGCGGCGCACTGCCTGGAGTCCGTGCGGCCCGACTTCACCGCCAGCGTGCAGCGCGGCGACGTCCTCGTGGCCGGGCCGCGCTTTGGCATCGGCTCCTCGCGCGAGCAGGCGGCCAGCGTGCTCGTGCACCTGGGCGTGGCGGCTGTGGTCGCGCCGAGCTTCAACGGCCTGTACCTGCGCAACGCCTTCAACGTCGGGCTGCTGCTCGTGAGCTGCGCGCGCGCCGGCGAGATCGAGGACGGCGAGTCCATCCGCGTCGATGCGCGCGCCGGCACCGTCGTGCGCGCGGACGGCACCGTGCTGCCCTGCGCCCCCATTCCCGGCTTCCTGCTCGACATGGTCGAGGCGGGCGGCCTGCTGCCCCAACTCAAGAAGCGCCTGCTGGCAGCGCGCACGAAGGAGACCGCACCATGAACACCACCACCTCTGCCAAGACGTCCAGCCGCGCCAGCGCCGCCCGAAAGGCCGACGCGCCCGGCCGGCCCGAGTTCGACCTGCTGATTCGGCAGGTGCGTGTCGTGCGGCCCCACGGCAACGTCGTGCACGAGGCCGACATTGCCATCAAGGACGGGCGCGTGGCGCAGGTTGCGCCCGGCATCGACCCCACCCGTGCGCGCGAGGTCTACGACGGCCGTGGCCGCCTGGCCTTCCCGGGCGTGGTGGACGCGCACATGCACGCGGGCATCTACTCGCCGCTGGCCGAAGACGCCGTCACCGAGAGCCAGGCCGCCGCGATGGGCGGCGTCACCTCGAGCCTGAACTACTTCCGCACCGGCCAGTACTACCTGAACAAGGGCGGCCCCTACAAGGCCTTCTACCCCGAGGTGCTGAAGATCGCGAAGAACCGCTTCCATGTCGACTACGGCTTCCACCTCGCGCCGATGAACGGCCAGCACATCGACGAGATCCCGATGCTCATCGACAAGCACGGCGTGTCGAGCTTCAAGATCTTCATGTTCTACGGCTCGCACGGCCTGCACGGCGCGAGCAACTCGCAGCGCGACTTCCTCATGATCGGCGAGGACGAGCGCTACGACTACGCGCACTTCGAGTTCGTGATGCGCGGCATCCAGGCCGCGCGCGAGCAGTTCCCCGAGCGCGCGCGCCAGATCTCGCTGAGCCTGCACTGCGAGACGGCGGAGATCATGACCGCCTACACGAAGCTCGTGGAGCGCGACAAGTCGCTCAAGGGGCTGCCGGCCTACCACGCGAGCCGCCCGCCGCACTCCGAGGGGCTGGCGGTCTTCATCGCAGCCTACCTCGCCAACGAGGCGGCGCTGCCCAACATCAACCTGCTGCACCTGTCCTCGCGCAAGGCGGTGCAGGCTGCGCTGATGATGGCCGAGGTGTTCCCGCACATCGACTTCCGCCGCGAAGTCACCATCGGCCACCTGATGCTCGACATCACGTCCAAGGCCGCGGAGCTCGCCAAGGTCAACCCGCCCATTCGCCCGCGCGAGGACGTGGAGTACCTGTGGGACGCGCTGCTCGCGGGCGAGCTGGACTGGGTGGTGTCCGACCATGCCTGCTGCCGCCACGAGACGAAGATCCCGCGCCACTACTTCGGCAACATCTGGATGGCCAAGAGCGGCTTCGGCGGCACCGAGTACCTGCTGCCCGCGCTCGTGAGCGAAGGCACGCGCCGCGGCATGGGCTACAACCACATGGCGCGCGTGACGAGCTGGAACCCGGCGCAGCGCTACGGCCTGAACCACAAGGGCGACATCGACGTGGGCTTCGATGCCGACATCGCCATCGTCGACCCGGCCCGCACCTGGACCATCTCCGCGAAGGACTCCCCCTCCACCCAGGGCTACACGCCCTTCGAGGGGCTGGAGCTCTCGGCGCGGGTGGACGCGACCTTCCTGCGCGGCATGAAGATCTACGAGGGCGGGCAGGTGATCGGCAAGCCGCGCGGGCAGTACCTGCACCGGCCCACGGCCTGATGGGTGTGGCGGCCCAGGCGGATCCGAGGGGCGGGCTGCGCGCCCCGCAGGTCGTGCGCGCCGCGGCCATGCCTGCGGGCACGCCCGAGGTGCCGGTGGCCATCGTCGGCGCGGGCGCCTGCGGCCTGACGGCCGCGCTGATGCTGCGCGACGCGGGCGTGGAGTGCGCGCTGCTCGAGCGCGACGCGCAGCCGCAGGGCTCCACGGCGCTGTCCTCGGGCTTCATCCCGGCTGCAGGCACCGCGGTGCAGCGCGCCGCAGGCGTGCACGACGACTCGGCACGGCGCCTGGCCGCAGACATCCAGGCCAAGGCCAAGGGCACGGCGGCGCCGCACCTCGTGGCGGCCTACGCTGAGGCCATCGCGCCCGCGCTCGATGCCCTGCAAGCGCGCCACGGCCTGGCTTTCGAGCTGCTCGACGGCTTCCTCTACCCGGGCCACACGGTGCGGCGCATGCACACGCTGGCGCAGAAGACCGGCGCGGCCCTCGTGGCCGCCCTTGGGCAGGCGGCCGAGCGCGCTGGCGCGATGCTCGTGACGCGCGCGCTCGTGCGCGAGCTCTGGGTGCGCGAAGGCACCGAACCCCCGACTGTGCTCGGCGTGGGCTACGAGCGCCCCGACGGCACGCTCGAGCACCTGGCCTGCAGCGTGCTGCTGCTGGCCTGCAACGGCTTCGGCGGCAACCGCGAGATGGTGCGCGAGCTGCTGCCCGAGATGCGCGAGGCCGTCTTCGGCGGGCACGCGGGCAACGACGGCAGCGCCATCGCCTGGGGCCGCGCGCTGCAGGCGCAGCTGGCCGACCTGGGCGGCTACCAGGGTCATGGTTCGTGGGCGGTGCCGCAAGGCGCGCTCATCACCTGGGCGCTCATGGCCGAAGGCGGTGTGCAGGTCAACGCGCGCGGCGAGCGCTTTCATGACGAGACGCTGGGCTACTCGGAGGCGAGCGTGCAGGTGCTGGCCCAGCCGGGCGGGCTCGCGTGGAACGTCTTCGACGACCGGCTGCTCGCGCTCGGGCGCAGCTTTCCGGACTTCGTGGGCGCCGAGGCCGCAGGCGCCGTGCGCCACGCCGCTGACGTGCCGGCGCTGGCCCGGGTGATCGGGTGCGACGCGGACGCGCTGGCGCGCACGCTTGCGCCCACGCGCCTGGCGGGCCCGCTGCATGCGATCCAGGTCACGGGCGCGCTCTTCCACACCCAGGGCGGCCTCGACATCGATGCGCATGCGCGCGTGCGCCATGCCCAGGGCGCCGTGTTTCCCAACCTGCTGGCCGCAGGCGGCGCGGCGCGCGGCGTGTCGGGCAATGCCGTGTGGGGCTACCTGTCGGGCAACGGGCTGCTCAGTGCGGTGGCGGGTGGCTGGATCGCTGCGCGCACGGCCGCAGCGCAACTCGGCGTGAACGTGGCACCCCCCGCACACGCGACGCGCACGGCCCACCCGGCGCAGGAGGAGATCCGATGACGAACCCGCCCACCTTGCGCACGCGCCTGGCCGAGCCGCGCGCACTGCTCGCCCCGGGCATCTACGACGCCCTGTCGGCCCTGGTGGCCGAGCAGGCCGGCTTCGAGGCGCTGTACCTGTCGGGAGCCTCGATCGCCTACACGCGCCTGGCCAGCCCCGATATCGGCTTGACCACCTTCAGCGAGGTCACCGACACGCTGGCCCACATCACCGAGCGCGTGCGCGTGCCGGTGATCGTGGACGCCGACACGGGCTTCGGCAACGCCCTGAACGTGCAGCGCACGGTGCGCGGCCTGGAGCGCGCGGGTGCGGCGATGATCCAGCTCGAGGACCAGACCTTTCCCAAGCGCTGCGGCCACCTGCAGGGCAAGGGCGTGGTGCCGGTGGCCGAGATGTGCGGCAAGCTGCGCGCCGCGCTCGATGCGCGCACGAGCCGCGAGACGCTCATCCTGGCGCGCACCGATGCGCTGGCGGTGGAGGGGCTCGAGGCCGCGCTCGCGCGCGCCGAGGCTTACCTCGCCTGCGGAGTCGACGCGCTCTTCGTGGAAGCACTTCGCACGCCCGCGCAGATGGACGCCGCCTGCGCACGGCTGGCTGCGCGCGTGCCCTTGCTGGCCAACATGGTCGAGGGCGGGCAGACGCCGGTGGAGTCGGCGCAGGCGCTCGGTGAGCGGGGCTTTCGCATCGTCATCTTCCCCGGCGGCACCGCGCGTGCGGTGGCGCACACGCTGCAGGGCTACTACGCGAGCCTGAAGGCGCACGGCAGCACCACGCCGTGGCGCGAACGCATGCTCGACTTCGACGGCTTGAACGCGCTCATCGGCACGCCCGGCGTGCTCGAGGCGGGCAAGCGCTACGCGGACGGGAGCTGAGGATCGGGCGGACCCGCCGCTCAGCGCGCCGCAAAGAGGGCGTGCAGGTTGCCGACCTTTGCGTCGAACACCTCTTGTCCCTCGTCCACCTGCAGCGTGATGCCGAAGTGGCGCTGCGCCAGCAGCGGCGCGAAGTGCGCCCGCGTGGCCTGCGCGAGCGCCTCGCCCACCGCTTGCCGCACCGCCGGGCTGCGCCCGCGCGCCATCCTCAGGTTCAGGTAGACGAAGCCGTGCTCGCCGCTGCCGTCGGCCACGGCGAAGTGCGCGGCCGGATAGGCCAGCACGCGCACGCCGCCCACTGGGAAGACGGCGGTGCCCGCTTCGTCGCGCTGCGCCACCATCGTATCTGCGAGGTGCCGGCACAGTTGGGCGATCGCGCCTTGCGGCTCCAGGTCGGGTGTGTAGAGCACGACGAGGTGGGGCATCGCAGGTCTCCCGTGTCGATTCTCAGAGCCGCGCCGATACCGGCGTGTAACCCGTGGCGCGCGAGGCCACCGGCTGCGGCACCGCGTGCCCGTCCTGCGGCGTGACGGGAAAGACGGCGTTGATCTGCCCCGTGCCCGAGGCGCCGAAGTAAGGCGTCACGACTTCGGCCGGCGCGTCGTAGCCGCTCCAGCCCAGGGCGCCCAGCAGCATCGCCGTGTCGTGCATGAAACCCTCGCCGTGCCCCTTGGACGCGTACTCGGGCAGCATGCCGCAGAAGGTTTTCCAGTCCCCGCGCTGCCAGATCTGCACGACCTCGCGGTCCAGCGCCTCCAGGAAAGGGCTCCAGACCCGGAAGGCGTACTCGGGGGCCAGGCCGTTCTGGGCGAAGCGGTGCGACAGCGACCCGCTGGCCAGGAAAGCCACCGTGCCGTCGTAGTGCTCCTCCACCGCGCGGCGCAGCGCCCAGCCCAGGCGTGCGCTGTCGTCCAGGTAGTGCGCCATGCACAGCGCCGACACCGACACCACCTTGAAGTGGCCGTCGGCGTTCATGTAGCGCATCGGCACGAGCGTGCCGTACTCCGGCGCGAGCGAGGTGCCCGCATGCGCGAGCGTCTCCACCCCCATCTCGCAGGCCGTGCGCGCGAGCAGCCCGCCCAGCGCAGGGTTGCCCGGGAAGGCGTAGGGCAGGTTCGAGATGAAGTGCGGCAGCTCGTTGCTCGTGTACAGGCCCTCGAAGCCCGCCGCGCAGTTGAGGTGGTAGTTGGCGTTGACGAGCCAGTGCGTGTCGAAGACCACGATCGTGTCCACGCCCAGCGCCCGGCAGCGCCGGCCGATCTCGATGTGCCCGTCGATCGCATCCTGGCGCGTGCCCTGGCGGGGCCCGGGCAGCTCGCTCAGGTACATCGAGGGAACGTGCGTGATCTTGGCCGCCAGTGCGAGCTTGCCCATCGTCGTGTTCCTCGCGCGGGTGGGGTCGCCCTCAGACGCCCCAGTGCGGGATGTGGTGCGAGCCCAGGCTCACGGCCACGTTCTTCGGCTCGAGGAACACCTCGTGGCTCCAGGTGCCGCCCTCGCGGCCCACGCCACTGCCCTTGGTGCCGCCGAAGGGCTGGCGCAGGTCGCGCACGTTCTGGCTGTTGACGAAGCACATGCCCGCCTCGATGGCCGCGGCCACGCGCAGCGCGCGGCCCACGCTTTCGGTGAAGACGTAGCTCGACAGCCCGTAGCGCGTGTCGTTGGCGATGCCAATCGCGTCGGCCTCGTCGTCGAAGGGGATCAGGCAGGCCACGGGGCCGAAGATCTCGTCCTGCGCGATCTGCATGCGGTTGTCGACGTCGCCGAAGACCGTGGCCGCCACGAAGTTCCCCTGCGCCAGGGCTCCGGGCAGCGCCGGGGCGTCCAGGCCACCGCACAGGAGCGTGGCGCCTTCCTGCGGCCCGAGCTCGATGTAGCGCCGCACCTTGGCCAGATGCTCGCGGCTGATCATCGGCCCGATGGTGGTGGCTTCGTCCAGCGGGTCGCCCACCCGGATGTTGCGCGCGCGCGCCGCGAAGGCGGCCGCAAAGTCGGCATAGACCGAACGCTGCACGAGGATGCGGCTGCCCGCGGTGCAGCGCTCGCCGTTGTTGGAGAAGATCATGAAGACGGCCGCATCCAGCGCGCGCGCGAGGTCAGCGTCGTCGAAGACGACGAAGGGGCTCTTGCCGCCGAGCTCCATGCTGAACTTCTTCAGCCCCGCGGTGCGCACGATGCGGTCGCCCGTGGCGGTGCTGCCGGTGAACGAGATCACGCGCACGTCCGGGTGCGACACGAGCGCCTCGCCCGCCTCGCGGCCGTAGCCGTGCACGATGTTGAGCACGCCCGCGGGCACGCCGGCTTCGAGCGCGAGCTCGCCCAGCCGCGCGGCCGTCAGCGGCGAGAGCTCGCTCATCTTGAGCACCGCCGTGTTGCCGAAGGCCAGGCACGGCGCCACCTTCCACGTGGCCGTCATGAAGGGCACGTTCCAGGGGCTGATGAGCGCGCACACGCCCACCGGGTGGAAGAGCGTGTAGTTCAGGTGCGTGGGCGTGGGGTAGGTGTGGCCGTCCACGCGCACGCACATCTCGGCGAAGTAGGAGAAGTTGTCGGCCGCGCGCGGCACGAGCTGCTTGCCCGTCTGCGCAATCACCTGCCCCGTGTCCATCGTCTCGGTGCGCGCGATCGGGCCGACGTTCGCAGCGATGAGCTCGCCCAGCCGCCGCATCACGCGTGCACGGTCGGCCGCCGGGGTGGCGGCCCACTTCGGGAAGGCCGCCTTGGCCGCCGCCACCGCGGCGTCGACCTCGGCGGCGCCCCCGCGCGCCACCTCGGCCAGCACCTCCTGCGTGGCCGGGTTGACGGTCTCGAAGTACCGGGCGCTGCCTGCGGGGCGGCCGTCGATCAGGTGCTCGATGCGCATGCGGGCGCTCTCCACAAGGGGTCAGTCGTGGCCAGGGGGCGGGACGTCGCGCCGGCGCATCATCCCCCAGCTCTCCATCGTCATCACCGCCTCGCGGCGCTGGTTGAGGACCGTGAAGCGCGACTTCACGAGCCCGACATGCGGGCGGCTGCGCATCGGGCGCGCCTCCAGCACCTCCTGGCGCGCCGACAGCACGTCGCCGGGGTACACCGGCTGCAGCCAGCGCAGCGCGTCGATGCCCGGCGAGCCCAGGCCCTCGGTGCGCAGCAGGTGGTGGTCGCACAGCATGCGCATCAGCAGGCAGGCGGTGTGCCAGCCGCTGGCGCTCAGGCGCCCGAAGAGCGAGGCGGCAGCCGCCTCGTCGTCGAGGTGAAAGGGCTGCGGGTCGAACTGGCGCGCGAAGTCGATCACCGCGTCGCGCTGGATGTGCACCTGGCCGAACTCCGCCAGGTGCCCCACGGGAAAGTCCTCCCAGTGCAGCCGCGCCGGCGGTTCGTTCGCCGCAGCCGGACCGGTTCCGGCGGAAACATCGCTCATGTTCGCGAGCATAGCGGGCCGCAGCCGGGTGCGACGCGCCGCGGCGGCCGACCGCGCGGGCCGATGGTCGTCACCCGGTCGTCAGCAGGGCACTGGCGCCGCCAGGCGCCAGCCCGGACAATTCGCCTCAGCAACCCTCCGGACCTTGTCCGCCCAGCCCTGCTGCCTCCACCGGCTCCTTCACGCGCGCCAGCCGCCCCCCTGCCATGACCCTGCTCGTACTCGGCCTCGTCCTCTTCCTCGGCATGCACTCCAGCCGCGTGTTCGCCGAAGGTGCACGCCAGCGCTTCATCGCGCAGCGCGGCGCGAACACCTGGAAGGGGCTGTACACGGTGGTGTCGGTCGTGGGCTTCGTGCTCATCGTCTGGGGCTACGGGCAGGCTCGCCAGGAGCCCACCGTGCTGTGGGGCTCGCCCCTGTGGGTGCGCCACCTCGCAAGCCTGCTCACGCTCGCAGCCTTCGTGCTGCTGGCCGCGGCCTACGTGCCGCGCAATTCGATCAAGGCGCGCCTGGGCCACCCGATGGTGCTGGGCGTGAAGGCCTGGGCCCTGGCACACCTGGTGTCCAACAACACGCTGGCCGACCTGCTGCTCTTCGGCGGCTTCCTGCTGTGGGCCGTGCTGAGCTTCCGGGCCGCGCGTGCGCGCGACCGCGCTGCCGGTGTTGCGGCCGCCTCCGGCCAGGCCTCGCACACGGCGGTCACCGTGGTGCTGGGCGTGGCCGCCTGGGCGGTGTTCGCGTTCTGGGCGCATGGCGCCTGGATCGGCGTGCGACCCTTCGGCTGACCGCCGGCCGACCTCCCCCTTCCAGGGGCCCCCGCGCCCCCGCCTTCGGGGCGATGGTGCGGTGCGCGCGCGCGCCGCACGATGCCCGAGCGGGCCGGCCACGCCCGCCAGGGAGGGGGCCATGCGAAGCGGCAGGGGGCAGCGAAGCGTTGCGGCGATGCATCCGGCCTGCACGGCGCCTGGGGCGTGCACCGCCGAACCGATGGCCTGCGCCCCAGGCGACGAGCCCGCGGGTTGCGGCTGGTTCGAGTCCAGCCGCAGCTTGCGCGAGGGCGCTGACGTACGCGAGCACGAGGTGCTCGATCCGATCGTCAACGACCTGCCGCTGGCCTGGTGGGTCGAGTGGGCGGGTCTGCGGGCCCACACCCGTCGGCCCTGAGGGCGCTTCGCGGCCCTGCACATGCCGCTCGTCGCAAAGGGCTTGGCTGCGCAGGTGCCGGGCGACACAGTGCGTGCACCGGGCCCGCCGAGGGCCCTTGCGCTCGAAAGGAGCCGACCATGAAGCACGCAAACCTCGCCATCCGCGCCATGTCCTTGCTGGGTGCTGCCTTCCTCACCGTGGTGATGCTTGCCGCGGTGGATGCGCTGGCCGTGTCCGACGCCCCGCCGGGGATGCTCGCGCGAGCGGCGGCCGCCGCCCGCGCCTGAGTTGCCCCGCGTGCCGCGGCGCGCCCTCGGCGATGCAGTCGCTGTTCAGGCCAGGCGCCCGGCGCGGAAGTCCTCCACCGCACGGAAGATCTCTTCCTGTGTGTTCATCACGAAGGGCCCGTACTGGGCAATCGGCTCGCGCAGCGGCCGCCCCGCCACGAGGATCGCCCGCGCTCCGTCGGGCCCTGCCGTGAGCGACACGCCGTCCGAGCCGGGCGTGTTGGCCAGGATCGCCATGCGCTGCCGGGGCACCGACACCCCGCCCACCGACACCTCGCCGCGGTAGACGTAGACGAAGGCGTTGTGGTCGTCGGGCAGCGCCTGCGCAAAGGGCGCGCCGGCCTGCAGGTGCAGGTCGAGGTAGGTGGGCGCCGTCGCCTGGCGCTGCATCGCGCCGCTCACGCCCAGCGCCTGTCCCGCGATCACCCGCACCGTCACGCCCTCGGCCTGCGCCTCGGGGATGTCCGCCGCCGGGATGTCCCGGTATGCCGGCGGGCACATCTTGTCGCGCGCGGGCAGGTTCAGCCACAGCTGGAAGCCCTCCATGCGGCCGTCATCCTGCTCGGGCATCTCGCTGTGGATCACGCCGCGCCCGGCCGTCATCCACTGCACGGCCCCGCCCGTGAGCAGCCCCTCGTTGCCCGCCGAGTCGCGGTGGCGCATCCGGCCCTCGAGCATGTAGGTCACGGTCTCGAAGCCGCGGTGCGGGTGGTCGGGGAAGCCGCCGATGTAATCGTCGCGGCTGTCGCTGCCGAAGGCGTCGAGCATCAGGAAGGGGTCCAGGCGCCGCTGCAGCTCGTGCGTGAGCACGCGCACGAGCTTGACGCCCGCGCCGTCGCTGGTGGCGCGGCCGGCCACCAGGCGCTCGACCGTGCGGGGGTGTTGGAGGGTGTGCATGCACGGCATGATGCGGCAATTGGCGCGCGCTGCCAGCCGGGCCCGGTTGAACGCAAGGTTCAAGGCGGCCGAAGTTGCGCGTGCCGCCGCCTTCACGTGTCCCCATGCACGCCCGATGACCGACAGGCCGAACCTGCCAGACCTTCCTGCCGCCGGCGCCGGCGAGCCTGGTGCGGGGCTTGCGCCTGCCCACCGCCGGCGGCTGCGCGAGGTGTGGCGCTCGGCGGGGTGGCCGAGCCAGGACATGGTGGAGGTCGAGCTGCTGGCCGCGGGGCTGCTGGAGCGCGTGCGCGATGGTGCCGGTCGCGAGACGCTGCGCGTGACGGACGAGGGCGTGCAGGCGCTGGCGGGCACGGTGGCGCGCAACCGGCGCGGGCGCAGCCTGCACGAGCAGCTCGTGGCGCGCGTGGCGCGCGAGATGCAGCGCGACGGGCGCATCGTCTGGCGTGGGCTCATGCTGCGCGCAGCGCTGCCCGCGCAGGAACCCGCCGCCGGCGCATCGCCTCGTGCGCGCTGGGTGCAGGCGATCCCGGACGTCTATTCCATCCGCCACACCACGCGCGAGGACAGCGCACAGCCGCTCGTGCACGAGATCAAGGTGCGGCGCGCCGACCTGCTGGCCGACCTGCGGCAGCCCGACAAGCGCGCCGCCTACCTCGCGCTGGCCAGCCAGTGCTGGTACGTGCTCAGGGCGGGGATCGCCGAGCCCGAGGAGATTCCACGGGAGTGTGGCGTCATCGTGGCTCACCCCGGGACGGGCACGGCTGCCTCGCGGCAGGCGCCGGCCGAAGCGGGCGCCGACCCCTTCGCCGGGCGGCTCGAGGTGCTGCGACCGGCCCCTGTGCGGGCGCACCGCATCGACTTCGCGACCTGGGTGGCGCTGGCACGCGCCAGCGCGCTGCCCGCGCCCGACGAGCCGGCTCAGGCACCCCTGCGCGAGGCCTGAGCGCCCGGCAGCGTGACGGCTTGCCGTGCCCTCAGGGCTTGTCTGGCGCCGTGGGCGCCGGGCCTTCGCCGCCCTGGTAGGGGCTGTGCAGCGCGACCGCGCGCGCCGAGCGCCTGCGCAGCCGGATGTTGAGCATCTCCACGCCCAGCGAGAAGGCCATCGCGAAGTACACGTAGCCCTTGGGCACCTTGTGGTCGAAGCCCTCGGCGATGAGCACGACGCCCACCACGACGAGGAAGGACAGCGCCAGCATCTTGATGGTCGGGTGCGCCGACACGAAGCGCCCGATGGCTCCGGCGAAGACGAGCATCAGCGCCACCGACGTGATGACGGCGGCGATCATGATGCGCACGTCGTCGACCATGCCCACCGCCGTGATGATCGAGTCGAGCGAGAACACGAGGTCGATCAGCAGGATCTGCAGGATCACTGCGGCGAAGGTGGCCTTGACCGCCGACCTGGCGTGGCCTTCCTCGCCTTCGAGCGAGCCGTGGATCTCGGTGGTGGCCTTCCACACGAGGAACAGGCCCCCCACGATCAGGATCAGGTCGCGCCCGGAGATCGCCTGGTTCAGCACCGTGAACAGCGGCTCCACCAGACCCACGATCCAGGCCAGCACCAGCAGCAGCGCCACGCGCATGAACATTGCCATGAACAGGCCCAGCCGGCGCGCGAACTCGCGCTGCGCCTGCGGCAGTTTGTCCACCAGGATCGAGATGAAGATGACGTTGTCGATGCCCAGCACGAGTTCGAGCGCGGTCAGCGTGGCGAAGGCGATCCAGGCTTCGGGAGAGGCGAGCAGTTCCATGGCAGCAGGCGCCAGCGGCGCGCGGTGTGGGTGGGCCCGGCGCAGGATAGAGCAAGCGCGGCCGGCGCGCATCGCGCAGAATCGTTGCCCTGCGATGGAGGTCTGCCTGATGTCTCGCCTGTTCCTGCTGAGTGTGCCTGCCGTGCTCGCGCTGGCGCTGTGGACTGTGCCTGCTGCGGCGGCGCCGGGCCTGCCTTCGACCAACGTCGCGTGGCTGCCGGCCGCGGTGGATGCCGACATCGACCGCGCGTTCGCGCAGGCGCGCGAGCAGAAGAAGCCCGTGCTGCTGTACTGGGGCGCCACCTGGTGCCCGCCTTGCAACCAGCTCAAGGCCACCTTCTTCAACCGGCAGGACTTCGCGCAGCAGGCGCGCAACTTCGTGGCCGTGCACGTGGACGGTGACCGTCCCGGCGCGCAGAAGCTCGGCGCGCGCTTCAAGGTGCGCGGCTATCCCACGGTGATCCTGATGGGCGCCGACGGCGCGGAGATCTCGCGCCTGGCCAGTGACGCCGACCCGGCGCAGATGATGGCCGCGCTGCAGGCCGGGCTGGCTGGCGGCCGCGGCATCAAGGCGGTGCTGGCCGACGCGCGCGCGGGCAAGACGCTCACGGCCAACGAGTGGCGCATGCTGGCGTTTCACGGCTGGGAGGTCGACGAGGGCCAGACGGTGCCCGCGGCCGAGCGCCCGGCGGTTCTGGCCGAACTGGCCGCGCGCAGCCCGGCCGGGGATGCCGAGACGACCACGCGGCTGTGGCTCAAGGCGCTGGGCGCCAGCGACGACGGCAAGGGCCTGAAGCCCGATGGTGCGCTGCGGCAGCGGGTCGAGCGCGTCCTGGGTGAGCCCTCACTTGCGCGCGCGCACCTGGATGTGCTCGCGGCAGAGGTGTCGGACATCGTCAAGGCCCTGGCCCCCGAGGAGGGGGCCGAGCGCCGCGCGCTGGCCGAGCGCTACGACGCCGCCCTGGCCCGGCTGCAATCCGATGCCACGTTGTCGCGCGGCGACCGGCTGAGCGCGCTGATCGGTCGTGTCCAGCTTGCCCGGCTCGGCCAGGCGCGCGACGCGATGCAGCCGAACCTGCCGCCCGCGCTGGTCCGCGAGGCGCGCGAGACGGTGCAGCGCTTCGACCGCGAGATCACCGACGGCTACGAGCGTCAGGCCGTGGTCACTGCCGGCGCCTACGCGCTGGCGCGCGCCGGCCTGTGGGCCGACAGCGACGCGCTGCTGCAGGCCAACCTGGCGCGCAGTCACTCCGCCTACTACCTGATGAGCCAGCTGGCCGGCAACCTGCGCCGCCAGGGCCGCACCGAGGAGGCGCTGCGCTGGTACCAGGCCTCCTTCGACAAGGCCGTGGGGCCGGCCACCCGGCTGCAGTGGGGGGCTGGATACCTGAGCGCGCTCGTCGACCTCGCGCCTCAGGACGCCCCACGCATCGAGAAGGCGGCCGCGCAGCTCTTCACGGAAGCCGCGGCCGACAAGGGGGCCTTCTACGAAAGAAGTGCGCGCTCACTGCAGCGCGTGGGCACGAAACTCAACGAGTGGAACAAGGCCGGCAGCCAGGCTGCTGTGCTGCAGCGGCTGCGCCGCCAGCTCGACGGCGTATGCGCGGCGGTGGACCCCGCCGACGGCCAGCGCGCGGCCTGCGAGGCCGTGCTCAAGTCGCGCGGCTGAGCGCACCGTTCATGTGGGGCAGCCCGTCGCTCGTGGCGCCGAAGGGCCCGTTCGTCCGTCGGCCCCCGCCGGTGAGGCTGCGCACGCTCACAATGGGGCCATGCGCCTGCTCAAGATCCACGTGCCCCGGACCTCTCTGGCTGCGCTGGCCGCGGCCATGAGCATTGGGGTCCTGCCGCCGGCTCACGCTGCGGCTGCGGCCCCCGCCCCAGCCCCCGCCCCCGCCCCTGGTGCGGCCGCGGGGGGCGCCACTCTCAAGCCCTGCCGCCTGCGCGGGGTGGAGTACCCGGCGCTGTGCGGCTCGGTGCGCCGGCCGCTGGACCCGGCCGCCCCACAGGGCACGCAGATCGACGTGCACTTTGCGGTGCTGCCGGCGCTGGCGCGCCACAAGCGGCCCGACCCCGTCTTCTTCCTCGCCGGCGGGCCTGGCCAGAGCGCGATCGCGCTGGCAGGCGTGCTGTCGGGGCAGTACACGCGGCTGGGTGCGCGGCGCGACCTCGTGTTCGTGGATCAGCGCGGCACCGGGCGCAGCGCCCCGCTGGAGTGCCCGCAGCCGGACCTGCACAAGCCGCTGGCCGAACTGGCCGATACGGCCGCCGCGCACGCGCGCCTGGCCGCGTGTCGACAGGAACTGGGCAAGCTGCCGCATGGCGACCTGCGCCACTACACCACGCCAGTGGCCATGCAGGATCTGGACGCGGTGCGGCGCGCCCTCGGGGCCGAGCGCATCAACCTCGTGGGCGGCTCCTACGGCACGCGCGCCGGGCTCGAGTACATGCGCCAGTTCCCGCAGGCCGTGCGGCGCGCCGTGCTCGACGGCGTGGCTCCGCCCGACATGGCGCTGCCGCTGGCCTTCGGCACGGACACGCATGCGGCCTTCGAGGCCATGCTCGGAGCCTGCGAGGCGAATGCCGGCTGCAAGGCCCGCTACCCGACACTGCGCGCGGACTGGCAGACGCTGCTGGCGAGCCTGCCGCGTCGCGTGTCGGCACCGCACCCTGCCACGGGGCTGGAGGAGCCCTTCGTGCTCACGCGCGGGATGGCGCTGGCGCTCGTGCGCCCGGCCCTGTACGCGCCGGCGTTGGCTGCGGGCCTGCCCCACGCGGTGTCGCAGGCCGCGCGCGGGCACCTGGCCCCGCTCGTGGGCCTGGGCGGGTCGCTGGGCGGTGGCCGGCGCGACCTGCGCCTGGCCGAGGGGCAGCACTTCTCCGTCATCTGCGCCGAGGACGAGCCGCGCATCACACCTGCTGCTGCGGCCGAGGCCGTGCGCGCCACGCCCTTTGCCGAGCCCAACCTCCTCACCTACCGCGAGGTGTGCCGCGACTGGCCGCGTGGCACCGTGCCGGCCGACTTCTACACGCTGGGCCCGGCCCCCGCGCCGACGCTGCTGCTGTCCGGCGGCGCCGACCCGGCCACGCCCACGCGCCACGGCGAGCGCGTGGCGCGCGCGCTGGGCGCCCAGGCGCGCCACGTCGTCGTCGAGCAGGCCGGCCACGGCGTGCTGGCCACCGGCTGCCTGCGCGATGCGGCGGTGCGCTTCATCCAGGCCGAGGACGACACCGCAGCCCTGGCGGTGGCCACCGACTGCGCCCGGGGCGTGCCACGGCCGCCCGCCTGGCAGGCGCCGGGTTGGGCCTCGAACGGGAGCACGCGATGATCGTCGTGAACGAACTGTCCAAGGCCTTCGTGCAGGGCCGGGGCCGACGTGCCCGCCGCGTGCAGGCGGTGGACCGGGTGAGCTTCACGGCCGCAGACGGCTGCATCACCGGGCTGCTCGGCCCCAACGGCGCGGGCAAGACGACGACGCTGCGCATGGCGGCGTCCCTCATCGCGCCGGACGCCGGGTCGGTGCAGGTCGACGGCATCGAGGTCGCGGCGCGCCCGGCCGCGGCCCTGGCCCGCATGGGCGTGCTCAGCGATGCCAAGGGGCTGAGCACGCGGCTCACCGCGCGCGAGAACATCGTCTATTACGGCTGCCTGCACGGGATGACGCGGCAAGCTGCCAGCGCACGCGCCGAGGCGCTGGCGCAGGTGCTCGAGATGGACGGGCTGCTCGACCGCCGCACCGAGGGCTTCAGCCAGGGCGAGCGCATGAAGACGGCGCTGGCCCGCGCACTCGTGCACGACCCGCCCAACATCGTGCTCGACGAGCCCACCAACGGGCTGGACGTGCTGGCCACGCGCGCACTGCGCGAGGCGCTGCGTCGCCTTCGCGACGAGCACGGCAAGTGCATCGTCTTCTCCACCCACATCATGCAGGAGGTGGAGCGCCTGTGCGACGAGGTGGTGGTGATCGCCGGCGGCCGCACCGTGGCGCACGGCACCGTCGCTGCGCTGTGCGCGCACACCGGCCATGCCGACTTCGAGGATGCTTTCGTCGCGCTGGCCTTTCCCGAAGCCATTGCGCCTGCCGCCCGGCTCGAGGAGGCCGCCTGATGCACGCCGCCTGGATTGCCTTCGTCAAGGAACTCGTCGATGCCCTGCGCGACCGGCGCACGCTGCTGATGGTGCTGCTGAGCTCGGTGGCGCTGGGCCCGCTCACGCTGGTGCTGATGTCGGCACTCGTCTCCGACATCGAGAAGCGCGCCGAGTCGCGCCAGGTCGTGGTGGTGGGCCTGGAGCACGCGCCGACGCTGCGCAACTACCTGGAGCGACAGACCCAGCGCATCGAGGCCGCGCCGGCCGACTACGAGCGCCAGCTCCAGGACAGCAAGCTCGGCGACGCCGTGCTCGTCGTTGCGGCCGACTTCGAGCAGCGCCTGGCGCGAGGCGAGCCACCCGAACTCGAGGTGATCTCGCATGGCAACAATTCGCGGGCACAGGCCAGCGCGCGCCGGCTCGTCGGGCTGCTGCGAGGATTTGCCTCGGAGCATCGCCAGCTGCGGCTGGCCTCGCGAGGCGTGGCGCCCGATGCGCTGGAGGTGCTCGACGTGCAGGAGCGCGACCTCGCCGACCCGGCCTCGCGCGGCGCGCAGCTGGCCTTCATCGTGCCCTTCTTCGTCATGACGGCGGTGCTCTACGGCTGCTTCAATGCGGCGCTGGACACCACCGCCGGCGAGCGCGAGCGCGGGTCGCTGGAGCCGCTGCTGATGACGCCCGCCTCGCCGTTTGCGCTCACGCTGGGCAAGTGGGCGGCGGTGGCGAGCTTGGGCATGCTCGTGGCGGTGCTCGCCTGCCTGAGCTTCCTGCCCGGGCAGTGGCTGCTGCGCAGCGAGCTGCTGGCGGCAATGTTCCGCTTCGGCCCGCGCGAGGCGCTGTGGTTCCTCGCCCTGCTCGTGCCGCTGGCCGGTGCGCTGGCGGCCGTGCTCATGGTCACGTCGATCCGCTGCAAGAGCTTCAAGGAGGCGCAGGCCAACTCCACCCTCGTGCTGCTGGCCGTGAACCTCGTGCCACTGGTGCAGGTCTTCGGCCGTGGTGGCGAGGAGCCCTGGTACCTGTGGGTGCCGGCGCTGGCGCAGATCACGCTGATGACGCGCGTGCTCAAGGGCGAGGCGCCCGGCGTGCTCGACGCGCTCGTGCCGCTGCTCGTGTGTGCGGTGCTCGCCCTGGGTAGCCTGGCGTGGATCGCACGCACGCTGCGCCAGACGGCGGTGAAGTGAGCGGCGGCGCGGCGGGCTGACCCGCCCGCAGGCCCGGCCCATGCTACGCGCCGGGTGCGGCCCCTGGCGCCGTCTGCGCCTCCAGATGCGCGAGCCAGCGCAGGGCGTGCACGGCATCGGGCCCGCACATTGCGGCGGCCGGCTGCAGCGACACGCACACCCGGGGCCGCTCGGGGCGGCCGAAGAGCCGGCAGCGCGCCTGGTCGTCCAGCTGCACGCAGCGCACGCCCGCGGGCTTGCCCTGCGGCATGCCCGGGATCGGCGAGCTGATCGAAGGTGCCACGCAGCACGCACCGCAGCCGCTGCGGCAGGCCGCGGCGCCTGGGTGGCCGGTACGCTGCCCGGCCGGTGGCGAGGAAGGGTCGATCATCATGATTGGCTATTGGAATGTTCTAATCGATAGTTCAAAACCGCACCCTGAGCCATCTGCCCCGGTGCAGGTGCCCCCGCTGACCTGGTCCGATGGCCCGGTGCAGTGTCGGCCCCGCCCACCTAGAATGGCGGGTTCGCTGCACGAGCCCCACCTCCATGCTGTTCCCGAAAGCTTTCGACATCATCGTCGTCGGCGGCGGACACGCCGGGACGGAGGCTGCGCTGGCCGCTTCGCGCATGGGCTGCTCGACGCTGCTGCTCACGCACAGCATCGAGACGCTGGGCCAGATGAGCTGCAACCCCTCGATCGGCGGCATCGGCAAGGGCCACCTCGTCAAGGAGATCGATGCCCTGGGCGGCGCGATGGCGCAGGCCACCGACGAGGCCGGCATCCAGTTCCGCATCCTCAACGGCTCCAAGGGCCCGGCCGTGCGCGCCACGCGCGCGCAGGCCGACCGCGTGCTCTACCGTGCCGCCATCCGGCGACGGCTGGAGAATCAGCCGGGGCTGTGGCTGTTCCAGGCCGGCGTGGACGACCTGATGGTCGAGGGCGGCCGCGTCACGGGCGCCGTCACGCAGACGGGCCTGCGCTTTAGCGCGCGTGCCGTGGTGGTCACGGCCGGCACTTTCCTGGACGGGCGCATCCACGTCGGTCTGCAGAATTACGCCGCCGGCCGCGCCGGCGATCCCCCCGCCGTGCGGTTGTCGGCCCGCCTGAAGGAGCTCAAGCTGCCGCAGGGCCGCCTGAAGACGGGTACCCCGCCGCGCATCGACGGGCGCACGATCGACTTCTCCCGGCTGCAGGCGCAGCCCGGCGACGGCATGCCCGGCGCCGACGGCCGCGCACCTGACGGGCCGGTGCCCGTCTTCAGTTTCCTCGGCCGCCCCGACCAGCACCCGCAGCAGCTGCCCTGCTGGATCACCCACACCAACGCCCGCACGCACGAAATCATCCGCAGCGGCTTGGACCGCAGCCCGATGTTCACGGGTGTCATCGAGGGGGTGGGGCCACGCTACTGCCCGAGCATCGAGGACAAGATCAACCGCTTCGCCGACAAGTCGAGCCACCAGATCTTCCTCGAGCCCGAGGGCCTGACCACGCACGAGTTCTACCCCAACGGCATCTCGACGTCCCTGCCCTTCGACATCCAGCTCGCGGCCGTGCACTCGATTGCGGGCCTCGAGCAGGCGCACATCCTGCGCCCGGGCTACGCGATCGAGTACGACTACTTCGACCCGCGCGGGCTCCAGCCCAGCTTCGAGACCCGAGCCATCGCCGGCCTCTACTTCGCTGGGCAGATCAACGGCACCACCGGCTACGAGGAGGCGGCGGCGCAGGGCCTGTACGCCGGCGTCAATGCCGCGCTGCAGGTCAGCGGCCGCGAGCCGTGGCTGCCGCGGCGCGACGAGGCCTACCTCGGCGTGCTCGTCGACGACCTCATCACGCGCGGCGTGACCGAGCCCTACCGCATGTTCACGAGCCGCGCCGAGTACCGGCTGCAGCTGCGCGAGGACAACGCCGACATGCGCCTGACCGAGGCCGGTCGGCGGCTCGGCCTCGTCGACGACGTGCGCTGGGATGCCTTCAACCGCAAGCGCGACGCTGTTTCACGTGAAACCGAACGGCTGCGCACGACCTGGGTGCACCCTGGCGTGCTGGCGGCCGACGAGGCGGCACGCCTGCTGGGCAAGCCGCTGGAGCACGAGCACAGCCTGCTCGAGCTGCTGCGCCGGCCGGGAGTGGGCTTCGACACCGTGGCCGAGATCGCGGCCCTGGCCCGCCCCGAGGCGGGTGTTTCACGTGAAACACTGGCCCGCGAGCTCGGCGCACCGCTGGCCGATGCGGTGGTCGAGCAGCTCGAGATCGCCACGCGCTACGCCGGCTACATCGACAAGCAGCACGAGGAAGTCGCGCGCGCCGCGCACCACGAGAACCTGGCGCTGCCCGAGGACCTCGACTATGGCGCCGTACGCGCCCTGTCCTTCGAGGTGCGCCAGAAGCTCGCCCAGCACCGACCGCGCACGCTCGGCCAGGCCTCGCGCGTGCCGGGCGTGACGCCTGCGGCAGTCTCGCTGCTGCTCGTGCACCTGAAGAAGGGGCGGCTGCGGTCCCTGATCGGCGACGCCGCGTGAGGCGAGCGTCGTCCGCAGGGCCCGGCCGATCCATGCACCGCGCGGTGCCGGCGTCGGCGGGGCCGTCGGTGCCGACCGACTTGGCGGGGCGCCTGGAGGCCGGAGCGCACGCGCTCGGGCTCGCCCTTGCGCCCACCCAGCAGACCAGCCTGCTCGCATACCTGGCGATGCTGTCGCGCTGGGGCCGGGTCTACAACCTGACTGCCGTGCGCGAGCCGGGTCAGATGCTCACGCAGCACCTGCTCGACAGCCTGGCGGTCTGGCCAGCCCTGCGGCGCGAGCGGCTGGCGCCTCGGATCGGGTCCGCCGGACCTTCGGGCGTGCCCCTGGCAACCGGCGCACCCGGCGGGGCCGGGTCGTGCGAGCCGGTGCCTGCCCCTGCCGGGCGGCTGCTCGACGTGGGCAGTGGCGCCGGGCTGCCGGGCGTCGTGCTGGCCATCGTGGCGCCCGATCTGGAGGTGACCTGCGTCGACGCCGTGGGCAAGAAGGCCGGCTTCGTGCGGCAGGTCGCGGCTGAGCTCGGGCTGCGCAACCTGCGCGCCGAACACGCGCGCGTCGAGGCGCTGCCGGCTGCTCTGGACGGGGGCGGTTTCGACGTGGTCACCTCCCGTGCCTTCGCATCGCTGGC
Source organism: Rubrivivax sp. (assembly GCA_040400855.1). Classification (GTDB taxonomy): domain Bacteria; phylum Pseudomonadota; class Gammaproteobacteria; order Burkholderiales; family Burkholderiaceae_C; genus Rubrivivax. The sequence goes on from JBBAPJ010000019.1 coordinate 22,503, forward strand.
CGACTTCGTGCACGCGAGCCAGCGGCAACTGGCTGCGGGCGGCGTCTGGATGGCCATGAAGGGCCAGGTGCCTGGCGACGAGATCGCCGAGCTGCCGGCACAGGTGGAAGTGTTTCACGTGGAACAACTGGCGGTGCCGGGCCTGCAGGCGCAGCGCTGCCTCGTATGGATGCGGAGGCGGGAATGAGGACGAAGCAGGTTTCGGGGGGCGAGGCTTGCTGGGTTCGCGCTGCGTCCGCGTGCGCGGCGAGGCGGGGCGGGGCCTTGGGGGCTGGCAGGCCCGCCAGTGGCTTCAAGGCCTGGGTCGGCGCCGCGGGTGCCGCCTGCCTGTTGGCGGTCTCGCCCGCGCCCTACGCCTCGCCCGCACAGCCACCGGGCCTGGCGCCCCTGCAGTCGCTGCCCAGCCTCGAGGTGCCGCCCTACATGGGCACGTGGTACCAGGTGGCGCTGTTCCCGAACCGCTTCCAGTCGCAGTGCGTCAGCGACACGACGGCCACCTACCGCCAGCTGCCCGACGGAAGCGTCGAGGTGACGAACCGCTGCCGCACAGCCGATGGTCGGATGGACGAGGCCGTCGGTCGCGCTCGGCCCATCGGCGCCCTGCGCGGCACGACCCTTTCGCCTGCGCAGCTGGAGGTCAGTTTCCTGCCGGGATGGATCCGCTGGCTGCCGGTGGGTTGGGGCAACTATTGGGTGGTCCAGCTTGCCCCCGATGGGCGCTACGCCGTGGTGAGCGAGTCCACGCGCCAGTACCTGTGGGTGCTGTCGCGCACGCCGCAGCTCACGCCGGACGACGAAACTGCGATACGCTCCCGCCTGATCGAGCAGGGCTTCGCGGCCGCGCTCGCGCGTTGGCAGGCGCATCCGCACGGCCCGTCGCCCCGCTAGCGGGGCCGCCGGGCACGGGTGGTCCGCGCAGGGCCCACGCGCCGGGCTCGGCCGTGCACAAGGTGCCGGCACACCGGCCAGGCCCCGAGTCCCGCCGCCCCACCTTCGCTTCCTGACCGTTTCGCCCCGCCGCCTGACCGATGCTCGGCATCTCCGATTTCGGCACCTTCTGCGCCTCCGTGCTGTTGTTCCTGGCGCTGCCCGGCCCGGGCACCTTTGCCCTGCTGACCTCGACGGCGCAGGGCGGCATGCGCGCCGGTGCCGCTGCCACCGCTGGCGTGCTCGTGGGTGACCAGGTGCTGCTGTGGCTGGCGGTGGGGGGCGTGGCTGCACTGCTGGCCGCACACCCAGGCTGGTTCGGCGCCATCCAGTACGCCGGCGCGGCCTACCTGGCGTGGATCGGGCTGCAGCTGCTCGTGCGGCGCGAAGGCTCGGCCATGCCCATTCGCATCACGCCCGGGCACTACCTGCGCCAGGCGTTGCTCATCACGCTGCTCAACCCGAAGGCGATCGTCTTCTACATGGCCTTCTTCCCTCTGTTCATCGATCCGGCACGCCACCGCGGCCTCGTGACCTTCGGTGCGATGGCCGCCACGATCGCGCTGATCTCGGCGGCCTACTGCCTGGTGCTGTGCGCCCTGGCCGATCGGGTCAGCGCCCAGGTGCGCGCCCATCGGCGCCTGGCTCGCTGGCTCGAGCGTGCGGCCGGGGCCTGCCTGATCGGCTTCGGCATCAAGCTGGCCGCCCCCTGAACCCCGGAGCGTCGATGCGCATCTACTGTGTGGCCAATCAGAAGGGTGGGGTGGGCAAGACCACCACTGCCGTCAACCTCGCCGCCGGCTTGGCCCAGGTCGGCCAGCGCGTGCTGCTCGTGGACCTCGACCCGCAGGGCAATGCGACCATGGGCTCGGGTGTGGACAAGCGCCAGCTCGAGCTCAGCGTCTACGACGTGCTGCTCGAGGCCGCCGGCATTGCCGAGGCCAGGCAGCGCAGTCAAGCGGGGGGCTACGACGTGCTGGGTGCCAACCGCGAACTCGCGGGAGCCGAGCTCGAACTCGTCGGCCTGGAGCGGCGCAACGAGCGTCTGCGCACGGCGCTGGCGGCCGTGGCGACCGACCACGACTTCGTCCTCATCGACTGCCCGCCGTCGCTGAGCCTGCTCACCCTCAACGGCCTGTGCAGCGCGCACGGCGTGATCGTGCCGATGCAGTGCGAGTACTTCGCGCTGGAGGGCCTGACGGACCTCGTGAACACGGTGCGCCAGGTGCACGCGAACCTCAACCGCGAGCTCAAGCTGATCGGCTTGCTGCGCGTGATGTTCGACCCGCGCATCACGCTGCAGCAGCAGGTAAGCGAGCAGCTGAAGTCGCATTTCGGCGACAAGGTCTTCGACACCGTGATCCCACGCAACGTGCGGCTGGCCGAGGCGCCCAGCTACGGCCGCCCCGGGCTGGTGTTCGATCCTTCGTCCAAGGGGGCGCAGGCCTACCTCGCGTTCGCGCGCGAGATGATCCAGCGCGTGCAGCAGGGGCCGGCTTGAGCGCGTGCGTCGTCGATCCGCTGCCACCTGGCCTGAGCCCGGCACTCGTGGCGCAGGTGGAGGCTGCCGGGCTGCGCGCGAGCCAGCCGCCCGAACAGCTCGAGCTCGATGGCTGGCTCCTGCGTCGCTTGCCAGGCAAGGCCAAGCGGGCTCGATGTGTGAACGCTCTGGCGCAAGGTGAGCGCTCACTCGACGACAAGCTGGCGGCGTGTGAACGCCTGTACCGGGAGGCCGGGTTGCCACTGTATGTGCGCATCACGCCCTACAGCGCACCATCCGGGCTGGACGAGGCGCTGGCCGCGCGCGGCTGGCAGGTGCACGACGCGACGCGGGTGATGGTGCACCCCGCGCTGGCGCAGCTGCCGAACTTCGACGCGCCCCCCGGGGTGCGGGACGAGCCCGCCGGCGCCCAGGCCTATGCGGCGGCCGTGGGCGCATTGCGGGGATCGACGGCGGGCGAGATCTCGGCGCACGCGCAGCGCCTGCTGACCAGCCCGGTGCCGTACCAGGGCCGTGTCTGGCGCGATGCGACAGGGCTGGGCGCCACGTCCCCGGCGACCGTGCTGGCCTGTGCGCAGGTGGCGCGCGAGGGCGAGCTCGCGGGCCTGTACGACGTCTACACCGCGCCCGGTGCACGCAGGCGCGGGCTGGCCACGGCGCTGTGCGCGCACGTGCTGCGCCTGGCGCAGCACGCTGGCGCCCGCATCGGCTACCTGCAGGTCGATGCCGGCAATGCACCCGCGCTGAAGGTCTATCGGCGCCTGGGCTTCGTCGAGGCCTACGGCTACCACTACCGCCTGCATCCCGGCGACGAAGCGGGCGCTCACTGACGACACAAAGGCTGCCGGGCAGCCTTGCGTGGGGTCAGGCCGCGAGCCCCGTCGCCTCGTCGCAGCCCAGCCGCACGTTCATGGCCTGGATGGCGGCACCGCTCGCACCCTTGCCCAGGTTGTCCAGCCGCGCGATCAGCAGCGCCTGGCCTTCGCCGCCGAAGACGAAGATGTCGGCGCGGTTCGTGCCGTTGCAGGCCTGCACGTCGAAGAAGCCCTGCGTGAGCGTGGCCGGATCCGACAGGGGCATCACGCGCACGAAGCGCTCGCCGCCGTAGCGGTCCTCCAAGACGCGCTGCAGCGTCGCGGCCGTGGTGCCGGAGGCGAGTTGCGACAGGTGCAGCGGCACGCTCACCGCCAGGCCCTTGTAGAAGCTGGCCACCACCGGCAGGAACAGCGGCCGCGCCTGCAGCCCGGTGTGCGCCATCATCTCCGGCAGGTGCTTGTGCGCCAGACCCAGCGCATAGGGGCGCGGCGACGACAGGCCGGCATCCCCGCCAGGCTGCGCAGCGGCCTCGTACTGCGCAATCATCTTCTTGCCGCCACCCGAATAGCCGGTGATCGAGGTGGCCGACACAGGCAGCGTCGGCGCCACGAGGCCCGCGTCCACGAGCGGACGCAGCAGCAGGATGAAGGCACTGGCGTGGCAGCCCGGATTGGCGATGCGGGTGGCGCGGCGCAGTGCATCACGCTGGCCGGGCGCCAGCTCGGGCAGGCCGAAGACCCATCCCGGCGCCGTGCGGTGCGCGGTGCTCGCATCGATCACGCAGGTGCGCGGGTTCGTGACGAGCGCCGCGGAAGCGCGTGCCGCCTCATCCGGCAGGCACAGGAAGGCCACATCGGCGGCGTTGAGCAGCCGCGCGCGCTCGGCCTCGTCCTTGCGCCGCTCGGGGTCGATCCTCAGCACCTCCACATCGTCGCGGCGCGCCAGCATCTCGTGGATCTGCAGCCCCGTGGTGCCTTCCTGACCGTCGACAAAGACCTTCGTTGACATCGCGCACGCCCCTTCACCGTCTGCGGGATGGGACCCGCCCGACGTGCGGCCGAGCATAAGCCAAAGCCCAGACGTCGCCGAGTGCGCAACCCGCAGCGCGCCAGATGCCTGCGGCGCGCCGGGAGGCAGATGGGGATGCGGCAGCAGCAGGCAGGGCGCGCAGCGCAGGAAACACCGGTGTGGCGGCTGTGTGCAGCCGCCTGTACGCTCCTCGCGGCGGTCGGCCTGGCGGCCTGTGGCGGGGGGGGCCAGGCCGCACCGGAGGATGAGCAGGCCGCCAGCCTGGCTGCCAAGGGTGCCGCGGGGGCACCCGATGGACCGCTCGCGCTCGCGGTGGACTGCAGCGGCGCCCACTGCGCGGCTGCGACCGACGGGCGCTGGAGTGGCCCGGGAGTAGGCCTGTGGCGGGTGAGCAACCCGGGCCCGGACGAGGCCACGGTCGACCTGTCCGTCACCGGGCTGACACCCGGCCAGCGCGTGCTCATGCTCTTTTCGAACGGGTCCGACGCCGGCAGCGCGACGCTGCCCGCCCCCGGCGTCGCGGCCGAGCCCGCGGTGGCCGTACCCACCCAGGCGGATCCAGGTGCCGGCGCTGCGCCTTCGGCGACCCCCGCGGGGCACCCCGGCACGGCGGCCAGCGCGCGTGCCGCGCACGATCGCGCGCACGCACGGGTCGCAGCGGCCAGCCATCGGGTGGACCGCGAGACGCGGCTCGTGCCCAAGCCGCCCGACGCGCACGCGGCCATGCCCGAGGCCGGGATCGCCGCAGGCGCCCCCTCGTGGCTCGGCCGCGCGCGAACCTGGTTCGACACCTTCGGCGTGCGCACGCCCTACATGACCACGGCCCAGGGCGAGTGCGCCGTGGGCGGGGGCCGGCGCGCCGTCTTCTGGGTCGATCCGAACGCGGCAGCCATCGGCCATGTCACGCCCGCCGACCTTCAGGCCATGCAGGCCGCCACCTGCGGGGCCTCAGGCGGCCTGGCGCGGCTGACGGCGCTGCTGGGCGACGCCTGGGGTCCCCATGGCTGGGCCAACCTGATCGAGGACGCGCCGCTGCAGGACATCCACATCGCGCTGATCGATGCGCCCGACTCCAGCGGCTGGGCGGGCTACTTCAGCAGCGTCAACAAGTACCGCGCCAGCGCACGCCCCGACTCCAACGAGGCCCTCGTGATCTTCGTTCGAGCCAGCCAGCTGCGCGTGGACCTGAGCTTCCTGACCTCCACCCTGATCCACGAGGCCACGCACATGGTCAACAACTACCAGCGCATGGTGCGCCGGGGCGTGACGCACGAGGCCTGGCTCGAGGAGACCAGCGCGATGATGAGCGAGGACATCGTCACGCCGCGCGTGCTCGCACAGCCCGATGGACGCCCCTACAACAAGATCACCGACGTGCGCCTGCCCGGCTACCTGGCCGCAGGTGGTGCGGTGAGCTTCATCGAGTGGCAGCGCCTGGGCGTGCCGCACTACGACCTGGGCGGCGCATTCGCGGCCTGGCTCAACCGGCGCTACGGGCTGGGCCTGGCACGCGCGCTCGTCACCGACTGCGGCACGAGCCTGCCTGGCAGCAGCTACGCCTGCGTGGACGGCCTGATGCGGCGCCTGGGCGGGCCCGGCTTCGAGACGGAGTTCGCGCGCCTGGGGGCCAGCGTGTTCGGGGCGCTGCCCGCTTTCGGCACGCCCGAGGGCTATCGCTTCGCCGCTCGGCGCGAGGGCGACTACGAGCTGGCCGCGGTGGATCTCGCCCAGCAGGCCTGGCGCCGACCCTTCGAGCCGCCGACCCTCGCGGGCGGCTGGGGTGCGACGACCCACACCTGGCGCGAGGACACGGTGGCCGCAGGCCAGACGGCCTGGCGGCGCCAGGGGGTGAAGCTGCCCGGGCGCACGACCCTCGTGGTCGTCGTGCAGTAGGGGTGCGCACCGGCTGGGGCCGCGCGCGACAGTGCGCAGCGGCCTCGCCGTGGTGGACAATCGCGCCCCATGGTGGACGCATGGTGACGAAGAAGCCCAAGGGCCTGGGGCGCGGCCTGGAGAGCCTGCTGGGCCCGCAGGTCGCCGAGCCAGGCTCGGCCGAGCAGCTGCCCACTTCGCTGCCGCTGGATCGGCTGCAGCCGGGCAAGTACCAGCCGCGCACGCGCATGGACGAGGGCGCGCTCTATGAGCTGGCTGAAAGCATCCGCACGCAAGGCGTGATGCAGCCCGTGCTCGTGCGCCCCGTCGGGCCGCGCGAGTCAGGGCGCTACGAGATCATCGCCGGCGAGCGGCGCTTCCGGGCTGCACGCCTGGCGGGCCTGGCCGAGGTGCCGGTGCACGTGCGCGAGGTCGGCGACGAAGCGGCCGCCGCGATGGCGCTCATCGAGAACATCCAGCGCGAGGACCTCAACCCGCTGGAGCAGGCCAAGGGGCTGCAGCGCCTGGTGAGCGAGTTCGGCCTCACGCACGAGCGCGCCGCGCAGGCGATCGGCCGCTCGCGCAGCGCGGCGACGAACCTGCTGCGGCTGCTGCACCTGGCGCAACCCGTGCAGGCGATGCTCATGGCCGGGGACCTCGAGATGGGGCACGCACGCGCGCTGCTGGCGCTGGAGCCCGCGCAGCAGATCCTGGCTGCGGCCGAGGTCGCCTCGCGCAAGCTCTCGGTGCGCGAGACGGAGAAGTTCGTCGCCGCCACGCTCAAGCCCGGGCGCCAGCAGCCGCTGCTGCGCATGAAGGCCGACAAGCCCCGCGACCTGGTGCGGCTGGAGGAACAGCTGGCTGACCGGCTGGCTGCGGCGGTGGAGATCCGCGTCAAGCGCCGCACGCGACGCGGCGAGACGGGCGAGATCGCGATCGCCTTCGGCTCGCTCGAGGAGCTCAACGGGCTGCTGGAGCGCCTGGGCGCAGGCGACGCCTGACGACGGCGAGCCACAGGAGCGCGCCGGACACCAGCGCGATGGGCACGAGCGAGCCGATGTTCAGCCACGTCCAGCCCTGCGTCGTCACGAGCGCACCGGAAGAAAACGACGTCACGGCCATCGTCGCGAACACGCAGGTGTCCATGGCGCCTTGCGCCTTGTTCTTCTCCTCGGGCCGATAGGCCTCGGTGAAGAGCGTCGTGGCGCCGGTGAACAGGAAGTTCCAGCCCACGCCAAGCACGGCCAGCGCGACGAGGAACTGCATCAGGTCCACGCCTGAGAGGGCCACCGCCACGCACAGCAGGTTCAGCCCGGCGCCCACCCCCATCACCGGCAGTGCGCCGAAGCGCTTGATCAGGTGCCCGGTGAAGAAGCCTGGCACGAACATCCCCAGCACGTGCCACTCGAGCACGAGCGCGGCGCGCTCGAAGGGGTGCTGGCACTGCTGCATGGCAATCGGCGTGGCGGCCATCAGCAGGTTCATCACGCCGTAGCCCAGCGCGCCGGCCGCCACGGCCACGATGAAGACGGGCTGGCGCGCGAGCTCGGCCACCGAGCGCCCCGAGCTCGCGCCCGGCGCCGGCGCGTGGTGCTCGGGAAAGCGGATGAACGACAGCGCCGCCAGACCCGCCAGCGCCACCGGTATCAGGGCCAGGTACGAGCCCACGAAGGGCTCCCCCGCGGCCAGCCGCGTGGCGCTGGCCAGGTTGGGCCCGATGAAGGCGCCGATGATGCCGCCGGCCAGCACGAGCGAGATCGCCCGCTCCTTGAAGGCCGGCGGCGCAAGCTCCGGCCCGGCAAAGCGGTACAGCGACGCGTTGGCGCTGTAGAAGCCCGCCACGAGCGTGGCCGCCACCAGCAGCCAGAACTGGCGCGAGTAGGCGGCGTAGGCGCACAGCGCCGCCGACAGCATCGCCACCACCAGCCCGATCTGGAACGAGCGCTTGCGGCCGTGGGCGCGCTGCACGCGTGCCACCATCGGCGCGCTCAGCGCAGCTCCCACCACGTAGCCCATGACCGGCAGCGTTGCCATCCAACCCACGGGGGCCAGTGCCAGGCCCATCAGGCCGTTGATCGCGATGAAGGTGACGTTGTTCGTCAGGAACATGCCCTGACAGAACGCGAGCAGGAGCACGTTGCGGTTCATCCGGCCCATCGTCTCACAGTCGCGGGCTCGCCGGCCCCAAGACCGACGTACCGGCTCGGCCGCAACAGCCGCGCTAGAGCGTGAAGATCTTGCCCGGGTTGAGGATGTTCTTCGGGTCCAGCGCGCGCTTGAGGGTGCGCATCATCGCCACCGCCCCCTCGCCGGCCTCCTCGACGAGAAAGCCGATCTTGTGCAGCCCGATGCCGTGCTCGCCCGTGCAGGTGCCGCCCAGCGCGATGGCGAGCTGCACCATGCGCTGCGACAGGGTCTCGGCGGTGGCGCGCTCGGCGGCGTCACCGTCCTTGACGAGGTAGGCCAGGTGGAAGTTGCCGTCGCCCACGTGGCCCACGATGTAGTAGGGCAGCCCGCAGGCGTCGGCATCCGTCACCGACGCGTCGATGATCTCGGCCAGGCGCGAGATCGGCACGCACGTGTCGGTGGTGACCGAGCGACAGCCCGGGTTGGCCGCCATGCCGGCGAAGTAGGCCTTGTGCCGTGCCGTCCACAGCCGCGTGCGCTCCTCCGGGGTCGTGGCCCACTGGAAGTCCTGGCCGCCGCAGTCGGCGGCAATGGCCTGCACGGTCTCGGCCTGCTCCTTCACGCTAGCGGGGCTGCCGTGGAATTCCATCAGCAGCATCGGGGCCTCGCGCAGGCCGAGCTGGCTGTGCGCGCTCACCACGCGCACGGCGTTGGCGTCCAGCAGCTCGCAGCGTGCGATGGGCACGCCCATCTGGATCGTCTGGATCGTCGCGCGCACGGCCGAGTTGACGTCGGGGAACTGGCAGATCGCGGCGCTCACCGCCTCGGGCAGCGGGTGCAGCTTGAGCGTGACCTCGCAGATCACCCCGAGCGTGCCTTCACTGCCCACCATGAGACGCGTGAGGTCGTAGCCGGCGCTGGACTTCTTGGCGCGCGTGCCGGTGCGGATGACCTCGCCCGAGGCTGTCACCACCGTCAGGCCCAGCACGTTCTCGCGCATCGTGCCGTAGCGCACGGCGTTCGTGCCGCTGGCGCGCGTGGCGGCCATGCCGCCGAGGCTCGCGTTTGCGCCGGGGTCGATGGGGAAGAAGAGGCCGCTGTCGCGGATCTCGCGGTTGAGCTGCTCGCGTGTGACGCCGGCCTGCACCGTCACCGTCAGGTCCTCCGGGTGCAGCTGCACGATCTGCGTCATGCGGCTCACGTCCACGCTCACGCCGCCTTGCACCGCCAGCAGGTGGCCCTCCAGCGACGAGCCCGTGCCGTAGGGGATCACGGGCACGGCGTGCGCATCGGCCAGCCGCAGCACCGCGCTGACGTCCTCGATGCTCTCGCAGAAGACGACGACCTCTGGCGGTGTGACCGGAAAGGGCGACTCGTCGCGCCCGTGCTGTTCGCGCACCGCCTGCGCGGTGGAGCAGCGCTCGCCGAACTGCGCGCGCAGCGCCTCGAGCATCGCAGCGGGCACCGGGCGCGGCTCGACGACGGGCATCGCGTGGCTGGGCAGGGGTGCGTTCATGGCGATCGTCTCCTCGACAGGGTGCGTGCGGGCGGCGCGCTGGCGTCGTGGGGCGATTCTAGGAGCAAGGCCGCCTGCGATGGCCCCGCTGCTACCATCCGCGGCCCTCAGACTTTCACGCAGCCCGCACCCATGAGCAACCGTCTGACCCAGATTGCCACGCGCACCGGCGACGACGGCAGCACGGGCCTGGGCGACGGCACGCGCGTGTCCAAGGACCATCTGCGCGTGCACGCGATGGGCGAGGTCGACGAGCTCAACTCCACGCTGGGCGTGCTGCTGGCCGAGCCGCTGCCCGAGGACGTGCGTGAGCTGCTCGTGACCGTCCAGCACGAGCTCTTCAACCTCGGCGGCGAGCTCTCGATTCCCGGCTACGAGCTGCTCAAGGCGCAGGCCGTGGCGCGGCTGGATGAGGCGCTGGCCCGCTACAACGCGCAGCTGCCGCGCCTGAAGGAGTTCATCCTGCCTGGCGGCACGCGCAGCGCCGCGCTTGCGCACGTGAGCCGCACGGTGGCGCGGCGCGCCGAGCGGGCGCTCGTGACGTTGGCCGCCAGCGAGCCCGTGAACGAGGCGCCGCGCCAGTACCTCAACCGCCTGTCGGACCTGCTCTTCGTGCTCGCGCGCGTGCTCAACCGCGCCAACCTCGACGGCCGCGGGGGCGACGACGTCTACTGGCGCAGCCAGCGCCTGGCGCAGCAGCCCGACTGAGCCCGCCCCGTGCCAGGGCCGCGGCCCGCGCAGGCATGAGGCGGCTCCCGCCGCCCGTTTGCGTCAGCGCCCGCGCCGCTGGCGTACCGCCGTGCTCAGCGTCTCGAGCACCTGCAGCGAGTCTTCCCAGCCGATGCACGCATCGGTGATGCTCTGGCCATAGGCCAGGTGCGCCGGGTTGTCCTGGCCCGGGTTGAACTTCTGCGCGCCGCCGTTCAGGTGGCTTTCCACCATCGCGCCGAAGATGCAGCGGCTGCCGCCGGCGACCTGGGCTGCGAGGTCGCGCGCCACGTCGACCTGGCGCTGATGCTGCTTGCTCGAGTTGGCGTGGCTGCAGTCCACCATCAGGCGGCACGGCAGCTTGGCCGCCTCGATCTCGCGGCAGGCTGCGGCCACGCTGGCGGCGTCGTAGTTCGGGGCCTTGCCTCCGCGCAGGATGACGTGGCAGTCCGGGTTGCCCGCGGTGTCGACGATCGCCACCTGCCCGTTCTTGTGCACAGACAGGAAGTGATGCGGGCGCGCGGCGGCCTGGATCGCGTCGATCGCGATCTTGATGTTGCCATCCGTCCCGTTCTTGAAGCCGATGGGCGCCGACAGCCCCGAGGCGAGCTCGCGGTGCACCTGGCTCTCCGTGGTGCGTGCGCCGATGGCGCCCCAGCTCACGAGGTCGGCGATGTACTGCGGGCTGATCGTGTCGAGGAACTCGCCGGCAGCAGGCACCCCCAGGCGGTTGATCTCCAGCAGCAGCTGCCGCGCGATGCGCAGCCCCTCGTGGATGCGGTAGCTCTCGTCCAGGTACGGGTCGTTGATCAGCCCCTTCCAGCCCACGGTCGTGCGGGGCTTTTCGAAGTACACCCGCATCACGACCTCGAGCGTGTCGGCAAACCGGCTGCGCTCGGTCAACAGGCGCCGCGCGTACTCGAGGGCGGCGGCCGGGTCGTGGATCGAGCACGGGCCGATGATCACGAGCAGCCGGTCGTCCTGCCCCTGCAGGATGCGCCGCACTGCCTGGCGCGTGTCGCCCACGAGTTGCTCCACCGGCGTGCCCGCGATCGGGAAGAAGCGGATGAGGTGTTCGGGCGGCGGCAAGGGCGTCACCTGCCGGATGCGCTGGTCGTCGATGCGGCTCGTCTTCTCGGTGTGCGCATACCAGTCCTCGGCAGCGGTCGGAGCGGGGCGGTGCGGCATCGGAAGTCCTCCTCGGGGATGTGCGTCGTGCGTCGGGGTGGGTGGTGTCTCGGGGGCCCGGAAAACAAAAAACCGCCGGGGTTGCCGGCGGTTTGTCTGGTTCGGGACGCTGCTTTCGCTTATGCGTTGTCCTCTCCAGCCGCCGGGCGGCACGAGAACCAAAAGTACGCAAAATAAAAGGGGCGTGCGTTAAATCGCATGTACTGAATGTAGCACGCGCGGCGCCCGGTGCCGATCGAGGTTTGCGGCGAGGCGTGCGCCAACCCTGGCGGCTATGCTCCGTCTGCCGGCCCGGTGGGGGCCGAGCCCCTGCCGCCGCCGCGTGTGAACCCGTGCCCCATGACCCCTTCATCCGTCGTCCACGCCCGCCGTGGCACGCCGGGCCGGCCCGGCGTGCGGCGTGGTCGCGCCGCGCGTGGTGCCAAAGTGCGGCTGCCGTCGCAGGGCTGCTCGTGACAAGCTCGCATGCCCACCCGCGCGCGAGCACGGCCGCGGGCGCCGATGGGGCCCCGGCCGCAGCCAGCTCGCAACTGGACCGGGGGGCCCTCGAGCGGCTGCAGGCGGTGCTCGAGAAGGGCGTGGCCGAAGGCCGGATGCCCGGCGCGGTGGTGCACGTGGAGCGTGGCGGCGCATCGTGGTGCCGCGCCGTCGGGCTGCGCGCGCTGGAGCCTGCGCCCGAGGCGCTGGACGAGCAAGCGGTCTACGACTGCGCCTCGCTCACGAAGGTGGTGTGCACCGCCACCGTCGTGGCCAGGCTGATGCAGGAAGGCCTCCTGCGCCCCGATGACCCCGTGAGCCGTCATCTGGGTGAGTTTGCCGGCGGCAGCGCGATCACGCTGCGCCACCTGCTCACCCACACCTCGGGGCTGCTCGCGAGCCTGTCGCTGGCGCAGCCCTGGCAGGGCGCGCAGGCCGCGCTCGAGCGCGCCTGCGCGAGTGTGCCCACGCACCCGCCAGGCACCTTCTTCCGCTACTCGGACATCAACTTCATCCTGCTCGGGCACATCGCTGCGCGCGTGGCCGGCCGGCCGCTGGACGTGCTCGCGCAGGACTGGATCTTCGGGCCCCTGCGCATGCGCGACAGCGGCTACCTGCCGCTGTCGCGCCACGCCCTGCCCCGGCTCGTGCCCACCGAGTGGAGCGACTCGCCCGTGGCCGGCGGCACCCCCGCCGAGCCGGGCGCCCCCGGCCCACGGCCCGTGATGCTGCGCGGCCACGTGCACGACCCGACGGCGCGCCGCATGGGCGGCGTGGCAGGCCACGCGGGCCTGTTCAGCACCGCGGCCGACCTCGCGCGCTTTGCGCGCATGATCGTGCGCGGAGGCGAGCTCGACGGGGCGCGCGTGCTCTCGCAGGAGACCGTGACCCGCATGCTCGAGGTGGCGAGCCCCGCCGCCGTGGCCGACCGCCGCTCGCTGGGCTGGGACGCGGAGTCCACCTTCTCGCGCGCACGCGGCGCGCGCTACCCGGCCGGCAGCGCGGGCCACACCGGCTTCACCGGCTGCGCGATGTGGATCGACCGCGCCTCGGGGGCCTTTCACGTGCTGCTGTCCAACCGCGTGCACCCGCGCACGCGCGAGACGATCGTGGCGATCTACGAAGAAGTGGGCACGCTCGCGGCACAGGCCGCCGGCCTGCCGCTTCGCCCCGTCCCCGCACCGGGCAACTGACGCAGGCACCGCCCACCGTGTCCCCCTCCCTGCTGCTGGCCATCGTGCTGGGCTACTTCGCGCTGCTGCTGGCGGTGGCCTGGCGCACCTCCCGCGGGGCCAGCAGCGCCGACTTCTTCATCGGCAGCCGCCGCAGCCACTGGGGCCTGGTGGCCTTCGGCATGGTGGGCACCTCGCTGTCGGGCGTGACCTTCGTGAGCGTCCCGGGCTTCGTGGGTGCCAACGGCTTCACCTACCTGCAAATCGTGCTCGGCCACGTGATCGGCTACTTCGTCGTGGCCTTTGTGCTGCTGCCGCTGTATTACCGCACGCAGGTCACCTCCATCTACGGCTTCCTGGCCGAGCGGCTGGGGCCCGGCTCGCACCGCACGGGCGCGGGCTTCTTCATCCTGTCGCGCACGCTGGGGGCCACCGCGCGTCTGTACCTGGTCGTGCGCATCCTGCAGGACCTGATCCTGGAGTCCTTCGGCGTGCCCTTCTGGCTCACCGCTGCGGTGCTCGTGCTCATGATCGTGCTCTACACCTTCGAGGGCGGCGTCAAGACGATCGTGTGGACCGACACGCTGCAGACCGCCTGCATGGTGGGGGGCCTTCTCGTGTGCACGGGCATGCTGCTGGGGCGGCTGGACCTGTCCGCCCCCGAGGGGCTGTCGCGCATCGGCGAGGCGGGCCTGGCCACCGTCTTCGGCACCGACCCGATGAGCCGCGCCTTCTGGCTCAAGCAGATCGTGGCGGGCGCCTTCATCACGATCGCGATGACGGGGCTGGACCAGGAGATGATGCAAAAGAGCATCTCGGTGCGCACGCAGCGCGACTCGCAGAAGAACGTGATCGTGCTGTCGGTGGTGCTGTTCTCGGTGGTGGCGCTGTTCCTCTTCCTGGGCGGGCTGCTGCACCTGCTGGCGCAGCAGGTGGGCATGCCCGAGCGGGGCGACCGCCTGTTCCCGGCGGTGGTGATGCAGCAGCTGCCCGCGTGGGTGCAGCTCGTCTTCATCGTGGCGCTCATCTCGGCACTCTTTCCGAGCGCCGACGGTGCACTCACGGCGCTGACCTCCAGCACCTGCATCGACCTGCTGCGCATGGAGGCACGCAAGAACTGGGACGAGGCGAAGAAGCGGCGCATCCGCCAGCGCGTGCACCTGGCCTTCGCCGCGCTCTTCCTGGCCCTGGTGCTGGGCTTTCGCGCGGTGGACGACCCGAGCATGATCGGCCTGATCCTCAAGATCGCGGGCTACACCTACGGCCCGCTGCTGGGGCTGTTCGTCTTTGGCCTGTTCACGCGGCGCAGCGTGCGCGACCGCCTCGTGCCAGGGGTGGCGCTGGCCGCGCCGCTGCTGTGCGCGGTGGTCGATGCGAACCAGCGCGCCTGGTTCGGCGGCTACGAGATCGGGCTGGAGCTGCTCGTGCTCAACGGCGCGCTCACCTTCGCGGGCCTGTGGCTCGTGTCCCGGCCGCAGGGCGCGGGCACATCGGCTGCCTCGGGGGGCTGAGGCCGGCTGCGGCGCTCAGGCCGTGCCGCCCACCGTCAGACCCTCGATGCGCAGCGTGGGCTGGCCCACGCCCACGGGCACGCTCTGGCCTTCCTTGCCGCACACGCCCACGCCCGCGTCGAGCTTCAGGTCGTTGCCGATCATCGTCACGCGCTTGAGCGCTTCGGGGCCGTTGCCCACGATCGTGGCGCCCTTGACCGGGTAGAGCAGCTGCCCGTTCTCGACCCACCAGGCCTGGCTGGCCGAGAACACGAACTTGCCGCTGGTGATGTCCACCTGCCCGCCGCCGAAGTTGGTGGCGTACAGGCC
>JBBAPJ010000020.1:0-37625 GCA_040400855.1 Rubrivivax sp.
GGCCTCGGCGCGGTGCGCGGTGCCGAAGGCGTCGTGCACGAAGATGTCGCACAGCCGCGCCATCTTGCGCGCGAGCTCCTCGGCGTTCTTCTTCTCGCCCTTGTTGAGGCGGCAGTTCTCCAGCAGCACCACCTGGCCGGGGGCGACCTCCACGCCGTCGACCCAGTCGGCCACGAGCCGCACCGGCCTGCCCAGCAGCTCAGACAGGCGCTGCGCCACCGGCGCGAGCGAATCCTCGGGCTTGAACTCGCCCTCGGTGGGGCGGCCCAGGTGAGAGGTGACCATCACCGCGGCACCGGCTTCCAGCGCCATCTGCACGCACGGCACCGAGGCGCGGATGCGCGTGTCCTCGGTGATGCGGCCGGCTTCGTCCTGCGGCACGTTGAGGTCGGCGCGGATGAACACGCGCTTGCCGGCCACCTGGCCGCGCGCCACGAGGTCGGCGAATCGGATGACGTCCATGCAGCCGATTCTAGGCGGGGGTGGTGTCCCGGCGCGCTGCGCGGGCGCTACCAGCCCAGCCCCAGGCGCAGTGACAGGAACACGGCCGTGCCGCTGAGGATCGTGCCGAGGATGCCGCGGCGCCAGAAGAACCAGGCCGCGCCGGCGATCGCCGCCCACGGCCGCGCGTCGGCCAGGGTGGTCAGCAGGCCGCCCTGGTCCGTCAGCACGTCGGGCACGACGATGGCCGCCATCGCGCCCAGCGGCGCGTAGCGCAGGCCCTGGTCCAGCCACCCGGGCAGCGGCACCTCGCGCGGCAGCAGGAAGAACAGGCCCCGGGTGAGGATCGACAGCAGGGCCAGGCCCACGATGGCCACGAGCCCCTCGGCCAGACTCATCGCGTGCCCCCGGCAGGCGAGGCCGGCGCGCGCGCCAGGCGCTCCATCGCCGCCCCGGCAGCCACGGCAGCGGCGATGGCCACGACGATGTGCAGCTTCAGCGGCAGCGCGAAGGCGGCCACCGCCGCCGCCCCGGAGACGGCCGCGGCCACCCAGGTCGGGCGCGGCCCGAGCAGCGAGCACATCAGGCCCAGCAGCGCAAGCGTGCCGGCGAAGCCCAGGCCCCAGTGCGCCGGCACCAGGTGCGCCCCGAAGATGCCCAGCAGCGATCCGAGCTGCCAGGCGCCCCAGTTCAGCGGCACCGTGCCCCACAGGTACGCCACCTGCCCCGGCGCCGGCACCGGCTCGGGGTAGCGGCGCAGGAAAAGCACGAAGTTCATGTCGGCGGCGAAGTAGGACAGCCGCAGGCGCTGCGCCAGGGGCAGGACGCGCAGGTAACGGGCCCACGTGACGCTGAAGACGACGAAGCGCAGGTTCACGCACAGCGCCGTGAGCCACACCACCCACAGCGGCGCGCTGGCGACGATCAGCGGCATGGTGGCCAGCTGCGCGCTGCCGGAAAACACCAGCAGCGACATCGCCAGGGCCAGCGGCAGGCCCATGCCCGAGCCGGCCATGGCCACTCCCGTGACCAGGCCCCAGGCAAAGATGCCCGGGGCGAGGACGGCCATGTCGCGCATGCCCGCGTGGAAGTCGGGGCTGCGCCACAGCGCGCTCAACGGCAGGGGCGGGTCGTGTGCGGAACCGGGCGACATCGCCCGATTGTCACCGGGCAGGGCGTGCGGCCTGTCAGCGCTTCGTGCCGGGGCGCGCCGGGGCCTCCTCGGCGTCGCGCGCAGCCAGCCGGTCGGCCGTGAGCTGAGGCGCCACCTCGGGGACCTTGTTCTCGCGCATGTAGTCGCTCATCTCCTTCCAGCCGGAGTAGACCGCAGCCTTGTCGGCCTTGCGGTTGAGCGCGAAGCAATCCTCCAGCGCGCGTCCAGCGTGCCGGCAGGCCGCACCGATGGCCTTGCCGTCAGCGTCGCGCCGCTCGGCGATGGCCGAGGCGGGCTCGATGCCCAGCAGGTCGCAGCTGGCCAGGATCGGTGTGACCGCCAGCAGCAGCAAGGGCAACGGACGCAGGACGGCGGGTGCAGGCATAGCTTCCGGGATATCGGCGCGCCCGCGCAGGGACTTGAGGGCCATGATGCCGCGACCGCGCCGGCGGCCGCCGGCTCAGGGCTGCTGCTGCGCCGCTGGTGGCGCCAGCCGGACACCGGCGTGCCAGCCCTCGCGCGCGACCGCCTGGCGCCACGACGGGAACGGCACGCGCACGCCACCGGGACGCTGCACCACGAGCGGCTCGAGCACGCCGTCGCCGCAGGCCACGCCCAGGCGCCCGCCCTCCAGCGCCACGAGCGTGCCGGGCTCGGCCGGCACCTGGGGTGGGGGCCACGCCGCGGCGCGCCACAGCTTGACCGGCTCGCCCTGCCAATCGAAGGCGCAGCCCGGAAAGGGGTCGAAGGCACGGACACGGCGCTCGATGGCCTGCGCCGGGGCGCGCCAGTCGATGGGTGACTCGTGCTTGGCGAGCTTGGCGGCGTAGCACACGCCCTCGGCCGGCTGGGGCCGGCGCACGAGCCGTCCGGCAGCCGCCTCGTCCAGCGCGCGCACGACCAGCGACGCGCCCAGGCCGGACAAGCGCTCGCGCAGGCTCGCGCCGGTGTCGTCGGCCGCAATCGGCTCGGCCTGCTCGAGCAGGATGTCCCCGGTGTCCAGCCCCTCGTCCATCTGCATGATGGTCACGCCCGTGTGCGCGTCGCCAGCCTCGATGGCGCGCTCGATGGGCGCGGCACCGCGCCAGCGCGGCAGCAGCGAGGCGTGGATGTTCAGGCACCCCCGTGGCGGCAGCGCGAGCACCCAGCCCGGCAGGATCAGCCCGTAGGCGGCCACCACCATCACCTGGGGCTGCGCCGCCTGCAAGGCCTGCGCGGCCGCCTTCGCCTCGTCGGGCCAGCGTCCGTCCAGGCGCAGGCTGCGCGGCTCGACCACCGCCAGGCCCGCCTGCCGGGCCAGTTGCTTGACGGGGCTGGGTTGCAGCTTCATGCCGCGTCCGGCCGGGCGGTCGGGCTGGGTGAGCACGAGCACGATCTCGTGCCCGGCTGCACGCAAGGCGGCCAGGGCCTGCGCCGCGAACTCGGGCGTGCCGGCAAAGGCGACGCGCATCGGGGCCGGATTCGGCAGGGCGCCAGGCGCAGGCGCGCTCAGACGCGCTGCGCCTCGCGCGCGCGCTTGAGCAGCCGCGTGCGGATGCGGTCGCGCTTGAGCGGGCTGAGGTATTCGACGAAGACCTTGCCCACGAGGTGGTCCATCTCGTGCTGGATGCACACCGAGCTCAGGCCCTCGGCCTGGAGCTCGAAGGGCTGGCCGTTGCGGTCCAGCGCGCGCACCGTGACGCGCTCGTGGCGCGCGATGCGGTCGTAGGTGGCGGGCACCGACAGGCAGCCCTCCTCGGCAAAGCCCAGCTCCTCGCTGCGTTCGGTGAGCTCCGGGTTGATGAGCACGAGCGGCCGGTTGCGCTCCGAGGAGGTGTCCATGACGATGACGCGCAGGTGCACGTCCACCTGCGTGGCCGCCAGGCCCACGCCCTCCTCGGCGTACATCGTCTCGAGCATGTCGTCCACGAGACGGCGCACGCGCTCGTCGACTTCGGCCACCGGCTGGGCCACGGTGCGCAGGCGCGGGTCGGGGTACTTCAGGATCGACAGCTGGGCCATGGGCAATGGGGCAGGTACGGTGCGGGCGATCGTTGCGGCACGGGGGCCCGAAGGAGCACAATGCCGCTTGCCTCACGGGTCGCGCAGGCGGAATTGTGGCACCGAATAGACGCCATTCCACAGCAGGGAGAACGCAGCTCAGTGGCCGCACGCATGCCGGGCGGCTCGCGTGGCTGCGTGTCGTGCCTGTGGCCCTTGCCCTGGTGGCGGGTTGCGCGAGCGCAGCCGCCCAGGCGCAGCCCGGGGTGGCACTGGCCGACCTGGCTGCCGACGCCCCGCAGCGCTACACCGTCAAGCCCGGCGACACGCTGTGGAGCCTGGCCGGGCTCTTCCTCAAGTCGCCCTGGCGCTGGACCGAGCTGTGGAGCCTGAACCGGGAACAGGTGCCCGATCCGGGCCGGCTCTACCCCGGCCAGACCCTGGTGCTCGTGCGCGACGAGGCGCGCGCGCGCCTGGTGGTCGCCACTTCGCAGGGGACGGGGGCCTCTGCCCCGGACGAGGACACCGGCTCGGGCCTGCCCACCCAGCGTGTCTCACCGAGGGCGCGCGCGCAGCCCCTGCCGGCGTCGCCGATCGCACCCGTGTCCACGCGCGCGCTGGCCCCGTTCCTGAGCGAGACGGTCGTGCTGGGCAAGGACGAGCTGGCGCAGGCCCCGCGCATCGTCGGGGCGCTGGACGGCCGGCTGTTGCTGTCACAGGGCGAGATCGCCTATGTACGTGGAGAGGTCGGCCCGAACCAGGACTACCGGGTCTTTCGCGAGCCCGTGCCCCTGCGCGACCCGACCACCGGCGAGGTGCTGGGCTACGAGGCGCGATTCGTGGGCCGCGCACGCACCATCCGGCCGGGCGACTCCGAGCCCAGCGCCTCGGCGCGGCCGGGAGTCGTGCCGGCCGCGCTGCGCCTGACACAGACCCGGCTGGAGGCTACGGTGGGCGACCGGCTCGCGGTGGCCGAGACGGCGGACTGGGAGGGCTTCGTGCCGCGTGCGCCCGGCGCCCCGGTGGATGCGCGGATCGTTTCCATCGCCGGCGAGGGCCTGAGCGCCGGCCAGAAGCAGCTCGTGGTGCTCAACCGCGGCAACCGCGACGGCATGGAGCGCGGGCACGTGCTGGCGCTGTGGCGCACCGGGCAACGCGTGGCCGATCCCGTCGCGCCGAAGGGGCCGCTGCTGCGCTTTCCCGACGAGCGCCACGGCACGGTCATGCTCGTGCGCGTCTTCGAGCGCGTGTCCTATGCGCTCGTGCTCGAGGTGGGCGAGCCGGTGCGCGTCGGGGACCGCCTCACCCAGCCCTGAGCGCACGCGCGGCCGCGGCCGATGGACGACTCGGAATTCGACGCCTGGCACCGCCTGGCCCACACACCCGGGCTGTCGCGCACCGCGGCACGTGCCTTGCTGGGTGCCTGCGGCTCGCCGCTGGTGGCGGCGCAACTGGGTGCCGACGAGGTGGCCAGGCTGGCCGGCGCACGCGCGGCCAGCGCCTGGCGCACCAGGCCTGGCGCGCCCGAGCAGGCGCGGCTGCTGGCCGCCAGGCGCTGGCGCCAGCAGCCGCAGTGCCATGTCCTGCCTCTCGGGGCGCCGGACTACCCCGAACTGCTGCTGCACGCCCCGGACCCGCCACTGCTGCTGTACGTGCAAGGCGACGCTGCGCTCTTGTGCGCCAGCGCCGCCCACAGCCGCCTGCTGGCCATGGTGGGCAGCCGCCAGCCCACCCCGGCCGGGCGCGCGCATGCCCGGGCCTTCGCGCGGGCCTTCGCGCAGGCGGGCCTGACCGTCGTCTCGGGGCTGGCCATCGGCGTGGATGCGGCCGCCCACGAGGGCGCGCTCGAAGGCGGCGGGCCCACGGTGGCGGTGACCGGCACGGGGCCGGATCTCGTCTACCCGAGCCGCCACCGCGAGCTGGCCGCGCGCATCGCCGCGCAAGGGGCCATCGTGAGCGAGTACCCGCCCGGCACGCCCTCGCGCGCGGAGCACTTCCCGCAGCGCAACCGCATCATCGCCGCGCTGGCGCGCGGCACGCTCGTGGTCGAGGCCGCGCTGCAGTCGGGCTCGCTGATCACGGCGCGCCTGGCCGCCGAGTCCGGGCGCGAGGTCTTCGCCATACCTGGCTCGATCGACTCGCCGCAGTCGCGCGGCTGCCACGCGCTGATCCGCCAGGGCGCGCTGCTCGTGGAGTCGCCGCAAGACGTGCTGGCCGAACTCGGCTGGGCGCCGGCCGCACCCGAGGCGGCCATCGCCCGGGATGAGCCCGCCTCGGGCGCCGTGCGCGTGCTGCTCGAGGCCCTGGGCTTCGAGCCGACCGACCTGGACACCCTCGCGCTGCGCACCGGGATGCCCGGCCCGGAGCTTGCCGCCAGGCTGCTCGAGCTCGAACTCGAAGGCCGCGTGAACCGGATGCCGGGCGGGCTTTTCCAGCGATGTGCCCGTGCCTAGGGGCACCGACGCTGGGGTATAGTGAACCCATGTTCGACGTGTTGGTCTACCTGTACGAAAACTACTGGAGGCCCGACGCCTGTCCCGAACCCCGCCAGCTGGCGCGCAAGCTGACGGCAGTGGGCTTCGAGAACGACGAGATCCAGGAAGCGCTGAGCTGGCTCGACGGCCTGGCCGTCACCGCCCAGCACGAGGCCACCCCGCAAAGCGACCTGGGCTCGCGTGTCTACACCGCGGCCGAACGCGAGCAGCTGGGCGAAGACTCGATCGGCTTCATCAGCTTCCTGGAGTCTGCCGGCGTGCTGCCGCCGGCCATGCGCGAGATCGTGATCGAGCGCGCGATGGCTGCCGGCGCCGTGCCCATCGAGCTCGAAGACCTGAAGGTCATCGTCCTGATGGTGTTCTGGAGCCTGGGCGAAGAGCCCGACGCGCTCATCCTCGACGAGCTCTTCGTCGACGCCCAGGACCGCCTGATCCACTGAGCGGCGCGCGCGCCGCCCAGGGCAGGCCTTCTCAACGGGCCAGCAACTCGGGGTTGGCGTCCAGCCGCGCCAGCACGTTGCGCGTGGCACGCGCCGTCAGCGGCTCGTCCTCCGCCGGGCGCAGCGCCTGGCGCTCGAGGTACAAGGCCAGCTCGCGCAACGGAAAGAGCACGCAGCGCCCGCCGCCCGAGACGAACATCGTCAGCTGCCTGCGCATGCCCTGCCACGCGAGCTGCACCGGCTCGCTGCCGCCACGAAACTCGAGCTGGTGCCAGCTGCCCACGCTCAGGGAACGCGCCCGCGACAGCGCTTCCGCAGACGGTGCCTGCGTGCCCGGCTCGCTGGCCACCTCCAGGCCGGCCGTCTCCTGGTCGGACAGGTCGAGCATCATGGCCTCGTCGATCTGCATCTCGGCGCTGTCGGGCAGCAGCTCGTCGAGCGTCTCCAGGCGCTGCGTGAGCTCGGCCATCCGCTCGCGCGAGATCGCGGCCGACTTGGCGGTAAAGGCCGCCGCCAGCGCGTTGTTGAGCTCGCGCACACGCGCCTCCTGGCGAGCGGCATCGATGCCCGCGGAGGCCATGCCCTCGCGCACGGCCTTGAGCAGCTGCGGCAGCCGGCGGATGACCTCGGCGCGCTCCTCGCGCGTGGTCTTGGCGCCCGCGGACCAGATCAGGTCGGCTGCCACGCGCTTCATGGCCTGGATCTGCGGGCTCTGCGCACTGTGGCGCAGGCTGGTGATGGCCAGCACGTCGGCCCAGACCTGGAAGAGGAAGTCACGCACGCCCTCGTGCACGGGCAGCGCGTCGAGCATGCGTCGCAGCTCGATCGTGTACTGGATGGCTAGCGTCTCGCGCTGCTCGACCTGCTCGGCCAGCGACACGGCCGTGCGCGCGGCGTCGCTTTGCTCGCGCATGAAGGTCTCGATGAACTTCTCGAACTCGGTGAGCACCGTCTGGAAGACGCGCCGCCCCGTGTCCGGGTAGGCCTCCACCACCTGCACCACGCGCCGGATCTCGCGCCCGAGCGTGTCGCCCAGCGCGCCGGCCATGCGGTCGAAGCCCATCGCGCAGGCTCCCATGCGGTCGATGAGGCGGCGTGCCGGGTGGTCGGAGGCGGCAAAGAAGTCGGGCTCGGACACCGCCACGCGCAGCACCGGCATCTGCAGCCGCGCGAACAGCACGCGCACCGAGGCGGGGATGCGGTCCTCCGCGAGGATGGCCTGGAAGAGCAGGTCCACGATCTCGATGGTCGCGCGCTCTTCCTGCGAGGTGGCGGCGCGCTTGAGCTGGAGCTTGCGCGTGCCGAGTTCCTCCAGCAGCGCCGTCTGCGTGACCGCACCCGCCTCTACCGTCGCGCCCTTGTCGGCGCGGTCGGCCAGCACGCGCTGCGTGGCCTGGATGGCCGTGGCGAGCTCGGGCGAGACCTGCCAGGTGCGCGTGGCCGCGCTGAAGGTGGGCAGGTGCTGGGTGACGAGCTGCCCCAGGCGCATCGTCAGGACTTCGGACGAGCCAGCGGCAGAGGCGGCGGGCGCCGGCGCGGGTGCAGCGGCCGTCGCGCTCGAGGCTGCGGGTGTCGGCGCGGGTGCCGGCGCAGGCGGCGAGGGCGCTGTCGCCACAGCCGCCCCCGACCCGGCGGGCGGCGGTGGGCGCAGCCCCGTTGCGGGGACGGCAGGCGACTCGATCTTGCGGCCCTTGAGCTGAACCTCGGGCATCACGCCAGCGGCCACGAGGCGCCGGTTGGCGTCCTGGCAGGCCGTCAGGCACAGGAGCGCCAGCTGCTCGTGCAGCGTCGGGGCGGCCTGACGCCAGGCCTTCAGGTCGAGCCCGGCGTCGCACCAGGCCTCGGTGAAGAGCCGGCCCAGGGCGGGCGGCATGAGCAGGTCCGCCTCGTGCAGCGCCTCGCTACGCTCCAGGTAGGCGATGCGCGTGCGCAGATCCATCAGCTCCCAGGAGCTGAGGTCAGCCAGTGCCGCGCCCAGCCGCGAGGCGAGGATGCCGCGCTCGATCGTGGCGTCGTCCACGAGGGACAGCGTGAGTTCCTCGCTCACTTTCGGGGGCGGGGGTGGCGCCGCGGCAGCCGGGGCGGGGCGCGGCACCCAGCGCCCGGTGGCGCCCTCCCCGGCCGGCGCGGCGGCTCCGGCGGGCACGGCATGCAGCATGCTGCGCGGCAGCCGATCGGCCACGAGGCGCTGCCAGTCCTCGAGGTGGCGGGCCAGTGCCTGCACCAGGTCGCGCCGCTCCTCGAGGGCTGCGCGCGAGGCCGCCGGCGTGTCCACCTGCCGCTTCGCCCACAGCGTCAGCGCCTGCGACACCGCCGGCAGGCCGCGCACCACGTGCTCGGCCCACTGCCGGCGTGCCTGGCGAGCGAGTTCGAGGGGGGAAGGGCCAGAAGCCATGGAGGGGAATTGTCGAGGCGCTGGCCGGCGCCGCCAAGCCCCGGCCCGGGCCTCAGACGACCGCGCCGGCGTTCGGGTCGTTCGGGTCGGAGCGCGAAGGCCCGGACTTGACCAGATCCTCGCGCTTGACGCCCAGCCACATGGCGATGCCCGCGGCCACGAAGATCGAGGAGTAGATGCCAAAGAGGATGCCGATCGTCAGCGCCACCGCGAAGTAGTGCAGCGTGGGCCCGCCGAAGATGAGCATCGACAGCACCATGATCTGCGTGGAGCCGTGCGTGATCACGGTGCGGCTCGTGGTGCTCGTGATCGCGTGGTCGATGACCTGCGGAGTGGTCATCTTGCGCATCTTGCGGAAGGTCTCGCGGATGCGGTCGAAGATCACCACCGACTCGTTGACCGAGTAGCCGAGCACGGCCAGGATGGCCGCCAGCACCGCCAGCGAGAACTCCCACTGGAAGAAGGCGAAGAAGCCCAGGATGATGATGACGTCGTGCAGGTTGGCCACGATGCCCGCCACCGAGAACTTCCACTCGAAGCGCATGGCCAGGTAGAGCATGATCCCCGCCACGGTGAAGGCCAGCGCCAGCGCTCCGTCGCGCGCGAGCTCCGAGCCCACCGAAGGCCCGACGAACTCGACGCGGTTCAGGCGCACCGGCTCCGCGCCGGCAGGAGTGGTGCACGACGGGCGGCTCACCTGCTCGCCCTGGGCGGTGGTGTACTGGCGCGTGCCCACGGTGCCGCCCTCGGCGCTGCACAGTTGCTCGAAGGCACGTGCCCCGAGCGTGGCGTTCTCCTTGGATTCCCCGCGCACGGGCAGGCGCACGAGCACGTCGCGCGAGGTGCCGAAGGTCTGCACCTGCACCTCGCCCAGGCCCATCTTGTCGATGGCGGTGCGCGCACGCTCGAGGTTGGCCGCCTGCGTGTACTCCACCTCCAGCACCGTGCCGCCCGTGAACTCGATGGACAGGTGCAGCCCGCGCGTGGCCAGGAAGAACACGGCCAGCGCGAAGGTGACGAAGGAGACGATGTTGAGCACCAGCGCGTGGCGCATGAAGGGGATGTCGCGCTTGATCCGAAACAGTTCCATGTGCGCGCTCCTTCACTCGCCCGCGGGTGCCGCCGGCTGCGCCGCAGCTTTGGCGTCGGGCCGCCAGACCTGGCCGATGGACACCGACTTGAGCTTCTTCTGACGGCCGTACCAGAGGTTCACGAGGCCGCGCGAGAACATCACGGCCGAGAACATCGAGGTGAGGATGCCCAGGCAATGCACGACCGCGAAGCCGCGCACCGGGCCCGAGCCGAAGGCCAGCAGGGCCAGGCCCGCGATGAGCGTGGTGACGTTGGAGTCCAGGATCGTGGCGAAGGCCCGCTCGTAACCGGCGTGGATGGCCATCTGCGGGGCCGCTCCGTTGCGCAGCTCCTCTCGCACGCGCTCGTTGATGAGCACATTGGCGTCGATGGCCATGCCAAGCGTGAGCGCGATGGCCGCCATGCCCGGCAGCGTGAGCGTGGCCTGCAGCATCGACAGCACCGCCACCAGCAGCAGCAGGTTGAAGCCCAGCGCCAGCGAGGAGAACAGGCCGAACAGCACGTAGTACACGCACATGAAGGCCACGATCGCCAGGAACCCGTAGATCACGCTGTTGAAGCCCTTGGCGATGTTCTCCGCCCCCAGGCTCGGGCCGATCGTGCGCTCCTCGATGATCTCCATCGGTGCAGCCAGCGCGCCGGCGCGCGTGAGCAGTGCGATGTCGGTGGTCTCCTGCACCGTGAAGTTGCCGGTGATGCGGAAGTCGGTGCCGAACTCGCCCTGGATCGTGGCCACCGAGATCGCCTCGCCCTTGCCCTTCTCGTACAGGACGATCGCCATGGGCTTGCCGATGTTCTCCCGCGTGACCGCGCGCATCTGGCGCCCGCCCACGTCGTCCAGCCGCACCGACACCGCCGGGCGCTGGGTCTCGTCGAAGCTGGCCGAGGCGTTCTTGAGCTGGTCGCCGGTGGCCACCACCTCGCGCTTGAGGCCCACCTCGCGCAGGGTGCCGTCCTTGTCGCGCTGGGGCACCACCTCGGCGGCCTGCGCCATGTCGGGCTCGACCAGGCGGATCTGAAGCGTCGCGGTGCGCCCGATGATGTCCTTGGCGCGCGCCGTGTCCTGCACGCCGGGCAGCTGCACGACGACGCGGTCGGCGCCCTGCTGCTGGATCACCGGTTCGGCCACGCCGAGCTCGTTGACGCGCTTGTGCAGCGTCTCGATGTTCTGCTTGAGCGCCTGCGACTGGACATCGGTGACGGCGGTGGCCTTCAGGCGACCGGTAAGGAGCACGCCGCCGGCCGGGTCGGCCGACTCGCTCCACTCGAGCGAGGGCAGCCGCTCGGACAGCACGCCGCGCGCGGCCTGCGCAGCGGCCGCATCGGGCAGCGTCAGGCGCAGGCCCTGCGGCTCGCGCACGAGGTTGGCAAAGCGGATCTTCTTGTCGCGCAGCGCCGTGCGCGCGTCGCTGCCGTAGGTGTCCACCGCCTGCTTGAGCGCCCCGCGCATGTCCACCTGCATCAGGAAGTGCACGCCGCCTCGCAGGTCCAGGCCCAGGTACATCGGCAGCGCCCGCAGGTTCGTCAGCCACTGCGGCGAGCGCGACACCAGGTTCAGCGCGACGATGTAGGAGGGATCCTTGGGGTCCGGGTTGAGCGCCGCGGAGATGGCGTCCTTCGCGCGCTTTTGCGTGTCGGTGTCGGCAAAGCGCGCACGCACCGAACTGCCGTCGAACTGCACGAAGTCGGCCGTGACGCCGGCGCCCTTGAGCGTCTGCTCCACGCGGGCCGCCGTGGCGGCGTCGAGCTTGAGCGTGGACTTGCCGCTGGAGACCTGCACCGCGGGCGCCTCGCCGTAGAAGTTGGGCAGCGTGTAGACCATGCCCACCAGCAGCGCGACCACGAGGATCGCGTATTTCCACCAGGAATAGCGGTTCATCGCATGACCCCGTTGCGCCACGCGCCGCCAGCGGCGCGGGCCGGCTGCGCGGCGCGCAGCCTGCTCACTTGTAGGTGCCCTTGGGCAGGACCTGCACCACCGACGGGCGCTGCACCTGCATCTCCACCCCCTCGGCCACCTCGACGTGCACGATGGTGTCGCCCAGGCGCGAGATGCGCCCGACGATGCCGCCGGCCACCACCACCTCGTCGCCCTTGGCCAGAGCGTCGATCATGGCCCGGTGCTCCTTCTGGCGCTTCATCTGCGGGCGGATCATGATGAAGTACAGCACCACGAACATCAGCACCAGCGGCAGCAGGCTGAGCAGCGTCGACTCGGCTCCACCAGGGGCGGCCGCCGGGGCGGCCTGGGCGTAGGCGTTGGTTATGAACACGTCCGGACTCCTGCAGGGCACCGCGGCAGCGACGCCGAAAGACCAAAACCCGCGAGTGTATCGGGCCGGCACCGGCTCCCGGGTCGCCAGGCCGATGGCGCCCTCACGCCGCCAGGGGCAGCGCGACCGCGTCGACGCGCTGCACGAGCTCGTCGGTCAGGCGCGGCAGCACCTCCAGCGCACGCAGGTTGTCGTGCAGCTGCTGCACGCGCGAGGCGCCCATGATGACCGTGCTCACGCGAGGATTGCGCAGGCACCAGGCCAGCGCCAGCTGCGCGGGCGTGGCGTCGATCTCGCGCGCGATCCCCGCCAGCGCCGCCACGGCGGCGTTGCGAGCGGGGTCCGTCAGGCCTTCGCGCAGGAAGGCGTAGCCCTCCACCGTCGCCCGGCTGCCCTCGGGCACGCCGTCGCGGTACTTGCCGGTGAGCAGGCCCGAGGCCAGCGGGCTCCAGGTCGTCAGGCCCAGCCCGATGTCCTCGTACAGCCGCGCGTACTCCTGCTCCACGCGCTTGCGGTGCAGCAGGTGGTACTGGGGCTGCTCCATCACGGGCTTGTGCAGGTGGTGGCGCTCGGCGATCTCCCAGGCGGCGCGGATGTCGGCCGCACTCCACTCGCTCGTGCCCCAGTACAGGGCCTTGCCCTGCGTGATCATGTCGCTCATCGCCCGCACCGTCTCCTCGATGGGGGTGTGCGGGTCGGGGCGGTGGCAGTAGACCAGGTCCACGTGCTCCAGGCCGAAGCGCCGCAGCGACCCGTCGATGGCCTGCATCAGGTACTTGCGGTTGAGCGTGTCCTTGCGGTTCACGCCCTCGCCGCTGCGATCCAGCCCCCAGTAGAACTTGGTGGACACGAGGTAGTTCAGGCGCGGCCAGGCCAGCCGCTTGAGGGCCTGGCCCATGATCGTCTCGCTGTGGCCGCCGGCGTAGACCTCGGCGTTGTCGAAGAAGTTGACGCCCGCATCGAAGGCGGCGGCGAGCATCTCGACGGCGGCATCGGTGCCCACCTGGTTGTGGTACGTGACCCAGGAGCCCAGGGACAGTGCGCTGACGCGCACGCCGCTGCGGCCCAGACGGCGGTATTGCATGGCAGGAGGCGGCGCAGGGCGCCGGGCGTGTCGGAGGGGCCCCGAGCGTAGCGCAAGGTGTCGGGCCCCGGGGCCGGCGCTTGCGGCCCGGCACCGCCACGCGAACCCCCTTCGGCCTTGCGCTATCTTCGGGTGATGGATCCGACAGACCCCGCCTCGGTGCGACCGACCGGCAACTTGCGCATCGCGGTGGTGGGCGCCGGGCCCGTGGGCCTGGCCCTGGCGCTGCACGCCGCGCGGCTGCTGCCGCAGGCGCAGGTGACGGTCTTCGACGCGCGAGCAGCCGACCAGGACGTGTCGGCCGACCCGCGCACGCTGGCGCTGTCCCTGGGCAGCGTGCAGCTGCTGCGCCGCCTGGACGCCTGGCCCGAGGCGTCGGCGCATCCCATCCTCGAGGTGCACGTCTCGCAGGCCCCGCCGAGCCTGCCGGTGCAGGCGGCGGTGCGGCTGCACGCGCGCGAGCAGGGCGTGCCGATGCTGGGCGCCGTGCTCGCCTACGGGCCGCTGGTGGCGGCGCTGCAGCGGGCCTGGGAGCGGGCGTGCCGCGAAGACGGCCAGGCGCGCCTGGCCAGCTGCTTCGGCCAGGCCGTCACGGCGCTGCGCGAGCACGCTGGCGGCGTCGAGGTGGACGCCGGCATCGCGCAGGACTTCGACCTCGTCGTCGTGGCCGAGGGGGGCGTCTACGCCGGGGCCGCCCGGCTGCCACGTTCGGGCACATCGGGCGCCGCTCGCGCAGGCGCGGCGCCGCGCGAACCCCTGCGTCACGACTACGGCCAGACCGCCTGGGTGGGCACGGTGCAGGTGGCCGACGCCCCGGCGGGCACCGCCTTCGAGCGCTTCACGCGGGACGGGCCGCTGGCGTTGCTGCCGCTGGGGCCGGCTGTCCAGGGCGTGTCCCCGCGCGCACTCGTGTGGTGCGTCCCGGCGGCCGACGACCCCGTCGGCGCGCTCGAGCCGGCGCAGCGCCTGGCCGTGCTCGGCGCGCTGCTGCCGCGCGAGGCCGGGCGGCTCGTGGCGCTGTCGAGCCTGAAGGCCTTCCCGCTGGGCCTGATTGCCGAGCGCAGCCTGGTGCACGGGCGCCTGGTGCGCATCGGCAACGCCGCGCAGACGCTGCACCCGGTGGCGGGCCAGGGCCTGAACCTGGGCCTGCGCGATGCCTTCACGCTCGTGCAGGCGCTGCGCGAGCGCCCGCACGACACCGACGCCGCGCTGCGGCAGGTGGAGTGGGCGCGCGCACCCGACCGCTGGTCGATGATCGCCACCACCGACTTCCTGGCGCGCAGCTTCACGTGGCGTGCGCCCGGCGTGGCCGCGGCCCGCGGTCTGGCGCTGGCGGCCCTGCAGGCCGCCGCGCCGCTGAAGCGGCTGCTGGCGCGCCAGATGATGTACGGCAGGCGCTGAGGCCCGGGGCGAGCGCCGCCCCCGCCGGGGTGGCTGCGCCTACAGCCTGCGGTGCCGCAGCGCCGGAAGCTGCGCGCGCACCTGGGCCAGGTGGGCGGCGTCGAGCTCGGCCAGCACCACGCCCTCGCCGTCCTCGGCGCGCTCGGCCAGCACCCGGCCCCACGCGTCCACGATCATCGAGTGGCCCCAGGTGCGGCGGCCGTTCTCGTGCAGGCCGCCCTGCGCCGGGGCCAGCACCACGCACTGGTTTTCCACCGCACGGGCACGCAGCAGCAGTTCCCAGTGCGCCTGCCCGGTGGTGTGGGTGAAGGCCGATGGGACGCACATGAGGTCGCACGGGCGCTGTGCATCGCGCCCCGCCAGCACCCGGTACAGCTCCGGGAAGCGTACGTCGTAGCACACGCTCAACCCGACGCGGTGCGCGCCGCAGTCGACGCTCACGGGCTCGCTGCCGGCCTCCAGCACGCGGCCCTCGTCGTACTGCTCGCGGCCGTTGTCGAAGGCAAAGAGGTGGATCTTGTCGTAGCGAGCCGCCAGGGTGCCGTCGGGGGCGTACACCAGGCAGCTGTTGCGCACGCGGTCGTCCCGGCCCGGCACCTTCAGGGGCAGCGTGCCGCCCACGAGCCAGATGCCGTGGCGCCGCGCCGCCTGCGCCAGGGCCTGCTGGATCGGGCCGCCCGCACCGGCCAGTGCGCTCGCGCCAGGCGCCAGCTCCTCGGCCACGGCCAGCTTGTCCGTGTCGCGCCGGCCCAGGAGGCAGAAATACTCGGGCAGCGCCACGAGCTCGGCTCCGGCCGCCGCCGCCTCGGCCACCAGGCGGCTGGCCGCCTGCAGGTTGCGTGCGACCTCCGGGGTCGAGACCATCTGCACCGCGGCGATCTTCATGGCGCGCATTGTGCGGCAGTACCCCTTGGCTGCGGTCAACCACGCGATCGGGATACGCTGGTGCCATACAGATACCTCGTGGCGCGCGTGCGCCGCGCCCGCCAGCGGGCCAGCGGCACACGTCAGCGACCTCGGGACCGAGGGAACCTTCTTCGATGGATGTTCAAGCACCGGGTGCGGCGGCGCCCGGCCGATCGGGCGCCGCCGACGCGCTGCACAGCCGCTTCGTCCAGCGCATCCGGCGCCGCTACGCGGCCGAGCTCGCCGCGCTGCCGCCCGGGCTGCCGGACGCTGCGGCGATCCAGGCTGCCGTGCAGGCGCTGCGGGCAGCCGGGCGCGAGCTCGGAAGCGCGCTGCGGGTGGTGCGCCAGCTCGTGCTCGAGCGCCTGGCCGTGCTCGATGTCGAGCAAGGCGCGACGCTGGAGGCGGTGACCGGCGCGATGACGACGCTGGCCGAGACGACACTCGAGCTGGCGCTGGAGCAGGCGCGCGCCGAGGCCGACGCGCGCCACGGCGTGCCACGCGATGCGGCAGGCCAGCCGATCGATTTCTGGATCGTGGGCATGGGCAAGCTCGGTGCGCGCGAGCTCAACGTGTCCTCCGACATCGACCTGGTCTACGTCTACGAGGACGCCGGCGAGACCGACGGCGCGCAGCGCGTGTCCGCGCACGAGTACGGCTCGCTCGTGGCCAAGCGGCTGTATGCGCTGATCGGCGACACCACCGAGGACGGCTTCGTCTTCCGGGTCGACCTGGAGCTGCGCCCCAACGGGCGCTCCGGCCCGCCGGTGGTGAGCCTGCCCATGCTCGAGGAGTACTTCCTCGTGCAAGGCCGTGAGTGGGAGCGCTTTGCCTGGCTCAAGAGCCGCGTCGTGGCCCCGCGTGCGGCCGTGCAAAGCGGCCGGGCGCTGGCGCTGCGCTCGCTCGTGAGCGCCTTCGTCTACCGGCGCTACCTCGACTACGGCGTCTTCGAGGGGCTGCGCCAGCTGCACCGCAAGATCCGCGAGGAGGCGCAGCGCCGCGCCGCGGGGCGGCCCGCGCGCGCCAACGACGTGAAGCTCTCGCGCGGGGGCATCCGCGAGATCGAGTTCATCGTGCAGCTGCTGCTGGTGGCGCGCGGCGGGCAGTTCCCCGAGATCCGCACGCGCTCGACGCGCCGGGCGCTGCAGCGGCTGGTGGCGCGCTCGCTCATGAAACCGGCCACCGCCACGCGGCTCGACGAGGCCTACGTGTTCCTGCGCCGCCTGGAGCACCGCATCCAGTTCCTGGACGACCAGCAGACGCACCTGCTGCCCGACGCCGACGAGGACCTGGACTGGATTGCGCGCTCGCTGGGCTTTTCCGGGCCGGCGGCCGGCGGCGCACTGCTGGCGCACCTGGCCGAGGTGCGCGAATTCGTGGCCGGTGAATTCGATGCCCTGCTGCACGATGGCCAGGCCCCGCCGCCGCCGAGCGTGCACGGGGTGTGCCGTACCTGCGGGCTCGGGCCGCTGCCGGTGGACAGCGAGGCGCTGCTGGAGCGGCTGCCCGAGCCGCTGGGGCAGCGCGTGCGCCACTGGTGCGCGCAGCCGCGCATGGCCACGCTGCGCGACGAGACCAAGCTGCGCCTGGGGCGGCTCGTGCAGCGTGCCGAGCGCACGCTCTCCGAGGAAGGCTGCACGGTGGAGGCGGCGCTGCGCTTCATCGACTGGCTCGAACCCCTGCTGCGGCGCGAGAGCTACCTCGCCCTGCTGGTGGAGCGCCCCGCCGTGCTGCAGCGGCTGCTGCGGCTGCTGGGCCTGGCGCGCTGGCCCATGCGCTACCTCATGCGCCACCCCGGTGTCATCGACGAGCTCGCCGACGAGCGGCTGCTGCACGCGCGCTTCGACCGCACCGAGCTCCTCGGTGAGCTCGACGAGCGCCACACGGCGTGGGTGCGCGCCGGGCAGGCCGACGAGGAGTCGCTGCTGGACACGCTGCGCCACGCGCACCACGCGGAGGTGTTTCGCACCCTCGTGCGCGACGTGGAGGGCGAGCTCACGGTCGAGCAGGTGGCCGACGACCTGTCCGCGTTGGCCGACGCCGTGCTCGATGCGGCGTTGCGCTGGGCCTGGGGTCTGTTTCGCCAGCGCCACCGCGAGGTGCCGGTGCTTGCCGTGATCGCCTACGGCAAGCTTGGCGGCAAGGAGCTCGGCTACGGCAGCGACCTGGACCTCGTCTTCCTCTACGACGACCGGGACGAGCCCGACGCAGACCGCGCCCAGGAGATCTATGGCGGCTTCGTCAGAAAGCTCATCACGTGGCTGACGCTGCGCACGGCCGCGGGCGAGCTCTTCGACATCGACACGGCCTTGCGCCCCAACGGCAACTCGGGCCTGCTCGTGACCTCGATCGACGCCTTCGAGCGCTACCAGGACGGGCGCGGCAGCAACACCGCCTGGACCTGGGAGCACCAGGCGCTCACGCGGGCGCGTTTCTGCGCCGGGGACGCGCGCATCGGCCAGCGCTTCGATGCCGTGCGCGAGCGCGTGCTGACGGCGCAGCGCGACGCAGCGGCGCTGCGCGAGCAGGTGCGCGACATGCGCGAGAAGGTGCGCGCGGCGCACCCGGTGGCGGCGGCGCAGTTCGACGTCAAGCACAGTGCCGGCGGAATGATGGATGCGGAGTTCGCGGTGCAGGCGCTCGTGCTCACGCAGTCGGCCGCCCACCCGCAGCTGCTCGACAACGTGGGCAACATCGCGCTGCTGCAGCGTGCCGAGGCCTGCGCGCTGCTGCCTGCGGGCGTGGGCACGGCCGCAGCCGATGCCTACCGCGAGCTGCGCCGCGCCCAGCACCGCGCGCGGCTGGACGAGCGGCCCACCCACTTCGAGCTCGGCGCGCCGGGAACCGAGCCCGCGCTGGCCCCTGCTCGCCAGGCGATCCTGCGCCTGTGGCAGCACGTCTTCGGCTGAGGCGGCTCCGCGCGGGGCGGCGCAGCCGCCGCGCCGGCGTGCACGGCGGCCTGGCCTGGCCGACGCCGCGTGCTCACGCCTGGGCCCTGGTGGCCCTGGCCCTGGGCGTGGCTGCACTGGCCAGCCGCGGGGCGAGCCTGGCGCGATGGGGATGGGTGCGGGGCCACGCCTGGGACGAACCCTGGCGCTGGTGGAGCGCAGCCTTCGTGCACCTGAGCGATGGGCACCTCGCTGCCAACCTGCTGGGCTGCGCGGTGGTGGGCGCCTTCGGGCAGCTTGCCGTTCGGGCCGTGGGTGCGGTGGCCCGCGACTGGGCGCTGGCCTGGCTGGCCGCCTGGCCGCTGACTCACGCGCTGCTGCTGGCCGAGCCTGGGCTGGCCGGCTACGCGGGCCTGTCGGGGGTGCTGCACGCGGGCGTGGCGGTGGCCGCGCTGGGCCTCGTGGTCCAGGGGGTGGGCCGCGCACGCCTGATCGGTGCGGCGGTGCTCGGCGGGTTGCTCGTCAAGCTTGCGCTGGAGGCGCCCTGGCGCGCGCCCGTGCAGGCGCTGGCGCTGTGGGACGTGCCGGTGGCAGTAGTAGCCCACGCCACCGGGGCGGCGGCGGGGCTGGCCTGCGCGGCTGCCGCGCTGCTGGCGCGCCGACGCGCGACAATCCGGGCCACCTGCCCGCGCACCGGGCCCGCCGACCCGCCTTGAACGCCCCCCCGCACGAACGCCGCAGCACGCTGGACAGCCTGGCGGTGTCCACGCTGCTGATGTGCTGCACCCTCTGGGGCCTGGGCCAGGTGGCCACCAAGGTCGCGCTCGAGCAGATCCCGCCGTTGCTGCAGGCCGGCCTGCGCGCGGCGATCGCGGTGGCGCTGGTGGCGGCCTGGTCGCGCTGGCGCGGCGTGCCGCTGCTGCAGCGCGACGGCTCGCTGCCCGCAGGCGTGCTGGCCGGTGTGCTCTTTGCCGGCGAGTTCGCCTGCATCTTCCTCGGGCTGCAGTACACGAGCGCCTCGCGCATGACGGTGTTCGTCTACACGGCGCCTTTCGTGGTGGCCCTTGGCATGCCGCTGATCACGCGCGGCGAGCGGCTGGGCGCACTGCAGTGGTCGGGGCTGGCGATCGCCTTTGCGGGGGTGGCCTTCGCCTTCGCCGAAGGCTTCTCGGGCCACGCGCCTGCCGGGCCGCTGCAGTGGCTGGGCGATGCGCTCGGGCTGGGTGCGGCGCTGCTGTGGGGCGGCACCACGCTCGTCGTGCGTGCCTCGCGCCTGTCCGCGCTCGCGCCGGAGAAGACGCTGGCCTGGCAGCTGCTGCTGTGCGCGCTGCTGCTCGTGCCCGCGGGCCTGGCCATGGGAGAGCCGTGGCCCACGCGGCTGGACGGCTGGCCGCTTGCGGCCTTCGCCTTCCAGTCGGTGATGGTCACCTTCCTCACCTTCTTGCTGTGGTTCTGGCTCGTGCGCCACTACCCGGCCACGAAGGTCGCCTCCTTCACGCTGCTCACGCCGCTCATGGGCACGCTCTTCGGCGTGCTGTTGCTGGGCGAGCCGCTCACCGCGCGACTGGCGGTGGCAGCGGCTGCGGTGGCGCTGGGCATCTGGATGGTCAACCGGCCGGCACCTCGGCCACAGGAGAAGCCTCGATGATCGTGCTGTGCGGGTTTCCGCTGTCGAACTACTACAACAAGGTCAAGCTCGTGCTGCTGGAAAAGGGCGTGCCCTTTACCGAGGAGCGCGTGCCCACCGGCTCGCGCGACGAAGGCGTTCTGTCCGCCTCGCCGCTGGGCAAGGTCCCCTTCATCCGCACGCAGCAGGGCACGCTGTGCGAGAGCCAGGTGATCGTCGACTGGCTCGAGGCCGCCTACCCCCAGCCGGCGCTCGTGCCGGCCGACCCCTTTGCCGCAGCCAAGGTGCGCGAGCTCGTGACCTTCATCGAGCTGCACCTGGAGCTGGTGGCGCGCGAGCTCTACGGCCAGGCCTTCTTCGGCGGCACGGCCAGCGAGGCCACGCAGCAGCGCGTGAGGAAGACCCTGGACCGGCACATCCCGGCCTTCAAGCGCCTGGCGAAGTTCGCGCCCCACGTGGCCGGCGACACCTTCACGCTGGCCGACTGCTCGGCCTGGGTGAGCCTGCCGCTGGTGGGCATGGCCACCAAGGCGGTGCTGGGCGAGGACCTGCTGGCCGCCCACGGCGTGGACTGGAAGGGCTACGTGAAGCGCGTGGGGGAGCGGGAATCGGCGCGGAAAGTGGTGGCTGACCGAAAGGCGGATGCCGCGCCCACCCGTTGATGCCGGGTGAAATCCAGGCACATTGTTGCGATCAGTTTCTGACGCCCGGCTCGAACCACAGATTCATCGCGCGAATGGTCTGGAGGTCGAAATCTTCCGTGGCCAGCGTGAATTTGACCTGGTTGAGCAGCAGCCCGTGACGGGACTTGAGCAGGTCGCGCTCCACCGTGTAGAGCTGTTGCCGTGCATTGAGTACGTCCACCAGGGTGCGTGCGCCGAACTTGACGCTGGTCTCGATGGCCGACAACGCGCTTCGGGCGGCCTCTCTTGCGGCTTGCAGTGCCTGGACCTCGGCCAAGCCGCTGGCAATGCCCAGATAGGC
The DNA here is from genome assembly GCA_040400855.1 of Rubrivivax sp. Taxonomy (GTDB): domain Bacteria; phylum Pseudomonadota; class Gammaproteobacteria; order Burkholderiales; family Burkholderiaceae_C; genus Rubrivivax. Next base: position 21,160 of record JBBAPJ010000020.1, read on the forward strand.
TTGCTCTGTGAGGGCATCGACCTCCCTGAGCGCGGCCTCCAGCTGGGCCCGGGCCTGGACGACCTCTGCCTGGGATTCTCGCGTGCGAGCCGACATGCCGCCGCCGGAGAAGATCGGCACGACCAATTGCACGGTGAGCTCGCTCGTGCGCGAACGACTGGCGAAATTCAGCTGCGAGGCCGTGTTCTGTGACTGGAAACTCCCCACTACCGCACCGACCAGGTCCAGTCGAGGCAGGTGCTCGGCTCGGCTCTTGCTGACTTCGAGCTCGGCAGCTGACAGCGCCGCTCGGCGTTCCCGAATCTGCGCGGAGACCTGGCGCGCGCGCTCCGACCAGAACTCCACGTCCGCGCGGGCAGGCAACGCACCCAAGGCATCTTCCCGCACACGCTGAAGAGTCTGCGGGACCTTTCCGATGATGCGCGCCAATTCGGCGCGCCGGACCCGGGTTTCGTTGAGCGCGGCGATGCGTTGGGCCCTGGCTGCCTCGAGCCGTGAGCGGCTGTCCAGGATGTCCACGCGGGAATGCGTGCCCAGCACGAGGCCCTGCTCGGCCTGGCGGAGCTGCTCCTGGTATGCCTCGAGCTGAGAGTCGGCCAGCTCGACGCTGCGCATGGCCAGCTCGAGGTCCAGGTAGGCCTTGGTCACCCGCAATGCGAGGTCTCGCTCCACCTGCTCCAGCCGAGCCTCTGCGCGCTGAGCCTGGGCACGCGCCTGCTGCATGGCCTTCAGTTCCGGCATGCGAAGCACGGGCTGGGTGACCTGCAGCTTCCAGTTCCACGCGCGTGAGCGGCGCTCGGATTCGTCCGCATCGAAGCTGTACTTGCCAGCGGTATCCCCGCCAGAGGTGCTGAAAGAGGCGTTGGGGAAGAAGGCTGCACGGGCCTGGTCCACCCGGGCGACTGCCGCAATGTGCGCGTGCTGGGCTTCCAACAGCGCGGGGTCCATCTGGCGGGCTGCCACATAGACATCCAGTAGATCGTCAGCCAGCGCCGCAGCCCACTGACAGGCCAGCACCAGCGCAGCCACTGCGGCCCGAAACCTGCGCCTGGCCGCGCGCTCAGCGCTCACGCAGGCTCTCCGAAGTCAGCGCCTGCAGAGGCGAGAGGAAGTAGCTTATGAGGCTGCGCCGCCCCGTGGCAATGTCGGCCGTCACCGCCATGCCAGGCGACAGCGGCAGCTTGCTGGCGTCCTTGAGCACGAGCTCGCGGGCCTGTACCGTGATGCGCGCCTGGAAGATGGGCCCGCGCTTCTCGTCCTGCACGGCATCCGAGGACACCAGGCTCACCTGGCCCTCCAGCAGGCCGAAGCGGGTGTAGGGATAGGCCTCGACCTTCACGGCAGCACGCTGCCCCGGCTTGACGAAGCCGATGTCCTTGTTCTCCACCCAGGCCTCGATCTCGATGTGCTCCTCCTGGGGCACGATGGCCATGAGCACCTGCGCGGTCTGCACCACGCCGCCAGTCGTGTGCACCGCCAACTGCTGAACCACGCCGTCTATCGGAGCGGTCAGGCGAGTGAGCGTGTCGCGCTGACGGCTCTTGACACTCTCGGACTGCGACAGGGAGATCTGCTGGCGCGAGGTCGCCAGCAGTTCCAGCGCAGTACGCCTGAACTCCGTGTCCAGGCTTTCGATCTGGCGCTGCTGGCGCTGCACAGCAGCCTCGGCTTCGGTCAGCCTGGCGCGCAGCGCGGCGAGCTCGCCCTCGCGCTCGATGCGGTCCTGCTCACGCTCCATGAAGGCGTGCCGGGGAACGAGCTGCTGTTCGTGCAGGGCCTTGAAGTTGGCTGCACGCTCTCGCACAAGTGGCAGAGCCTGCTCGGAGCGAGCGGCCACCTCACGAGCCGAGGCGAGCTCGGCCTGGCGCTGCACGAGCTCGGCCTGCAGCGCGCTTCTCCGCGCACGGTACTCGTTGTGCTGCGCGCGCGCGAGGCTGAGCTGCTCGGCGCGCTGCTGCTCGGAGGCGGTCGCCACGCTGGACATGCTGAGCTCGGCCTGGGCGCGGGGTTGCGCCTCCAGAAGCGCCAGGGCGCGCGCTGCGCCGAGCTGTGCCTGCGCCAGCTCGGCCTGGGACTTCGAGACGTCGGCGCCCACCGAGGTGGCGTCCAGCTCGACCAACACATCTCCCCGGCGCACCCGGTCCCCATCCTTGACCGCGATGCGCTTGATGACACCGGGCTCCAGCGGCTGGATTACCTTCGTGCGGCCACCGGGCACCACCTTGCCGCCAGCCGACACCACGATCTCTACCTCGCCCCAGACCGACCAGGCCAGTGCGAGCAGCGCAAGCAACACGATCAGCCGCGCCACCCACAGCGGCGCGGGGCTGATGGGCCTGTCCCTCACCTCCAGGTGCGCTGGCAGGAAGTCCACCTCGTGAGGCTGTAACCGGGGCGGGGCCATCGCCTTGCGACCCGCCCAGGCCTCGCGCAGCGCGCGGGCATACTTGCCTATCAGTCCGAACAAGCCGCTCATCTGGACTGGATCTCCCAGAGGTGCCGGTAGTAGCTGTCTGGCCGGCTCACCAGTTCGTCGTGCGAGCCCTGCTCGGTGATGCGGCCTTCCCGCAGCACAATGATCCGGTCGGCATCGCGCAGCGTGCTCAGCCGGTGCGCGATGATCAGCACTGTGCGGCCGCTGACGATCTCGCGCATGTTGTCCTGGATCACCTGCTCGGACTCGTAGTCCAGCGCGCTCGTGGCCTCGTCAAAGATGAGGATGCGCGGTTGGGTGATGAGCGCACGGGCGATCGCAATCCGTTGGCGCTGCCCGCCCGACAGCGAGGCCCCGTGCTCGCCCACGATCGTGTCGTAGCCCTGTGGCAACGCGGTGATGAACTCGTGCGCGCCGGCCAGCCGTGCGGCCTGCACCACGGCGTCCAGGCCCACCCCGGGGTCCGACAACGCGATGTTCTCCCGGATGCTTCGGTTGAACAGCAGGTTGTCCTGGGGCACCACGCCAATCTGGCTGCGCAGCCAGGCGCTGTCGGCCAGTGTGATGTCAATGCCGTCCATCATCACTTTGCCGCGCTCGGGCACGTACAGGCGCTGCGCGAGCTTGGCCAGCGTGCTCTTGCCCGAGCCTGAGGCGCCCACCAGGCCCACGACCTCCCCGGGCCGCACGGCGAAGCTGACGTCGCGCAGCACTTCCGGCGCATCGGGCCGGTAGCGGAAGTCCACGTTGCTGAACTCGATGCCCCCCTTCAGCGGGGGCAGGCTCGCGCGGGCCGTGGTCGTCTCGGTCTTGGCATTCAGGATGTCACCCAGTCGCTGCATGGAGATGCCCGTCTGCTGGAAGTCCTGCCACAGCTGCGCCAGGCGCAGGATCGGACCGGCCACCTGGCCGGAGAGCATGCTGAAAGCGATGAGCTGGCCAACCGACAGCCGGTTGTCGATCACCAGCCCCGCACCCCAGTACAGGATGCCGACGGTCACGAGCTTGTTGACCAGCGAGATGGCCTGGTGGCCAAAGTTCGCCACGTGCGTGACCTTCAGCGACGCGGCGACGTATGCGGCGAGCTGGCGGTCCCACAGCTGGGTGGTCTGCGGCTCCACGGCCATCGCCTTGATCGTGTTGATCCCGTTGAGCGACTCGACCAGGAAAGCCTGGTTTTCCGCGCCTCGCGCAAACTTCACCTCCAGCCGGCGACGCAGCATGGGGGTGAGGCCCACGGAAATGAGCACGTACAGCACCAGCGAGATCACCACCACCAGCGTGAGCAGCGGGCTGTACCAGAACATCACCGCCAGAAACACCACCGAGAACGCCACATCCAGCACCGAGCTCAGGGCCTGCCCGGTCAGGAAGCTGCGGATGTTCTCCAGCTCACGCACCCGCGCCACCGAGTCGCCCACCCGCCTGGCCTCGAAGTACGCGATGGGCAGTGCCAGCAGGTGTCGGAACAGCCGCGCGCCAAGCTCCACGTCGATGCGGCTGGTGGTGTGCGCCAGGATGTAGGTGCGCAGGCCCGACAGCACCGCCTCGAACACCACGACCGCCAGCAGCCCCACCGTGATGACCACGAGCGTGCTCATCACCCGGTTGACCAGCACCTTGTCCATCACCACCTGGAAGAACAGCGGGGTGAGCAGCGCCAGCAGGTTCAGCACCAGCGAAGCGACCAGCACCTCGGCGAAGATGCGCCGGTACTTCACCAGCGCAGGCACGAACCACGTGAAGTCGAAGCGCGCGAGCGCCGCCACCTCGCTGGCACGCGAGGCCGCCAGCAACAGCTCGCCGTCCCACTGCTCGAGCAGGCCGGCCTGCGTCCAGATCTCCGGCCGCTCGCGCGAGGGGTCCTGCACCAGGATGCGCTGGCCGTCGACAGCCGCCACGATGAAGAAGCCCGAGCCGTCGCGGCGCCGCGCGATGGCTGGCAGCGGCGTGCTCTCCAGCCGGTCGGGTCGAACGGCCTGGCGTCGGGACTTCAGCCCGAGCTTGCGCGCCGCCCGCAGGAGGATGTCGAAGTCCGCGCCGCCGGCCCCCACCGCGAACTCATGGGCCAGGCGCTGCGCATCCGCGGCAATGCCGTGGAAACGCGCGACCATGACGAGCGCTGTCAGGCCGGAGTCGAAGTTCATGGGCAGTCAGGCTGCGGCTGCGGCTGCGGCTGCGACCGGCGCGCCGAGCCAATTCGGTGGGTGTGACGCGGGCCGGGGCATCCCCGACCCCGGGGGTCTCAGGCGTTGCCGCCGATCATCCCGCGCAGCACCTGCTGCACGGCCGCGTAGTCCTGCATGTCGAGCTTGCCCACCGCCTCGGCGGGAAGGCCCGAGAGTATCGAGACCATGCGCAGCTCGATCTCGGCAGGGCCGCCGCCCTCGCGGTTGACGCTCATCACGTCGCTGACCGTGGGCCGCCTCAGCTCGAGGCTGGAAATGGTCATGCCTTCATGGCTGATGGGGTAGGCCAGGTCAATCTTCGGGCTTGCGTGCGTGTTCATGGTTGTTCCTGCAAAGGTTCAGGGTAGCGGGATGTCCTAAGCCGACGGCGGTCGTCGGCCATGGGCGTTCATGCGAGCGCGGGTAGGCTTGTCCATCGAGCACCGCCCTCACGGCCCGGGCGGGGGCTCGAAGCGCTGCCAGCTCGACCACATGGCCGGTATCAGGCCTGTCTTCTGTTCGCGCGTGAGCTCGGTCTGGCCCGCTGGCGGCGCCGCAAAGGCCGCCATCGCGTTGACCAGATTGTCCACCTGCGACTGCAGCAGCGTCTCGCCCGAGGCCGTGCGAATCTCCTCGATCCGCGCCCCGGCCGCATTGCTGTACCAGCCCTGCACCACCACTGCATCGGTCGTACCCAGGATGCCGATCTCCAGGTCCGCCCCGGCGTTGACCTTGCGGAACCACAGTTGGCTTGCCGAGATCGAGCCGCCGAGCTGCAGCACGTCCTTCACACCAGGCGTGGCGTCGTTTTCGCGGATCACGTCCTTGCCGCCGCCCAGGCCGAACAGGTACGTGTCCGCCCCCGCTCCGCCCACCAGGGTGTCGTTGCCGATGCCGCCAGACAGCGTATCCGCACCGTCGCCACCCTCGAGCAGGTCCTCGCCATCGCCGCCGTCGAGCGTATCGCTGCCGGCGCCCCCGCGCAGCGTGTCCTTGCCGGCAGCGCCGTTGAGCGCGTCCGACCACGCGGTGCCCACCAGGATCTGGTTGCGCGCGTCGCCGTTGAGGGTGGCCAGGGTCTGGGTGACGGCACTGAGATCGAGGTTGCCGCCGAGTGCGGGCGCCGACAGGGTCAAGGTCTTGAGCTCGACGGCGGCAGCCAGGCTGCCATCGGCTTGCCCCAGCCTCACGGCAGCCTTGCCACCCGTGGTGCGCACGAGGTCGACACGGCCGTCGCCATTGACGTCCAGCAGGCTCACCTCCCCATCGGCGGAGTCGCTCATGCCAGCTGCCGAGCCACCGGTGCTCGTGCCCGAGACGCCAGCGACCGTTGCACTGCTGGTGTTGCGCATCACCACCACCCGGCCCGTGGGCGCGCCGCCCAAGCCGGCCTTCACCCAGATCAGGTCGTCCTTGCGGTCGCCGTTGATGTCCTCGAGCATGACGGTGTCGTCGAAGTCGAAGCCTGCCGGAGCGGCTGAACCGGCCAGGGCCTGCCAGGCCCCGAAACTCACCTGGCCACGCGCGGTCATGCTGCCCAGCGCCACCATGAGGGTGTTGCCCGTGCTGCGCCAGACGCTGTCGGCCACGCCGTCGCCGTTGATGTCGGCGTAGGCCTGCTCGCCCAGCGACAGGGCGCCGCCCTTGCGCACCGTGGCAGAGACCGTGCGTTCGACGGTCCCGTCGGCCTTGAAGAAGGCCGCCTTCAGGCTGCCGTCCTCACCCGCGAACACGAGTTCGGCTCGTGCGTCTCCATCCACATCGACCAGCCTGTACTGCCCGGCGCTGCCCCAGCCCGAGTTCCAGGCTGCAGCCGTCCAGCTGCCGAAGCTGCCGTCGGCCCGCCCCAGCGCCACCTGGATCTGGCTGCCGCCTCGACTCGCATTGAGCACCAGGTCGGCACGACCATCCCCGTTCACGTCCCCGTAGAGCATGTCCGAGTCGCCGTAGGAACCCCACGCCTGCCGGACAGGCCCGAAGCCACCGTCGGCCTGCCCCAGGCTGATGCGCGTCCCGATGGCGGAGTTCACCACCGCCGCGTTGAAGATGCTGTCCAGGATGCCGTCACCGTTGACGTCGGCCTTCACCACCTGGCCCAGCGTCTGCGCACCATCACGCAGGCCCGAACCGAACGAGGCTTGCAGCGCCCCGGCCGCATCGAAGAACAGCACCTTGCTCGCGCCCGTGTCCGACCACGCATACACCGCCTCGTCGCGCCCGTCGCCGTCGACGTCCAGCACGTCGAACTTGCCATCGCCCGCAAAGTGCGTCCCCGCGAACCCACTGGCCGCCGTCTCCCCCGGCACGGTGAAGGTGCCGTCAGCCCTGCCCAGCGCCAGCCACAAACGCCCGTCCCGGTGGCGCCAGCCCAGGTCCATCCGCCCGTCACCGTTGAAGTCCCCGGCCTGCACCGAGAAGTCCTCCAGCGCCCACGTGTTGTTGCCCCAGTCGCGCAGCACCTGCGTCACCACAGGCCCGAACGTCCTGTCGCTGCGCCCCAGCCAGATGAGCAGGTTGCTGCGCGAGTCGCGCATCACGCGGTCCTGCAGCCCGTCGCCGTTGACATCCCCCGCGAACGCCTCGCCCAGGCTCGCCACGCCACCCTTCGTCCCCGAGCCCAGCACCTTCTCCACCGTGCCGTCGGCCTTGAAGAAGATCGCGCTGAGCGAGCCATCCACCGCCCGGCGCACCACGTCCATGCGGCCATCGCCGTTGACGTCTGCCAGCTCGACCACGCCGTTGCCGCCGTGGACGCTGCCGGTGTACCCGCTCTCGCTGACCGTGAAGGCGCCGAAGCTGCCGTCCGCCTGCCCCAGCTGCACCCAGATCCGCCTGTCCGCAGCACCCTGGAACTCGGTCACCAGATCCGCGCGGCCGTCGCCGTTGACGTCACCCACGTGGATCTTGAAGTTCGCATACAGGTTCCAGCCGCCGTGATTCAGGGGCTCTCGCATCACCTGCTGCGTGATGAGCGTGCTCGCGTACCCGCCACCGGCCAGGCCCAGCCGCACCCGCAGCCGCTGGTCCGGCCCGTGGAAGACGCTGTCGGCGATGCCGTCGCCGTTGACGTCGGCCGCCACCGCGTCCCCCAGCGTCGGCACACCGCCCCGCAGCACGGAGGCGATGGTGAAGTCCACCGACCCGTCAGACTTGAAGAAGACTGCGCTGAGCGAGCCATCCGCCGCCCGGCGCACCGCCTCCTTGCGGCCGTCGCCGTTGACGTCTGCCAGCTCGACCACGCCGTTGCCGCCGTGGACGCTGCCGGTGTACCCGCTCTCGCTGACCGTGAAGGCGCCGAAGCTGCCGTCCGCCTGCCCCAGCTGCACCCAGATCCGCCTGTCCGCAGCACCCTGGAACTCGGTCACCAGATCCGCGCGGCCGTCGCCGTTGACGTCACCCACGTGGATCTTGAAGTTCGCATACAGGTTCCAGCCGCCGTGATTCAGGGGCTCTCGCATCACCTGCTGCGTGATGAGCGTGCTCGCGTACCCGCCACCGGCCAGGCCCAGCCGCACCCGCAGCCGCTGGTCCGGCCCGTGGAAGACGCTGTCGGCGATGCCGTCGCCGTTGACGTCGGCCGCCACCGCGTCCCCCAGCGTCGGCACACCGCCCCGCAGCACGGAGGCGATGGTGAAGTCCACCGACCCGTCGGCCTTGAAGAACGCCGCGTTCAGGCTGCCGTCGTTGCCCTTGAACACGAGCTCCACCCGCGCGTCGCCGTTGACGTCGATCAGGCTGTACTGGCCCGCCTGGCCCCAGCCAGGGTTCCACCCGGCACCGGGCGCCCAGTAGGAGAAGGTGCCGTCGGCCTGCCCGAGCGCCACGCTGAAGCTGTTGCCCTGACGCCCGAGGTTGCGCACCAGGTCGACGCGACCGTCGCCGTTCACGTCCCCATGGAAAATGTCGGAGCTGCCTTGCCAGCTCCAGGTCAGGCTTGCCGGCCCGAAGGTGCCGTCGGCGCGGCCCAGGCTGATGCGCGTGCCCGTCGCCGAATCCTGCGCCGCATGGAAGATGCTGTCCGCAATGCCGTCGCCGTTGATGTCGGCCGTGACCGCCAGGCCCAGCGAAGGCAGGCCGTCGCGCCAGCCCGACGAGAACGCCGCATCCACCGTCCCGTCAGCCTTGAAGAAGGCTGCCCTGAGGCTGCCGTCGATGGCCTTGAAGACGAGCTCCGCGCGGCCGTCGCTGTTCAGGTCGGCCAGGCTGTACTGCCCGTCGCTGCCCCAACCCGAGTTCCAGGCTGCAGCCGTCCAGCTGCCGAAGCTGCCGTCGGCCCGCCCCAGCGCCACCTGGATCTGGCTGCCGCCTCGACTCGCATTGAGCACCAGGTCGGCACGACCATCCCCGTTCACGTCCCCGTAGAGCATGTCCGAGTCGCCGTAGGAACCCCACGCCTGCCGGACAGGCCCGAAGCCACCGTCGGCCTGCCCCAGGCTGATGCGCGTCCCGATGGCGGAGTTCACCACCGCCGCGTTGAAGATGCTGTCCAGGATGCCGTCACCGTTGACGTCGGCCTTCACCGCCTGGCCCAGCGTCGGCACACCGTCGCGCAGCACCGATGAAGCGGTGCCCTCGACCGAGCCGTCAGCCCGGTAGAACGCGACCTTGAGGCTGCCGTCGTCGCCGCGGAACAGCAGGTCCATGCGGCCGTCACCGTCCACGTCGCTCAGGCTGTACTGCCCGGCCTTGCCCCAGCCGGGGTTCCACGAGCTGCCGGGTGCCCAGTAGAGGAAGGTGCCGTCCTTCTGGCCCAGCGCGACACTGAAGCTGTTGCCCAGGCGGCCGCTGTCGCGCACCATGTCGGCCCGGCCGTCGCCGTTGACGTCGCCGTAGAGCATGGCGCTGTAGCCACCCTCTGCGCCGTACCAGCTGAAGGTCGTGGTGGCCGGCCGGAAGCTCCCGTCGGCGTTGCCCAGGCTGATGCGGGTACCGGTGAGGTAGTTGCCACTGAGCTGGTTGAAGATGCTGTCGGCGATGCCGTCGCCGTTGATGTCGGCCATCACGGCCTGCCCCAGCGTGCTGCGCCCCCCCACGGCGGTGGAGGAGATCGCCGCGTCCACGGTCCCGTCGGCCTTGAAGAAGGCCGCCTTCTGGTTACCGTCGCGCCCGATGAAGAGCAGCTCCATGCGGCCGTCGCGGTTGATGTCCTGCAGCCTGTACTGCCCGGCGCTGCCCCAGCCCGAGTTCCAGGCTGAGGCAGTCCAGCCACCGAAGCTGCCGTCGCGCTGTCCGAGCGCCACCAGGATCTGGCTGCCGTTGCGCCCGGCGTTGAGCACCAGGTCCGCGCGACCGTCCCCGTTCACGTCACCGTAGAACATGTCGGAGTCGCCGTAGGAACCCCACGCCTGCCGAACAGGCTGGAAGCCCCCGCCAGCCCGCCCCAGGCTGATACGCGTTCCGACGGCGGAATTCGACACCGCTGCGTTGAAGATGCTGTCCAGGGTGCCGTCGCCGTTGATGTCGGCCAGCACCGTCTGCCCCAGCGTGTGTGCCCCGTCTCGCTGGGCCGATGCGCTCACGCTGTCCACCGTCCCGTCGGCCTTGAAGAAGACCGCCTTCATGGCGCCGTCGGCCGCCGTGCGCACGACCTCGACGCGCCCGTCACCGTTGATGTCCTGCAGCGACACCGGGTCGTTGCCGCCGTGGCGGCTGCCCGCGGGCCCGTGCTCGTCCACGGTGAAGGCCCCGAAGGTGCCGTTGGCCTGACCCAGCTGCACCCAGATGCGCCGGTCGCCCGGCGCCTGGTACTCGCTCACCAGGTCCGCGCGCCCGTCGCCGTTGACGTCGCCCACGTGGAGCTTGAGGTTCGCAAACGTGTTCCAGCCACCGGACCCCGGCGCCACCCGCATCACCTGCTGCGTGATCGCTTGGGCCGAGAACCCACTGCCGGGCTGCCCCAGCCGGATGCGCAGCAGGTTGTCCGCGCCGTGAAAGAGGCTGTCGGCCACGCCGTCGCCATTGACGTCGCCCTGCATCGCCTGGCCCAGCGTGGGTACGCCATCGCGCAGCACGGAGCCGAGCGTGAAGTCCACCGTCCCGTCGGCCTTGAAGAACGCGGCCTTCAGGCCGCCATCGTTGGCCTTGAACAGCAATTCGGAGCGGCCATCACCGTTGAGGTCGGCCAGGCTGTATTCGCCCGAGGCCCCCCACGGGTTCCAGTTGGCGACGTTCCAGTACCTGAACGTGCCGTCTGCCTGCCCCGTCCCGACGTAGACCATGCCCTGACCCCTGTGGTTCAGGACCAGGTCCGCACGACCATCGCCGTTGACGTCCCCGTACATCAAGTCGGAGTCGCCGTACCAGCCCGCTGTCAGGCTGGCCGACCCGAAGCTGCCGTCTGAGCGACCCAGGCTGATGCGCGTGCCCGTTGCCGAGTCCTGCACCGCGAGGTTGAAGATGTTGTCGGCGATGCCGTCGCCGTTGATGTCGATCTTCACCGCCTGGCCCAGGGTATGCACCCCACCCCGCAACACCGACGCGATCACCGACTCCACCGTCCCGTCGGTCCTGAAGAAAGCAGCCTTCAGGCTGCCATCGTCGGCCTTGAACACGAGCTCCGCCCGGCCATCGCCGTTGATGTCCGACAGGCTGTATTCGCCTGCAGCCCCCCACGGGTTCCAGTTGGCGACGTTCCAGTACCTGAACGTGCCGTCCGCCTGCCCCGTTCCGACGTAGATCGCGCCCTGACCCTTGTGGTTCAGGACCAGATCCGCCCGGCCGTCTCCGTTGACGTCGCCGTACATCAGGTCGGAGTCACCGTACCATCCCGCCGTCAGGCTGGCCGGCCCGAAGCTACCGTCTGCACGGCCCAGGCTGATGCGCGTGCCCGTCGCCGAGTCCACCACCGCGAAGTTGAAGATACTGTCGGCAATGCCGTCGCCGTTGATGTCGACCTTCTCCGCCTGGCCCAGGGTATGCACCCCATCCCGCAGCGCCGACTTGGTCACCGACTCCACCGACCCGTCGGCCTTGAAGAACGCCGCCTTCAGGCTGCCGTCGTTGCCCTTGAACACGAGCTCCACCCGCGCGTCGCCGTTGACGTCGATCAGGCTGTACTGGCCCGCCTGGCCCCAGCCAGGGTTCCACCCGGCACCGGGCGCCCAGTAGGAGAAGGTGCCGTCGGCCTGCCCGAGCGCCACGCTGAAGCTGTTGCCCTGACGCCCGAGGTCGCGCACCAGGTCGGCGCGGCCGTCCCCGTTCACGTCGCCGTAGAGCATGTTGGAGCTGCCCTGCCAGCTGTTGGTCAGGCGCGCCGTGGCGAAGGTTCCGTCGGCGCGGCCCAGGCTGATGCGCGTGCCCGTTGCCGAGTCCTGCGCCGCATTGAAGATGCGGTCGGCGATGCCATCGCCATTGACGTCGGCCCTCACAGCCTCGCCCAGGGTGTGCACGCCGTTGACCAGCCGCGACGCGGCGGAGAGCTCCACGGCGCCGGTGGGCCCGAAGAACCAGACCTGGGAACTGCCGGCCTTGTCGGTGAACACCAGGTCCTGCCGGCCGTCACCGTCCACGTCGTCCATCAAGGCAGTCGTGCCCGCGGGCGCCGTGAGGCTGGAAAGCGTGGCCGAGCCGGCTCGCCGCAGTCGCACCGCCCCACTGGCGCGGTTGAACCAGAGCTGGTCGGCGCGGCCGTCGCCGTCGACGTCGCCGAGCATGACCTGCGTGTCAGACACCTGCCACGCGGCCTCGGGTCGGGTACCCACCTGCAGCCGCACGCCATAGCCGGCCTCGGGCGAGTCGCCCTTGGCCAGGGCGACCCACAGCGAGGCATCCGTCTCGCGCCGCAGCACCAGGTCGGCGCGGCCGTCGCCGTTGAAGTCCGCCCCGGGCAAGAGGGCGAAACGCTCGCTGCCGAAGCCGCCCGTGGCCGCCCCGAACTGCACCTGCCCCTGGATGAACTGGCCGCTTGCGCTCTGGGCCACCTTCAGCAGGTCGCTGCGACCGTCGCCATCGACGTCTCGAAGTTCGGCCAAGGCCGCCTGCGCCTGCGTGGCGCGCCCCGGCACGATCTCGGCAATGGCGAAGTACAGGGCGGCCGGGTTGGCGTCGTTCCACAGGCCCGCGGCCGTACCGGCCGTGATGTAGGCGTAAGGCTCCTGCGAGCCGGAGTTGTTGGGCTCGTTGGGCGCCCAGTTCGTGTACTCCAGGGCCTCGCCGCTGGCCCACACGAACTGCCCCTCCGCCGCCTCGTCGTTCAGGCCCAGCCAGTACGGACGTGCGGAACCGAAGGTGGTCATCAGCCAGGCCTGCTCAGCCGCGTTGTTGACCGTGACCAGGTCGCCACCGTTGGCGCGCGCCCAGGCGTGCGCGTCGCGCCAGGTCATGGCCGACGCACTGACGATGTAGCTGTGGCCGTTGGCGGCGTTGAAGACCCGGCCGCGCGCGGCGTCGTGGCCGCTGAAGGCGAGGGTGGTGCTGTCCGTCGCGCGCTCCACCAGGGTTCCGCCAGGCTGCACCTCCAGCAGCTTCCAGGCCGAGGTGAGGCCGGCGGCCCCAGCCGTCACCTGCGACAGCAGCACATCGGTCCAGCCGTCTGCGTCCACGTCGCCCGCGCCGATGCTGGCGGCGTCACCTCGGCCGAACGATGCCAGCGCCCCGCCAGGGGCGGCGAACGTGGCCGCCGCCTGGCCGAGCGTGGCCTTGACCGAGCCGCTGCGGTCCCACCACAGCAGGTCGCCGCGCAGGTCGCCGTCGAGGTCGAGCATGACCGCACGGGAGCCAGCGAAGGAGGGGTCCAGCCCGCTCCAGGTGGAGGTGTTCTGCCGCAGCAACTCGCCATGCACCACGCTGCCCTTGGCGCCCTTGACCCCCTTGGCAATCCAGATCCTGCCGCGGGTGTCGCGAAACACGGAGTCGCCCACCCCATCGCCATCGATGTCGCCGGCAAAGGATTCGCCCACGCGCTGCAGCCCGTCGCGCTCGACCACTTCCGAGGTGATGAGCGTGCCGTCGGCCTTGACGAGGGCCAGCACGTTACGATCCGCGCCCAGGCTGAACATCGCGTCCTGGCGGCCGTCGCCGTTGACGTCCGTCTGACCCTCGAACCGGCCCGCGCCCAGCAGCATCGTGGCGCGAAGGTCGCTGGGCAGGTCGGTTGTCCCGAAGTCCACCGTAGGCGCCAGCAGGCTGCCAAAGCGTACATAGCGACCGTCCCAGACGAAGTCGGCCACGCCGTCTCCGTCCACGTCGCGCAGCTGCATCGCCTGCCCGGGCCTGGCGGTGCGCTCCAGCCTGCCGTAGCCGCCCAGCGTCTTGCGGAAGCTGACCCAGTAGCCCGTGGGATCGACCACCGACTGCCACACGAGGTCCTCGTCGCCGTCGCCATCGGCGTCCACCCGAAAGGTTGAACCCGCCATCTGTTCCAGCGGCGCACGGGCCCAGCCGCCCAACCCCGTGTAGGTGCCGTCCGCCTTCTGCAGGAACAGGTGGTTGGCGCTGAAGTCGCCCCACCACTGGCGCACCAGCACGTCGGCTCGGCCGTCGCCGTTGAGGTCGTAGTGGGCCAGCGGGGCCAGCGCGGCCTTCACCGACTGCGGATCGCTCCAGTTGACGACCCCCATGTCGATGCCGCGGTCGAGGTTGCGATCCGCCGCGTTGAGCTGGATGAGCCTGTTTCCAAACACCCGGTCCAGCACGCCGTCGTTGTTGATGTCAGCCAGGTCGGCGGTCCCGCCATTGAAGAGGTTAGCCACCCACCAGTTGGGCCGGAAAATCGATCCGAAGCCCGTGCCAGGGCCCCGGCTGTTGGCCCAGGCCATGAACACCGACCCATCGTGGGCCTTCCACAGGCTCTCGGCCGCGCCGTCACCGTCGAGGTCCCCGCCCGTTAACCTCCTGCCCGCCAGGTCATTCAACGCCGCATGGCTCCAGCCTCCCACGCCCCAGTACGTGCCGTCCGCGTGCTGGAGGAAGACATGATTCAAGCTGAAATCGCCCCACCACTGGCGCACCAGCACGTCGGCTCGGCCGTCGCCGTTGAGGTCGTAGTGGGCCAGCGGGGCCAGCGCGGCCTTCACCGACTGCGGATCGCTCCAGTTGACGACCCCCATGTCGATGCCGCGGTCGAGGTTGCGATCCGCCGCGTTGAGCTGGATGAGCCTGTTTCCAAACACCCGGTCCAGCACGCCGTCGTTGTTGATGTCAGCCAGGTCGGCGGTCCCGCCATTGAAGAGGTTGGCCACCCACCAGTTGGGCCGGAAAATCGATCCGAATCCCGTGCCAGGGCCCCAGCCGTTGGCCCAGGCCATGTAGACCGAGCCGTCGCGCGCCTGCCACAGGCTCTCGACCGCCCCGTCACCGTTGAGGTCGACACCCCTGAGGGATCGCCCGGCCATCTTGTTGGGGTCGCCGCTCGACCAGCCGTCGACCACGAAGAACTCGCCATTGGCCTGCTGGAGCAGCACGATGAAGCCTCGGTGGTCCTTGCCGAATCTCCAGTCGTTCACCAGGACGTCCTCGCGGCCGTCGTCGTTCAGGTCGTGGTAGGCGAGATTTTCCCAGCGCTCTCGATCGAGGGCCCACCCGGCCTTGTTGGAAACCAGGGTCGTCTCCCCCTTGGTCAGCCTGATTTCGTAGGCGGAATAGCGGTCCTCGATGCCGGGTTTCGACACACCGGCCGGAATGAAGATCACCGTGTCGGCCCGGCCGTCCATGTTGACGTCCTGCGCCGGGTTGATGAGGTAGCCCTTGCGGCCCTTCCATTCCAGCAAACCGGGGCGCTTCGACGCGGGGCGAACATCGATGCGGCCGATGTTGGCAATGTTCTGCGATCGCCAGGGATGGATGCCGCGCTTGGCCAGCGCAGCCATGATTCCCTGCTCAAGGGCCTTGCCAAGGTCCCCACCCCGGCCAAACCAGCTCGAAATAAAGCCGAAAACGCCGGAGACGAAGCTGACCACCCCCAACACGATCCCGACCGGGTTCAACGTGAGCGCGCTGGCTGCGATGAGGCCGATGCCCCCCACGATGCTGCCGGTGCTCGACACGGCCTTGCCCACCCGGCCGCCAATCAGCTCGCCGGCGATGTTGAGACCCAAGGAAGACCAGCTGGTGACAACCATGACCGTCCGCACAGCGCCTACCAGGTTGGCGGTGCGGGTGAAGGTGCTGACGGCCTGGCCAGTCAGTGACAGGACCCTGCCCGGGGTGCCCGGCACGAACGCACCGGCGGCGCTGAAAACCGAGCCGATCCCCGCGAAGGTGCGATGCTGGGGCAAGGCCCCGACGACTTCGGACACCGCCTGACCCGCTACCGTCAGGGCCTTTCCGGTCGTGCCTGACACGAGGTTGCCTGCCACGGCCAGGGCCGCGCCGATTCCGGCCACGGTTCCCAGGCCGGGTTGCGCGCGCGCCACGCTGGTGACCACGTTGGCGACGCCCGACACCGCCGAGCCCGCCGTCGCCAGCGTCTGGCCCAGCCGGCCCGGGGCCAGGGCAGCGACTGCCGAGGACAGGCCGCCGACGGCCGTCAGCACGCCGACCGTGGAGGGCGTGATCAAGCCGCCCAGCCCGGCCCCGTTTGGCAGCACCCCGCCGTTGTCGGCCATGCGCCGCCACAACTCGTCGGCCACCTCGAACCCGGCGCCTACCGCGCCTATCGTCATGCCCGTCACGCGGATGGTGCGGCCGACACCTCCGCCGATCAGCGACCCGATCTCCACCGCCAGGCTGCCGATGGCTGAAGCCGCGCGCGCGCGCCCGTCGAACGCCTGCGAGTTCCGGTCCCGGATGGCCTGCGCGGCCTGCAGCGATCGCGTGGTGAGGCTTGCCGCCGTCGAGCCCCACCCTGGCCCGGCCAAGCGGGAGAGGGTCTCGGCCTCCTCGGCCCAGGCCAGGAGGCGGTTGAGGGTGACGGGGGTGTCGCGGGA
>JBBAPJ010000021.1:0-33460 GCA_040400855.1 Rubrivivax sp.
GCGAGATCGGCTGCAGCGGCCCGCTGGCCTGGCCGAGGCTGATCCAGTGTCCGCAAGGCGCCAGCGCCGCGAAGTTCTCCTCGCGCGCCGCGTCGCCCAGGCCGTCGACGATCACGTCGGCGCCGTCGCCGAAGAGGCGCCGCACGGCGTCGGCAAAGCGGTACTCCCGGGTCACGATCACGTGCTCGCAGCCATGCTCGCGCGCCAGGCGCGCCTTTTCCTCGCTCGAGACGGTCCCCACCACGCGCGCGCCAAGCCGGCGTGCCCAGCCGCACAGCAGCAGCCCCACGCCGCCAGCGGCGGCGTGCACGAGCCAGCGCGCGCCGGGCCGCACGCGGCCCAGGTCACGCAGCAGGTAGTCGGCCGTCACGCCCTTGAGCAGAAGCGCCGCGGCCACGTCGTCCTCCACCGCGGCGGGCAACCTCACCACCCAGTCCTGGGGCACGGTGCGCACGGTGGCGTAGGCACCAGCCACAGGGCCCATGTAGGCCACGCGGTCGCCGGACATCAACCCGCTGACGCCCTCTCCCACATCCATCACCGTCCCCGAGGCCTCCATGCCGGGTGTGCCGGGCAGCGGCAGCATGGGCGGGATCCATCCCCGGCGCAGGTAGGTGTCGATGAAGTTCACGCCGACGAAGCGCTGGCGGATGCGCACCTCGCCAGGCCCGGGCGCGCTTGCCTGCGCGTCGCGCACCACGAGCGCATCGGGCGCGCCATAGGCTGCCACCTCCACCCGCCGGCAGGGCACGGGCAGCGCCGTGGGCATGGCGGCCTGCCCGTGCGCGCGCAGATCGGCACCGAGCTGCAGGTGACGCCGCAGGTTCGCAAAGCCCGCCTCGTAGACACCCTTGGCCACCATCTCGCGCAGCTCCCGCTCCTGCCCGGGCGGGGTGGCGAAGGTGGACTCCCAATGCCAGAAGGTGCGGTTGCCGTCTGTGACGGGCTTGAGCGTGACGCTGGCCACGTAGCGCTGCAGCGGCACCGTGGCCTCGACGATGCAGTAGGTGCTGCGGTGCTCACGGTCGTCGAGCGTGAGCAGCTGCTCGCGGATGAAGTTGCCGTCCTTCAGCGTGAAGGCGCGCACGCAGCCCACCTGCGAGGAAGCACGTGCGCCCTCGATGCGGCTCTTGTCCACGACGTCGTGCCAGGCGTCGTGGCTGTTGAAGTCGCGCAGCACCGCCCACACCCGCTCGATCGGGGCGTCGATGACGGTGGAGCGGACGACTCGCTGCAGCACGCGCGTGCGCCGGCTGTGGCCTTCAGCGGCGGCCGAAGTGACGCTTGAGCGCGTCGAAGCCGCCCTGGAACACGCCCTGGCCGATGAGGGTGGAGAGCTCCTGCTCGCGCCCCTCGGCGCAGTCGAACTCCGCGCTCCACTCGGCAAAGCACCGGTCGCCGTCGGTCACGGGCGTGAGCTTGAGCGTGGCCACGTAGTTGTCCACGCCCATCGGGCTCTCCAGGATCTCGTAGGTGCAGCTGTAGTCGTAGTCCGACAGCGCCAGCAGCCGCTCGCGGATCGTGCCGCCGTCGCGGGTGTGGAAGTGGCGCACGCAGCCCACGCGGTCGGCGGGCTGCTGGTTCTCGATTCGGCTGTCGGCGATCGCCGGGTGCCACTGCGGCAACCCGTTGAAGTCGCGGATGCGCGCCCACACCGAGTCGGCGCTGGCGTCGATGAGGCTGGAGACGTAGATGCGGATCACGCTCGGGCTCCGATGAAGGTTCGCCTCACTCGCGAGGCGGCTGTACGGCCGCAGGCGGCATCGCGGCCGCGCCGCCCGCAGCACCCGCGGCCAGGCGCTGGATGTCCCCGGCTTCCAGGCCGATCTCGCGCAGCAGCTGGTCGACGATCGGGGCCTGGGCGCGGAAGCGCAGCGCCGAGTTCACCACGCTGTCGGCAAAGCCCCCCGGCGAGCCCTCGCCTCCCCCACCGCCCGAGCCGGCCAGGCCGTCCACATGCAGGATCTTGATGCCTTCGATGCGCTCCATCGGCTTGACCGACTCGCGGATGATGGCCTCGGCCTTCTCCACCAGGCGCAGCCGCAGCGCCGAGGCGCGCGCCTCGGGCGACAGCACGTTTTGCGCCTCGTTCATCAGGCGCGTGGCCTCGGCCTCGATCTCGGCGCGCACGCGCTGCGCCATGGCGCGGATGCGGTCGGCGTCGGCATCGGCCTCGGCCTGGGCGCGGATAGCCGCCCCGCGATCCACGCTCGCCTCCTTCTCGGCTGCGGCCGAGGCCGTCAGGCGCAGCGCCTCGCGCTCGGTTTCCTGGCGCGCGGCAATGATGTCGATGGCGCGCTTGCGCTCGGCCGTCTCGACCTCGCGCGCGGTGAAGACGCGCTCCTCGGCGGCCACGGCCTGCGCGCGCGCCGTCTCGGCCTCGGCCTGGGCCTCGCTCTGGGCCTTGCTCTCGCGCGCCACGGCAATGGCGCGCTGCTGCTCGGCGAGTTCCAGCGCGCGCCGGCGCTCGATCTCCGCGGCCTGGATCTCGCGCTCCTTGCGGATGCGCTCCTGCTCCAGGCTCTGCTCGCTGCGGATGCGCGCGGCCTCGATGGCCTGGCGCGCCGTGATCTGCGCACCTTCTGCGTCCTGCTCGCGCTGCGCCCGCTCAGCCGCCACCTCGGCGCGCTGGCGCGCGCGCGCCATCTCCACCTCGCGCTGCTGCGCCAGGCGGGCGCTCTCGCTTTCCAGGTCGATGCCCAGCGACAGCTTCTCGGCCTCGAGGTTCTTGTTGCGGATCGCGATCAGCGTGTCCTGCTCGACATCGTTGCGCTGCTTCTTGCGCCGCTCGATCTGTTCGGTCAGGCGCGTCAGGCCCTCGGCATCGAAGGCGTTGCTCGGGTTGAAGAACTCCATCGAGGTCTGGTCGAGCTGTGTCAGGGAGGCCGCCTCGAGCTCCAGGCCGTTCTTCGTCAGGTCCTCGGCCACGGCCTCGCGCACCCGGCGCACGTAGGTGCCGCGCTTCTCGTGCAGCTCCTCCATCGTCATCTCGGCTGCCGCCGTGCGCAGCGCATCGATGAACTTGCCCTCCACCAGTTCCTTGAGCTGCTCGGGCTCCATCGTGCGCAGGCCCAGCGTCTGCGCCGCTGCGGCCACCGCCTCGGCCTGCGCCGCCACCCGCACGTAGAACTCCGCAATCACGTCCACGCGCATGCGATCCTTCGTGATCAGGGCCTTGTCGCGCCCGCGGCTGACCTCCAGGCGCAGCGTGTTCATGTTCACCGGGATCACGTCGTGCACGATCGGCAGCACGAAGGCCCCGCCGTCGAGCACCACCTTCTGCCCGCCCAGGCCCGTGCGCACGAAGGCGCGCTCCTTGGAGCTGCGCAGGTACAGCCAGTGCAGCAGCCACACCGCGATCGCGACGACGATCGCGACAACGATCAGGCCGAGGATGAAACTGCCGAATTCAGCGCCTGTCATGGGGCTCTCCTGTTGCTCTTCGATCGGGCGGTCGCGGTGCGCCGGATGCGGGTGAACTGCCGGGTGGTGTCGGTCAGTGCGGTCTCGGTGGGCAACCGCTCCATCGAGCTCGCGCCGTAGAAGCCGTCGCAGCCCGGGCAGTGGTCGAGGATGAAGCGCGCGTCCTCGGGCGTGGCGATGGGCCCGCCGTGGCACAGCACGAGCACGTCGCGTCGCACCTTGCGCGCAGCAGCCGCGAAGCGGTTGATGGGCTCGACGCAGTCGGCCAGCTTCAGCGCCGTGTGCGCACCGATCGCGCCACCAGTGGTCAGGCCCATGTGGCACACGACGATGTCCGCCCCTGCCTTCGTCATCGCGCGCGCCTCGTCCTCGGTGAAGACGTAGGGCGTGGTCAGCAGGTCCAGCCCGCAAGCCCGCGCGATCATCTCGACCTCCAGGCCGTAGCCCATGCCGGTCTCTTCCAGGTTGGCGCGGAAGGTGCCGTCGATCAGGCCGACGGTGGGAAAGTTCTGCACGCCCGAGAAACCGAGATCGATCAGCCGGCGCAGGAAGGCGTCCGGAATCATGAAGGGGTCGGTGCCGTTGACGCCGGCAAGCACCGGTGTGTGCTGCACCACCGGCAGCACCTCGCGCGCCATGTCGCACACGATCTCGTTGGCGTTGCCGTAGGCGAGCAGCCCCGCCAGTGAGCCGCGCCCGGCCATTCGGTAGCGCCCGGAGTTGTAGATCACGATCAGGTCGATGCCGCCAGCCTCCTCGCACTTGGCCGACAGGCCCGTGCCGGCGCCGCCACCGATGATGGGCTCGCCCCGCGCCAGCTTGGCGCGCAGGCGCTTGAGGATCTCGCGGCGGGGGATGCGTGCCATCGAGGGGGTGCTCCCTGTGGGTGTGGCGGGCCTCAGGCGCGGCGGGCCACCGCGGGGCGCGAGACCTCGCCCCAGGCGGCCACCAGCGCACGCGCGAAGGCCTCGTCGTTGAGGTGGTGCGGCACACGCCGCAGCTGGCGGTCGACCCCGCTGCGAAAGCCGCGCTCGATCGTGTCGAAGAGCACGCGGTCCGCCTCGGGGTCGTGGAAGGGCTGGCCGGGGCGATCGATGGCCGACACGCCGCCCTCGGGAATCAGGAAACGCACCGGCCCGCGCATGGCGTTGATCTTGGCCACCAGGAACTCGCCGATGGCACGGCACTCGTCGGCCGTGGTGCGCATCAGCGTGACCGTGGGGTTGTGTCGGTACAGGCGCCGGCCGCGGTAGCGCTCGGGCACGGAGTCCCAGGGGCCGAAGTTCGCCATGTCCAGCGCCCCGCACGATCCCACCCAAGGGATCTCGTGGCGCGAAAACACGTCCAGCCGCGTCGGCCCGGCCGAGAGGGTGCCGCCGGCGATCTCGTCGGCGATCTCCGTGGTCGACACATCGATCACGCCGGCCAGCAGCCCGGAGTCGGCGAGCTTTTCCATCGACTGCCCGCCCACTCCCGTGGCGTGGAAGACCAGGCAGTCGTAGTCGGGCTCGAGCTGCTTCGTCACGGCCTGGACGCAAGGCGTGGTCACGCCGAACATGGTCAGCCCGATGGCCGGCTTGGTCGCCTGCGAGGCCAGCGGCGGATGCGTGATCATCCCGGCCAGGGCGTGGGCGGCGTTGGCCAGCACGCGCTCGCTGATGCGATTGATGCCCTGCACGTCGGTCACCGAGTACAGCATCATGATGTCGCTGGGACCCACGTAAGGCCGCGTGTCGCCGCTTGCCATCGTCGAGACCATGACCTTGGGCACGCCCACCGGCAGCGCGCGCATGGCTGCGGTGGCCAGCGTCGTGCCGCCAGAGCCGCCGGCGGAGATCAGCCCGCCCAGGTCGCGCCGCGTGAGCACGAAGCGCTCGAAGGCCAGCGCCATCGCCGCCACCGCGCCACCGCGGTCGCCACTGAAGACGGCCGCCTCACCCTGGGGATGGTGGCGCGCCACCTCGCGCGGGTGCACGCTGGCCGTGGAGGTGCGACCGCTCGTGGAGAGGTCCACCGTCACCACGCGCAGGCCCAGGCGCTCCAGGCACTGTCGGATGTAGAAGAGTTCGCGCCCCTTCGTGTCGAAGGTGCCCGCCACGTAGGCGGCGCGGCCGCTGGTGGCCGAGACGGGGAAGTCGAAGACGGAGGCCGATCGCGGGGCGCTGGGCGCCGCCGCAGAGGCTGCCGGCAGCGGGCCGGCGGCGGCATCGGGGGTGTTCTCGAAGGCCGAGGCAACGGGGCGTGCTGCCGGCACCGTCGCCCCTGCTGCCGTCCACCGGTTGAAGCCTGCATCGGCCCGAGGCGCAATCGCATCCAGGCTCGGCAGGCCTTCACCGTGCGCCCGGCGAACCGTCAGCACCTGCACCGGGGCCTCGACGTCCGCCGGCTCGCGGCTCGCCGAGGCTGGCTCCTCCTCCTCCTGCTCGGCGCTGGCGCGCACGCCCAGCAGCCGCTCCTGCAGCTCGCGGTCGGCCGCCAGCTGCGAAGCGGGCAGCTCCTGCGCGATGCGTCCGTTGACCATCACGCCGATGCGGTCGGCCACCTCCATGGCCACGCCCAGGTTCTGCTCGATCAGCAGCACCGCGATCGACCCGTCGCGCGCGAGCTCGCGCAGCGCCTTGGCCACCTGCTCGACGATGACTGGCGCCAGGCCCTCGGTGGGCTCGTCCATCACGAGCAGCCGCGGCTCGAGCAGCAGCGCGCGGCCGATGGCCAGCATCTGCTGCTCGCCGCCGGAGAGCTGCGAGCCGCCGTTGCCCTTGCGCTCGGCCAGGCGCGGGAACATCGCGTAGACGCGGTCGACCTCGCGGCGGTGCCGCGCCACCAGGCGCAGCGTCTCGTCCACCGTGAGCGAGGGCCACACGCGCCGGCCCTGCGGCACGTAGGCGATGCCCAGCCGCGTGATGCGGTGCGGGGCCAGGCCCAGCAGCTCCTGGCCGGCCAGGCGCACGCTGCCGCGCGCGGGCACGAGCCCGGTGATCGCGTTGCACAGCGTCGTCTTGCCCATGCCGTTGCGCCCGACGATGCCCAGCACGCCGCGCTCGAGCGTGAGGCTCACGCCCTGCAGCGCGTGCGCGCGGCCGTAGTGCACGTCCAGGCCCTGCACGACGAGCAGGGGTGCGGCCGGGCCGGCGCCGCGGGCACCGCCTTCGGCCGGGCGTTCGCGCCGCCAGGCCATCAGTGGTGCCCGCCCATGTAGATCGCCTGGACCTGGCTGTCGGACTCGATCTCGGCGGGCGTGCCCGTGCGCAGCACGCGGCCGTTGTGCATCACGGTCACGCGCTCGGAGACCTTCAGCGCAATGTCCAGGTCGTGCTCGATGATGACGAAGCTCATGTGCGCGGGCAGGGACACGAGCAGCGCCACGAGCTCGCGTCGCTCGGCCGGCGAGAGCCCCGCGGCCGGCTCGTCGAAGAGGATCAGGCGCGGTGCCCCGGCCAGCGCCATGCCGATCTCGAGCTGGCGCTGCTGGCCGTGCGCGAGGTTGGCCACCGGCTCGTTGGCGATGTGTGCGAGCCGTACACGCTCGAGCAGGTCCTCGGTGGCCAGCCGGGAAGGATGCGCGGCCGACGGCCGCCACATCCCGAAGCGTCCACTGGCCACGCCCCGCACGGCCAGGAACAGGTTGTCGCGCACGGACAACTCGCGAAACAGGAGCGAGGACTGGTACGTGCGCCGCAATCCCTTGCGGATGCGTTCGTGCGGCGGCAGCGCCGTGATGTCCTCGCCAAAGAATTCGATCCGCCCGGCAGTGGGCGGGAAGTCCCCGGTGATGGCGTTGAAGAGGGTCGTCTTGCCCGCGCCGTTGGAGCCGAGGACGGCGTACTTCTGCCCGGCTGCCACGGCGAAGGACACGTCGTCCACCGCGCGCAGCGCCCCGAAGGCCCGCGTCACCCCACGCAGCACGAGGGCGTCGGAAGACGCCAGCGGCGCGCGCGCCCCGGGTGCGCCCGCGCCAGCCGCCGCAGCGGCTGCACGGGAAGGACCGGGGCGCGAGGTGATCGAGGCCATCGGGGCGGGCAGAGTCGGTCTTGCCGCGTCAGGTCACGCCTCAGGGGCAGGCCGGCACGTCGCGCGAGCCGATCTGGAACTCCTCGCGCTTCATGCCCAGCAGCTGGTCGACGTTGTCAACCTTGCGCAGCACCCGCGTGGTGAGCTCGCCCTTGCTGTCCTTGACCACTTCGGTCACGAAGGTCGTGCCCACGGCCTGGCGGTTGGCGTCCAGCCGCACGGTCCCGGTGGGCATCTTCAGCTCGAGCTTGGACAGCGCCTCGCGGTACCGGGCCTGACCGCCCCCGAGGTCGCCCCGCACCTGCTCCAGGGCGTCCAGAGCCGCCTTCATGTTGGTGTAGTACACGAGGGCGAACAGGCTCGGGCTGGGGTAGCCGCCGGCCGACACCGGATAGTTCTTCTGGTAGTCGGCGACGAAGGCACGCCAGTCGGCCCCGTCGAAGCTGTCGGCGTAGGGTCCGGCGGACATCGTGCCCACCAGCGAGTCGCGGCGCTTGCCGCGGTAGTTCAGCACGTCCTGGCTGACCGTGATCGAGCCACCCATCATCGGCTTGTCGCCGCCTGCAGCCTCGTACTGGTTCAGGAAGTTCACTGCGTCTGCGCCACCCAGCACCACGAGCAGGGCGTCCACGTCCTTCGGGATGCGCGCGATCACCGAGGAGTAGTCCTTGCCGCCCAGCGGCACCCAGGCCTTGGCCGGCACCTTGCCGCCCAGGCGGCAGAACTCGGCCATGAAGCCTTGCACCTGCGAGTACGGGAAGGCGTAGTCCTCGGCGATGACCATCACGCGCTTGTAGCCCTTGTCCATGGCCGCCTTGCCCAGGCCCACCATCCACTGCGCACCCTCGGTGTTGAAGCGGAAGAAGTTGGTGCTCGGGTTGACGAGCGTGGTGGCCTGTGCGCCCGAGCCGCCATTGATGAAGGTCATGTTGGGCTGGGTCTTGGCGTAGTCCTTGACCGCAATGCCCTCGCCGCCGGAAAGCGGCCCGACCACGATGTCCACCTTGTCCTGCTCGACGAGCTTGCGCACGGCGTTCACCGCCACGTCCGGGTTGGCGTTGGAGGAGGCGCGCACCATCTCGATGCGGCGCCCGGCCACCATGCCGCCACGCTGCTTGATGGCGAGCTCGGCCCCGCGCATGCCGTCCGCACCGCCTGCTGCGAAAGGCCCTTCCAGCGTCGCGAGCACGCCGATCTTGATCGGCGCGCCCTGCTGCGCCCATGCCGTACCCGCGACGGCAGCCATCGCGGCAGCGCCGACCATCGAGCGAATCCAGATCCGTTTCGTCACCTTCACTCTCGTCTCCTTGCTGAAATGCGCTCAGTGGCGCGGGGTTGTCGTCACGGGAGCCTGGACCGCCTGGTCCGGGCCGAAGCGCGCACGCAGCTTGGCCCACAGCCCGAGCAGCCCGTCGGGTGAGAACAGCACGATGGCGAGGAAGACCACGCCGATCACCAGGTTGAAGCGCTCGCGGTCGATGACGTCGATCGCGAAGGTCTGCAGCAGCACGAACACGGCGGCGCCGAGGAAGGCCCCGATCGGATGACGCATGCCGCCGAGCACGGCCATCACGAGGATGTTGATCTGCCAGCCGGTGTTGACCGAGCCCGGGGAGATCAGACCGTTGTACCAGACGAGTAGCACGCCGCCCACCGAGGCGAGCAGCCCGGCGAAGGCATACGCCGCCACGCGGTGCGCCACCACGTGAAAGCCCAGCGCCGCCATGCGCCGCGGGTTGTCGCGAACGCCCTGCAGCGCAATGCCGAAGGGCGTACGCACGAGCCACTTCACGGCCAGGTACCCCGCCAGCGCCCAGAACAGGCTCAGGAAGTAGAAGGGCAGCGGGTCGCGCCACTTCAGGCCGAAGACCTCCGGCGGGTAGACCTTCTGGAAGCCCTGGAAGCCGTTGAAGAGGCTGTAGTTCTGCAGCACCAGGAAGTAGAAGGCCACGCCGAAGGCCAGCGTGATCATGATCGTGTAGATGCCCTCGGTGCGCACCGACAGCCAGCCGATCAAGGTGGCGCAGGCGGTGGCGATCGCCACGGCAAAGGGAACTGCCACCCACCAGGGCCAGCCCAGGCTGATGGGCGTGCTGCTCGCGCCGAGGATGGCAGTGGCGTAGCCCGCCATGCCGGCCACCGACATCTGCGCGAGGGACACCATGCCGCCGTAGCCACCCAGGAAGGTCAGCGACAGCGCGACCAGCCCGAGCACGAGTGCCTGCGCCGCCACCTGGAAGGTGATGAAGGGCGTGGCCACGAAGGGGAACACGAACACGGCGATGAGCGTGAAGACGTGCCGGGCCGACAGGGTGCGCCACAGGAACTTGAGCCAGCGCGGAGCATCGCTTGCCGCATAGGGATCCGGCCGGGCCGCCAGGGGCCCCGCGGCTGCGCCGGCTCCGACCGGGGCCGGGCTCACGCGCGGCCATGCGCCCTGCCCCGCCGTGGCATTCATCGCCCGACGCCAGCGCGCGGCGCTCATCGCCCCGGCTCCTGCCGAACGGGCCGCCGTGCCTGCCTGCCGATCACGCCGGTGCCCCGCCTCATGCCGGCTTGCCCAGGATGCCGCGCGGCCGGAACGCGAGCACGCCGATCAGGATGAGGAAGGTGAAGACGACGCTGTAGGTCGGCGCGTAGGCCAACCCGTAGGTCTCGGCCAGCCCGAGGATCACCGCGCCGATGGCCGCCCCCACCACGCTGCCCATCCCGCCCACGATGACCACGATGAGCGAAGCCAGCAGCAGCCGCGTGTCCTCCCCGGGCACCATGGACAGCTCGACCGCGCCGATGACCCCTCCGAAGCCGGCCAGGCCCGCTCCGAGCATGAAGGTGATGGCAAAAACGAGGTTCACGTTCACACCCGAGGCCGCCAGCATCTGCCGGTCGTCCACGCCGGCCCGGATCATGGCGCCCACCGTGGTGCGCGTGAGCAGCCACCACAGGAAGATGCCGATGGCCACCCCGAACACGAGCAGGCTGAGCCGGTAGGCGGAGTAGGCCTTGATCAGCGGCAGGCCGCGGATCGGGCCCTGCAGCCACTCGGGGGCCTCCATCTGGTGCACCTGCGCCGTGAAGATCCACAGCAGCAGGTCGGCGATGACGATCGACAGGCCGATCGTCACCATCGTCTGGCGCATGTCCTGGCCCTGCATGTGGCGCAGGATCAGCACCTGCATGAGCAGCCCCGCCACCGCTGCCACGAGAAAGCCCGCCGCCACCGCGAGGATCCACCAGCCCGTCTTCTCGGCCACGATGAAACCCACGTAGCCGCCCAGCAGGTACAGCGAGCCGTGCGCCAGGTTGACGTTGCGCATCAGCCCGAACACCAGGGTGAAGCCCGAGGCGACGATGAAGTAGAGCGAGGCCAGCGTCAGGCCGTTGAGCAGCGTGACGAAGTACAGCCGCGTGTTGTCGACGATCGCCCACAGCGAGAACAGGGCAATCGGGCCGCCCACGAGCAGCCAGGTCCAGGTGCGGGCGCTCCACTTCACGCCGCACGCTCCCAGTTGCGCGCCTGGCCCACCGGCGGCTCCTTGGCGAAGACGCCGTCCTTCATCACCGCCAGGATGCGCTTGGCATCCCGCAGGATCGACAGGTTGGCCAGCGGGTCGCCGTCGAGCAGCAGCAGGTCCGCCAGGTAGCCCTCCTTGACGAGGCCGAGTTCGTGCGGCCGCATCATCACGTGCCCGCCGTGCAGGGTGCAGGAGCGGATCGCCTCCATCGGCGTGAAGCCCAGGTGCTTGACGAAGAGCTCCAGGTCGCGCGCGTTCTTCAGGTGCGGATTGAAGGCAAAGCCGTAGTCCCCGCCCGGCAGCACGCGCACGCCGCGCCGGTGCATGGCCCTGAGCGACTCGCAGGCCGCCGCCCACTCCTCCTCGTAGCCCATCTCCACGGCCTTGGCGTGGCTCACGCCCCAGGGCTCGGCCTCATTCAGGAGCGCGTAGATGATGCCGATGCCCGGGGCGACGAAGACCTCGTCGCGCGCCGCTTCGAGCATGTCCAGCGCCTCGGTGTCGGTGAAGCTCGCGTGGTAGATGAGCCGGATGCCGTGGCGCAGCGCCTGCTTGACGCTGGCACACGAGCGCGCGTGCACGATGATGCGCTTGCCGCGCATGCGCACTTCTTCCGCGCACGCGGCCACCTCGGCGTCGGTCATCCAGGTGGTCTTGGCGTCGGCACCCGGCACGAAGTTGTCGCCCGAGAGGTTGAGCTTGACCGAGTCGACCCCGTACTTCAGGAACATGCGCGTGACGCGGCGCAGGTCCTCCGCGCCGTTGACGACCACGCCGAAGCTGAACTCCGGAAACGGCAGGTGCGGCAGCATCTCGTCGCCCAGGCCGCCCGGCACGGTGATCTCCTGGCTCGCGGCGAGGTAGCGCGGGCCCGGGATCTGGCCGCTGTCGATGGCGTTGCGGATGACCACGTCCAGGCGCGGCTTGGCGCAGGCCGCCCCGAGGCAGGACGTGAAGCCCGCCTTCAGGTAGCTGTGGGCCACCTTGGCCGACCACAGCACGTGCTCCTCCAGCGGCATCGTCTGGATGCCCGCCAGCGAGGCCGCGTCGTTCCACGAGAAGTGCGTGTGGGCCTCGACCATGCCGGGCATCAGCGTGGCGCCGGCCCCGTCGATGACGAGCGCGTCGCCCGCGCTCACGCCGCCGGCACTGCGGCCGATGTGCACGATGCGGTTGCCACGCACGCGCACGCTTCCGGCGTAGGGCAGCTGCTGGCCCGTGCCGTCCAGGATGCGCACGTTCGTGAAGAGAACCTCGTGGGGGCGCTGCGCCATGTGGATCTCCCCTTGCTTTCCCGGCGGCCTGCGGCTCAGGCCGCCCAGCGCGTGGTGCGCGACTGTCGCAGGGGCGGCGCGCGGTGGAACTCGCCGTCCTTCATCACGGCCAGGATGCGGCTGCGCTCCTGCAGGATCGTGATGTCGGCCAGGGGGTCGCCATCGATCAGCAGGATGTCGGCCAGGCACCCCTCGCGGATGTAGCCGATCTGCTTGCCCATCTTCATCATCGGGCCACCCCAGGCGGTGGCCGACAGCAGCGCCTCCATCGGGCTCATGCCGATGTACTTCACGAAGTACTCGAGGTCCTTGGCGTTGGTGCCATGCGGGGTCCAGGCGAAGCCGTAGTCGCCTCCTGGCAGGATGCGGATGCCGCGGCGGCGCATCGCCTTCATGCTCTCGATGGCCGCCTCGAGCTCACGGTGGTAGCCCATCTTGCGCGTCACCTCGGGCGTCAGGCCCCAGGCGCTTGCGTGGTGGCAGGTGTTGATGAGCCAGGCCAGGCCAGGCGCCACGAAGTGCTCGAACTTGTGCGCCTCCAGCAGGTCCAGCGCCTCCTCGTCGGCGAAGCTTGCGTGGTAGATCACCTCGATGCCTTGCTTGACGCATTGCTTGATCGACCAGGTCGAGCGCGCGTGCGCGGCCACCCGCTTGCCCCAGGCCTTGGCCTCCTGCACGCAGGTGCGGATCTCCTCCTCGGTGAACTGACTCATCTCCGAGGGCATGCCGGTGATGGACTCGCCCGACAGGTTGATCTTCAGCGAGTCCACCCCGTACTTGCAGAACATGCGCACGCAGCGGCGCATCTCCTCCACGCCGCTGACGACCGCGCCGAACGCGAACTCGGGCTGCGGCAGGTGCGGGGCGGTGGTGTCGCCCAGACCGCCGGGCACCGTGATCTCCTGGCTGGCTGCGAGGTAGCGTGGCCCGACGATCGTGCCGTCGTTGATGGCGTTGCGGATCACGACATCCAGACGTGGCTTGGCGGTGGCCGCGCCCACGCAGGAGGTCCAGCCCATGTCGAGGTAGCGGCGCGCCACCTGGGCACACCACAGGATGTGTTCCTCGGGCGGCATGCGCTGGATCGACTCGAGGCTGGGCTGGTCGTTCCACGAGAAGTGGGTGTGCGCCTCGACCATTCCGGGCATCAGGAAGGCGCCTGCGCCATCGATGTGCTGCGCGCCGGCCACCGGTGCCGAGCGCGCGCCTTGCCCGGTTCGCACCACGTGCGAGATGCGGTTGCCCTGCACCAGCACTTCGCCCATGAAGGGCGTCTCGCCCCCGCCGTCGAAGATGCGC
Organism: Rubrivivax sp.; assembly: GCA_040400855.1. GTDB lineage: Bacteria > Pseudomonadota > Gammaproteobacteria > Burkholderiales > Burkholderiaceae_C > Rubrivivax. The sequence continues at coordinate 13,523 of JBBAPJ010000021.1, forward strand.
ACGTTGGTGAAGAGCACGTCAGCCATGGTCGTTCTCCGTGCGCGGCCCCTGCACCCTCAACCGCGCGCCGCCGCAGCGATGAACTCGCGCCACTCGCGGCCGCAGGCCTCGGGGCGCTCCAGCGGCGTCCAGTGGCCGCAGCGCGGCAGCACCACCTGGCGCACCTGCGCCGACTGCATGAGCCGGCTCGCAAGATCGCGCATCGCCTGCGGCGGCGACACGGCATCCTCGTCGCCCGTCACAAGCAGCACGGGTGCGCGGATCGCGTCCACGCCGGCAGGCACGGCATCGGCCAGCGCCTCGCAGGTGCGGGCGTAACCATCGGGGTCGCTGCGCATCAGCGTGTCGCGCACGCAGGCCACCGCCAGCGGGCTGCGTTCGCGCGTGTCGCGCGACAAGGCCGACTGCAGCAGCTGCAGCGCCACCTCGTGCTGCCCGGCCACCCCTTGCTCGCGTACCTTGATCGCGCGCTGCCGCAGCCCCGCGCGCGCCGCATCGGCCGGTGCCAGCAGCGGCCCGAAGAGGGCCAGCGTGCGCACGAGCCTCGGCCACTGCACGGCCAGGTGCTGGCACACGATGGTGCCCAGCGAGTGGCCGAGCCAGTGCGCACGCGTGACGCCCAGGCGCTCGCAGGCCGTGACCGCAGCCTGCACCATCCTGGCAACCGACAGCGGCCCCTCCACGCGGGCGGAGCGGGCGCTGCCGGGCAGCTCGACACGAATCACGCGGTGATGGGCCAGCACGGGCATCAGCGGCGTCCAGGTGTTGGCACTTCCGCCCAGGCCATGCAGGCACACCACCGGCTCTCCCTCGCCCTCGTCCTCGACCGCCATGCGCTCGAACAGGTGCAGGCTCACGCCAGGCACCCCGTGTCAAGGGGCGGCACGACACAGGCCGCGCGGCCGTGCAGCATCCGGGTCTCCTCATGGCCACCGGTGCACCGCCGCCTGGCGGGTGCCCGATGACTCTTCGTGCTGGTATGGGCGTCACGATTTGAGACTTGCATCTCAAAGCGATCTCGGTGGATCATAGAGACGGCAGCCAGGGCTGCCAAGGCGGGCAAGCCCGCCGGAATACCCCGGACATTCCCGCATGCGTGCATCCCCACATCGCCCCAGCATGGGGCCTGCCGCGCCAGCGCGCGGCGTCAAGGCCGCCACCTTCCGGCTGCTGCTCGACACCGCCATCACCCTCATCCGCGAGGGCGGCCACCTGCCGTCGATGACGGAGGTCGCGCAGCGCTGCGGCGTCTCGCGGGCCACCGCCTACCGCTACTTCCCCACGCGAGGCATGCTCATCTCCGCGGTGATGGACGCCTCGCTCGGGCCGCTGCGCAACTACGTCCCGCCGCATGACGGCGGAGAGGACCGGGTGCGCGACCTGTTCGTGAAGACCTTCCCGCGCTTTCACGAGTTCGAGGCGCAGATGCGCGCGGCGGTGCAACTCTCGCTCGAGCAGTGGGCGCAGGAGCGGGCCGGCACCCTGGCCGAGGAGCCCTACCGGCGCGGCCACCGCGTGGCCATCCTGGGCGAGGCGATCGCGCCGCTGGCGCACGAGCTCTCTCCGGCCACCCACCTGCGCCTGCACCAGGCGCTGAGCGTCATCTACGGAATCGAGACGTGGATGGTGCTCAAGGACATCTGGGGGCTGTCGGACCGGGCCGTCGAGCGCGTGGCGCTGTGGATGGCCGATGCGCTGGTGGCCGCCGCCGTTGCCGAGGGCGGCCCCAGGCCCACCACGCCAGCCCGGCTGGCCCGAGGGAGATCCCAGCCATGACGCGCAGCCCCGCCTGGTACGACGCCCAGTACAACAACCGCGCCAACATCCCGGAACATCCGCAGATCCTGCGCCACTGGACAGAAGCCTCCGAACGGGCCCGGCGCGGCACCCCCGGCACGCTGCTCGACCTGCGCTATGGCGACGGTCCGGGTGAGGGCGTCGACGTCTTCGGCGCCCGGGCAGCGGGCACCGACGCGCCTGTCCTCGTGTGGATCCATGGGGGTTACTGGCGCGCCCTGTCGAAGTCGGACCATTCCTTCGTCGCCCCGCCCTTCGTGGCTGCCGGTGCGGTGGTGGTGGTGCCGGACTACGCGCTGGCTCCGGCGGTCACGCTCGAGCACATCGCCCTGCAGACCGCCCGTGCCGTGGCCTGGGCGTGGCGTGAGGCGCGTCGGTTCGGGGCCGACCCCGCGCGCATCGTCGTGGGCGGACACTCCGCGGGCGGGCACCTGGCCGCCATGATGCTCGCCTGCCGCTGGCCGGACCTGGCAAGCGAGCTGCCGCCTGACCTGGTCCGCACCGCAATCTCGCTCTCGGGCGTGTTCGCCCTCGAGCCGCTGCTCCGGGCTCCGTTCCTGGCGTCCGACCTGGGCCTGGATGCACCCCGGGCACGACGCCTGAGTCCAGCCTGCATGCCTGCGCCGGCCGCGCCGCGCCGGCTGCTGGCCTGGGTGGGCGATCACGAGACGGCGGAGTTCCACCGCCAGAACCGGCTCATCAGGCGCCGTTGGGGCGCCAGGGCCGTACCCGTGTGCGAGGCGGTGCCTGGCTGCAACCACATGACGATCCTGCACACGATCGCCGATCCGGCCAGCCGCACCCATCGCCTGTCGCGCCAGGCCCTGGGCCTGTTTGCCTGAAGTCAGGCGCATGCAATGAAAAGGCCAGCCGCGCAGGCTGGCCCGGGCGCGCTGCAGCGCGTGCTTACTCGGCCTGGGCCTCGGCCGGCGCAGCCGCCTGCGGCTCGGGCCGGTCCACGAGCTCCACGTAGGCCATCGGGGCGTTGTCGCCCACGCGGTAGCCCATCTTGAGGATGCGGGTGTAGCCGCCCGGACGAGCCTGGTAGCGCGGGCCGAGTTCGCCGAAGAGCTTCGTGACCACGGCGCGGTCGCGCGTACGGTCGAAGGCCAGGCGGCGGTTGGCCAGCGTGGGCTCCTTGGCCAGCGTGATCAGCGGCTCGACGACGCGGCGCAGCTCCTTCGCCTTGGGCAGCGTCGTCTTGATCGCCTCGTGCTGCAGCAGCGAGTTGCACATGTTGCGCAGCATCGCTGCGCGGTGTTCGCTGGTGCGGTTGAGCTTGCGGGGTCCGTTGCGGTGGCGCATGTGATGTCCTTTCGGCTTTTATGGCCCCGGCCGTGTCAGGTACCGGGGGTGCGCGTGGGAGGTCGGGTAGGCGTTCCTCGAAGGGCTACGGCTCAGCGGCGATCCAGGCTCTTGGGCGGCCAGCCTTCGAGGCGGGTGCCCAGGGTCAGGCCGCGCGAGGCCAGCACTTCCTTGATCTCGTTGAGCGACTTGCGGCCCAGGTTCGGCGTCTTGAGAAGCTCGGTCTCGCTGCGCTGCACCAGGTCGCCGATGTAGTAGATGTTCTCGGCCTTCAGGCAGTTGGCCGAGCGCACCGTGAGCTCGAGCTCGTCCACCGGACGCATCAGGATCGGAGCCGGCTCCGGACCCTCGGGCTCGCGCAGGCCGCCGGCCAGCTCGGCCAGTCCCTCGTGCTCGAGCTGCGTGAAGACGATGAGCTGCTCCACGAGGATCTTGGCCGATGCCCGGATCGCTTCCTCGGGCGACAGCGCGCCGTTGGTCTCGATCTCCATCACGAGCTTGTCGAGGTCGGTGCGCTGCTCCACGCGGGCGTTCTCCACCGCGTAGCTCACCCGCTTGACGGGCGAGAAGGAGGCATCGAGCACGATGCGGCCGATCGACTTGGTGGGCTCGTCGCCATAGCGGCGCAGGTTGCCGGGCACGTAGCCGCGGCCCTTCTCGACCTTGATCTGCATGTCGAGCTTGCCGCCCTGCGCCAGGTGGGCAATCACGTGGCCGGGGTTGATGATCTCGACGTCGTGCGGGGTCTGGATGTCGCTGGCCAGCACCGGGCCCTCGCCCTCCTTGCGCAGCACGAGCGTGACCTCGTCGCGGTTGTGCAGCTTGAACACCACGCCCTTGAGGTTGAGCATGATGTGGACCACGTCTTCCTGCACGCCGTCGATCGTCGAGTACTCGTGCAGCACACCGGCGATCGTCACCTCGGTCGGCGCATACCCCACCATCGACGACAGGAGCACGCGCCGCAGCGCGTTGCCCAGCGTGTGGCCATAGCCGCGCTCGAAGGGCTCGAGCGTCGCCTTCGCGCGGTGTCCGCCGAGCGACTCGACCTGGATGGCCTTGGTGGGTTTGAGCAGATTCGTTTGCATGGAGTCCTTTTCCTGTCACTACCCTCGGCTCGTTACACCGATAAGGCTGATGGACCACGCCGGGTCGGGAGGGTCGCCGCTTCGTACCCGGCAGGCGAAGCGGCCAAGCGGCGCCGGGCCAGCGGCCCGGTCCCGCAGGTCGGGTTCAGCGCGAGTACAACTCGACGATCAGCGCTTCCTTGATGTCGGAGCCGTACTCGTCGCGGTCGGGAGTCTTCTTGAAGGTGCCTTCCATCTTGGAAGCATCCACCTGCACCCAGGCAGGCATGCCCACCTGCTCGGCGAGCTTGAGGGCGTCCTGCACCCGCAGCTGCTTCTTCGCGTTCTCGCGCAGCGCCAGGACGTCGCCGGCCTTGACCGAGTACGACGGGATGTTGACGACGCGGCCGTTGACGGTGACCGCCTTGTGCGACACGAGCTGGCGCGCCTCCGCACGGGTGGAGCCGAAGCCCATCCGGTAGACGACGTTGTCCAGGCGCGACTCCAGCAGCGACAGCAGGTTCTCGCCCGTGTTGCCCTTGCGGCGCTCGGCCTCGGCGAAGTAGCGCCGGAACTGGCGCTCGAGCACGCCATACATGCGCTTGACCTTCTGCTTCTCGCGCAGCTGCAGGCCGAAGTCGGAGGTGCGCGAGCCGCTCGTGCGGCCATGCTGGCCGGGCTTGCTCTCGAACTTGGCCTTGTCACCGATCGGGCGACGGGCGCTCTTGAGGAAGAGGTCGGTGCCTTCACGGCGGGCCAGCTTGGCCTTGGGACCCAGGTAACGTGCCACGGTTCAGTCCTTGCGATCTGTATGCTGACGCGGCAGAAGCCCCCCCGTTGCCGGCAGGACGACCCGCGCGAGTCTGCCGGTTCACGCCCGAGGGCGAGTAGGCAGACGGTGGTCTTGGGAAGCCCCGCGCCACGCATGGTGGCCAGGGCCCCGGGAAAAGCCGGCTTGGCTGCTTAGCAAGGCCGGCGGCGTAAAACTCTCCATTATAGGGCTACTCACGGGAGCGGCCCGGGAACGGCACCGGCTGCGATCAGACGCGGCGGCGCTTCTGCGGGCGGCAGCCGTTGTGAGGAACCGGCGTGACGTCGGAGATCGAGTTGATGCGGATGCCCAGCGAGGCCAGTGCACGCACGGACGACTCGCGGCCCGGCCCCGGGCCCTTGATGCGCACGTCCAGGTTCTTGATGCCCTGCTCCTGCGCGGCACGCCCGGCCATCTCGGCTGCCACCTGCGCCGCAAACGGCGTGGACTTGCGAGAGCCCTTGAAGCCCTGGCCGCCGCTGGAAGCCCACGACAGCGCGCTGCCCTGGCGGTCGGTGATCGTGATGATCGTGTTGTTGAACGACGCGTGCACGTGCGCGATGCCGTCGGCCACGTTCTTGCGGACCTTCTTGCTCACGCGGCGGGCGGCGGTGTTGACGGGTGGCTTGGCCATGGTCGGAATGCTTCCTGGTAGGGGGCGGGATGCGCGACGTGGGAGGGTCGTGCGACCGGCTTACTTCTTCAGCGCAGCCGCGCCCTTGCGCGGACCCTTGCGGGTGCGGGCGTTGGTGCGCGTGCGCTGGCCGCGCACCGGCAGGCCGCGGCGATGCCGCATGCCGCGGTAGCAGCCAAGGTCCATCAGGCGCTTGATGTTGATGGACATCTCGCGCCGCAGGTCGCCCTCGATCGTCAGGCGTCCGATCTCTTCCCGGATCTTCTCCAGGTCCGAGTCGGTCAGATCCTTGATCTTCTTGGAGTACGGAATGCCCACCGTGTCGCAGATCTTCTGCGCGGTGGTGCGCCCGATGCCGTAGATCGACGTCAGGCCGATCTCCGCATGCTTGTGCGGAGGGATGTTGATGCCGGCGATGCGTGCCATGTTCGTGGTCCTTGAGGGTCTCGGTTCAGCCCTGGCGCTGCTTGTGACGCGGATCGGTGCAGATCACGCGCACCACACCCTTGCGGCGGATGATCTTGCAATTGCGGCACATCTTCTTGACGGAGGCGGCGACTTTCATGGTCTTCTCTCTGACCTCTTCTTACTTGGCGCGGAAGACGATCCGCGCACGACTCAAATCGTAGGGGGTGAGCTCGACGGTGACCTTGTCACCGGGGAGGATCTTGATGTAGTGCATGCGCATCTTTCCGGAGATGTGGCCGAGCACCAGGTGCCCGTTCTCCAGCTTCACTCGGAAGGTAGCGTTGGGGAGGTTCTCCACGATCTCCCCTTGCATCTGGATGACGTCGTCCTTGGCCATTTCGCATCAGCTCGCCTTGAAGTTGGCCTTCTTGAGCAGCGACTCGTACTGCTGGCTCATCACGTAGCTCTGGACCTGCGCCCAGAAGTCCATGGTGACGACGACGATGATCAGGAGCGACGTGCCGCCGAAATAGAACGGTACGTTGTAGCGCAGCACCAGGAACTCGGGAAGCAGGCACACCGCCGTGATGTAGATGGCGCCGGCCAGCGTGAGCCGGGCAAGGATGCGGTCGATGTGGCGCGCGGTCTGGTCGCCCGGGCGGATGCCGGGGATGAAGGCTCCGCTCTTCTTCAGGTTGTCGGCCGTCTCACGGCTGTTGAAGACGAGCGCCGTGTAGAAGAAGCAGAAGAACACGATCATGCCCGCGTAGAGCATCACGTAGATCGGCTGGCCGGGCTGCAGCAGCGCCGACATGTCCTTGAGCGCACGCGTGAACCAGCTCTCCGTGGCGCCCGTGGCGATCCAGCCCACCGCCGTGGCCGGCAGCAGGATGATCGAAGAGGCGAAGATCGGCGGGATGACGCCGGCCATGTTCAGCTTCAGCGGCAGGTGCGAGGACTGCCCGCCGTAGACCTTGTTGCCCACCTGGCGCTTGGCGTAGTTGACGAGCACCTTGCGCTGGCCTCGCTCGACATACACGACGGCATAGGTGACGAAGACCACCAGCGCGAGGATGAAGATGCAAGCGATGATGCTCATCGACCCGGTGCGCACGAGCTCGAAAAGCCCCGCGATCGCGCTGGGCAGGCCCGCGACGATGCCCGCGAAGATCAGGATCGAGATGCCGTTGCCCAGGCCCCGCTCGGTGATCTGCTCGCCCAGCCACATCAGGAACATCGTGCCAGCCACCAGGCTCACCACGGCCGTCATGCGAAAGCCGAAACCAGGGCTCAGCACCAGACCCGGCGACCCCTCCAGGGCAAGAGCGATCCCCAGGGACTGGAACAGGGCCAGCAGCAGCGTGCCGTAACGTGTGTACTGCGTGATCTTGCGCCGCCCCGCCTCGCCTTCCTTCTTGAGCGCCTCCAGCGAGGGCACGACGTAGGTCATCAGCTGCATGATGATCGACGCCGAGATGTAGGGCATGATGCCCAGGGCGAACACGGTGAAACGCGACAGCGCCCCGCCGCTGAACATGTTGAACAGGTTCAGGATGCCGCCGCCCTGGCTCTTGAAGAGCTGTTCGAGCTGCGCAGGGTCAATCCCCGGCACCGGGATGTGCGCGCCAATGCGGTAGACGACGAGCGCCAGCAGCAAGAAGACAAGCCGGCGACGCAGGTCACCGAACTTGCCGCTCTTGGCCAGCGTGGAAGCGGATGTCGCCACGGGGGAAACGTTCCTTCAGCCGAAAGCCGTGCGGTGCGCGCGGGGCCTCAGGCCACCGACCCGCCGGCGGCCTCGATCGCGGCCTTGGCGCCAGCAGTGGCACCGATGCCCTTGAGCGCGACCTTGCGCGTGAGCTCGCCCGACTTCACGACCTTGACCATCTTCGCGCGCTGGCCCACCAGGCCAGCCTGCTTCAGGGACAGGAGGTCGACCTCGTCCAACGCCAGGCGCTGCAGGTCGGTCAGGCTGATCTCGTCCTGGAAGAGCTTGGCCGCGGACTTGAATCCGCGCTTGGGCAGGCGACGCTGCAGCGGCATCTGGCCGCCTTCGAAGCCCACCTTGTGGAACCCCCCCGCGCGCGACTTCTGGCCCTTGTGACCACGCCCGGCGGTCTTGCCCAGGCCCGAGCCGATACCCCGGCCCACGCGGCGACGCTCGCGCTTGGAGCCCGCAGCAGGCTTGATGTTGTTCAGTTCCATCACAGCACCTTCACCAGGTACGAGACCTTGTCGATCATGCCGCGCACGGCGGGCGTGTCCTCCAGGACAGCCTCGCTTTGCAGCCGGCGCAGGCCCAGGCCCATCACCGTCGCGCGGTGCGACGCCTTGCAGCCGATCGGGCTGCGAACGAGCTTGACCTTCAGCGTTTTCTTGTCGGACATCGGGGTTCTCCGCGTGCGCCCTGGGCTCAGTTGAAGATCTCTTCGACCGTCTTGCCGCGCTTGGCCGCGACCTCGGCCGCCGTGCTCGAGCGCTTGAGCGCGTCGAGCGTGGCACGCACCATGTTGTAGGGATTGGTCGAGCCGTGGCTCTTGGCCACGATGTCGGTCACGCCCATCACCTCGAAGACGGCCCGCATCGGACCGCCGGCGATGATGCCGTCACCGGGCTTGGCCGGCGCCATCAGCACCTTGGCTGCGCCATGCTCGCCCACCACGTTGTGGTGAATGGTGCCGCCCTTGAGCTGCACCTTGAACATGCCGCGGCGGGCGGCTTCCATCGCCTTTTGCACCGCCACCGGCACTTCGCGCGCCTTGCCCTTGCCCATGCCGATGCGGCCATCGCCATCGCCCACCACGGTGAGCGCGGCAAAACCGAGGATCCGGCCGCCCTTGACCACCTTGGTGACGCGGTTGACCGCGATCATCTTTTCCTTCAGGCCGTCGTCGCGGCCTTCGTCGGCCACACGGGGTTGAAACTTCGCCATGTCGTGCGTTCCTTGATTCGTCGACGACTCAGAACTGCAGGCCGGCCTCGCGGGCAGCCTCGGCCAGTGCCTTCACGCGGCCGTGGTAGGCAAAGCCCGCCCGGTCGAAGGCCACGCGCTCGATGCCGGCGGCCTTGGCCTTCTCGGCAATGAGGCGACCCACGGCGCTGGCCGCAGCCGTGTTGCCGCCCTTGCCGAGCTGCTCGCGCAGCGCCTTCTCGGCGGTGGAGACGCTCGCAAGCACCTTGGCGCCGTCGTCGGAGATGACGCTGGCATAGATGTGCTGGTTGGAGCGGAAGACCGTCAGGCGCGCCACGCGCTGCAGCGCGATGCGCACGCGGGTCTGGCGCGCACGGCGCAGACGCTGTTGCTTCTTGTTCAGCATGGTGCGGCTCCTTACTTCTTCTTCGTTTCCTTGAGCGCGACCCGCTCGTCCGCGTAGCGGATGCCCTTGCCCTTGTAGGGCTCGGGCGGGCGGATCGCACGCACCTCGGCTGCCACCTGGCCCACGACCTGACGGTCGGCGCCCTTGATGATGATTTCCGTCTGCGTCGGGCACTCGACCTTCACGCCGGCGGGCATCTCCTTGACCACCGGGTGCGAGAAGCCCACCTGCAGGTTGAGCTTGGCGCCCTGGGCAGCGGCACGGAAGCCCACGCCCACGAGCGAGAGCTTCTTCTCGAAGCCCTTGCCCACGCCCTGGACCATGTTGGACAGCAGCGCTCGCATCGTGCCGCTCATCGCGTTGGCCTCGGCGCCGTCACTGGCGGGCTCCACCCGCAGCGAACCTGCGTCGCTGCGCACGGTCACGAGTGCATGCGTGGGCCGCACGAGCGTGCCGTTGGCACCCTTGATGGTGATCTGGTCGGCCGTGATCTGAACATCCACCCCATTGGGGATGGCCACCGGCATCTTTCCTACGCGGGACATCTCAATGGCTCCTGTCAGGCGACGTAGCAGAGGACCTCGCCGCCCACGCCGGTCTGGCGCGCCTTGCGGTCGGTCATCACGCCCTTGGGGGTCGTCACGATGGCCACACCCAGGCCATTCATCACCTGGGGGATGGCATCGCGGCCCTTGTAGACGCGCAGTCCGGGGCGGCTCACGCGCTCGATGCGCTCGATGACGGGCCGGCCGGCGTAGTACTTCAGGCCGATCTCGAGCTCGCGCTTGCCGCCGTCATCGACGACACGGTAGCCATCGATGTAGCCCTCGTCCTTCAGCACCTGCGCGATGGCAACCTTCAACTTCGATGCAGGCATCGTGACGGCCGCCTTCTCCACCAACTGCGCGTTGCGGATGCGCGTCAGCATGTCGGCGATGGGATCACTCATGCTCATGGGTATCTCCTGTGGGCTGCGCGCGGCTTACCAGCTGGCCTTGACGACGCCGGGAATGTCGCCCTTGAAGGCGAGCTCGCGGATCTTGCTCCGCGCCAGACCGAACTTGCGGAAGGTGCCGCGCGGGCGGCCCGTGAGCTCGCAGCGGTTGCGCAGACGCGTGGGGTTGGCGTTTCGCGGCAGGCGCTGGAGTTCCAGGCGCGCCGCATAGCGCTCCTCGTCGCTGCGCTTGGCATCATCCGCCGCCGCCTTGAGCTCGGCGTACTTCTTGGCGTAGCGGGCAACCAGCTTCTCGCGCTTGTCCTCACGCTCTTTCAGGGACTTCTTGGCCATGCCTTGCTCTCTGCTCAGTTCTTGAACGGGAACTTGAAGGCCGCGAGCAGCGCCTTGCACTCCTCGTCGTTCTTCGCGCTCGTCGTGATGCTGATGTTCAGCCCGCGGATCGCATCGATCTTGTCGTAGTCGATCTCGGGGAAGATGATCTGTTCCTTGACGCCGATGTTGTAGTTGCCCCGGCCATCGAAGGAACGCCCGGAGATGCCGCGGAAGTCGCGCACGCGCGGCAGCGCGATGGTGACGAAGCGGTCCAGGAATTCGTACATGCGCACGCCTCGCAGCGTCACCATGCACCCGATGGGCACGCCCTCGCGGATCTTGAACCCCGCGATGGCCTTCTTGGACTTCGTGACCACGGGCTTCTGGCCCGCGATCTTGGTGAGGTCGCCCACGGCGTTGTCCATCACCTTCTTGTCCGAGACTGCCTCGCTCACGCCCATGTTGAGCGTGATCTTCTCCAAGCGCGGCACCTGCATCACGGAGGTGTAGCCGAACTTCTTCATCAGCTCGGGCACCACCGTTTCACGGTAGTGCGCCTGGAGCCGGGCGGTAAGCTGTTGAGCCATGTCGTCGATTCCCGCTTCAGACCCGTCGCTCAGGCCTTGATCTCTTCGCCGCTGGACTTGAAGACACGGACCTTCGTCCGGTCGGCCAGCAGCTTGACGCCCACGCGGTCGGCCTTGCCGGTCGCGGGGTTCCAGATCGCCACGTTGGACTGGTGGATCGGCATCGTCTTGTCGATGACGCCACCGGTCGTTCCCTTCATCGGGTTGGGCTTGACGTGCTTCTTGACCACGTTGACGCCATCGACCACGACATGGTCTTCGTCCACGCGGCGCGCGATCGTGCCGCGCTTGCCCTTGTCGCGCCCGGTCAGCACGATGACCTGGTCGCCCTTGCGGAGTTTGTTCATGGTGTGAATCCCCAGTGGCCCGGCTTCAGAGCACTTCGGGCGCGAGCGAGACGATCTTCATGAAGCGCTCGGTGCGCAGCTCGCGCGTGACCGGGCCGAAGATGCGCGTGCCGATCGGCTCGAGCTTGGCATTGAGCAGCACCGCGGCGTTGCCGTCGAACTTGATGAGCGAGCCGTCCGGGCGGCGCACACCCTTGGCGGTGCGCACCACGACGGCGCTGTAGACCTCGCCCTTCTTGACGCGGCCGCGCGGAGCGGCTTCCTTGATGCTGACCTTGATGACGTCGCCGATGCCGGCATAGCGCCGCTTGGAGCCGCCCAGCACCTTGATGCACATGACGGACTTCGCGCCCGTGTTGTCCGCGACGTCGAGCCGCGACTGCATTTGGATCATTTGTACACCCCAACTTGAAGCCGGACTCGGTTTCCCTTGCCGCGCCTTCAGTCTTGGGCCCGTCGTCGAGCTGGTTGCCTGCGCTTGCCAGGCTGCCAGCCCTTCGTGTGGGCAGATTCAGCGGATCCGATCCCGGCATCACGAGGGCGTTGGGCTTGTAGCCCAGCACTCGCGGTGCCCGAATCGGGAAAAGCCTGTGATGGTACTCGAAGTCACAAGAGGCTGTCAACTGCCTGGCCAGCCGCGCCCCTGAAGGGCGGGCGGGCCCTGTGGGCGGCAGCAGCGCCGCGGACGGGGTCGCGGCAAGCAGCGGGTTAGGATCTCGCGCCTTCCACACGCTGCAACCCCGATCTTGCTGCATTCCATCCTGCGCGAGCGCCCGAGCCCGGCGCGCCCTGCCCGCCCAGCCGTCAGGGCGTGCGGCCTCCTGCGACAGTCGCGCCCTTCGTGGTGGGGCGCTGCCTGGCTTGCCTGCCTGACGCTGAGCCTGCTGGTGAGCACCGATGCCCGGGCCTGCAGCGCGGGCGTGGTGCGCATCGTCGTGCCCGTGGTGGCGGGCGGCCCGATGGACCGGCTGGCCCGGTCGCTGGCCGAGCAGCTCGCCCGCGCCAGCGGGCAGCCGCATGTGGTCGAGAATCGCTCCGGGGGCATGACCGTGCCGGCCTGGGACACGGTGGCCAAGGCTGCCGCCGATGGCTGCACGCTGCTGGTGGCCAGCACGAGCGGGCGCACGGTACTGCCCTGGCAGGTGAGCACCAGGCTGCCCTTTGATCCCGCGCGTGACCTGGTGGCCATCACGCCGCTGGCGGACGTTCCGCAGCTGTTTGTCGCCCATCCCTCGGCCGGCATTCGTTCGATGTCAGACCTCGTGCGCGCCGCGCGCGAGCGCCCGGGCGGTGTCGCGATCGCCATCCCGACGCCTGGCGCACTGACGCACCTGGCGGCCGCCGCCTTGCAGCGGGGAGCGGGTATCCGGCTCAACGAGATCCCCTACCGCGGCGGCGCGCCGGCGGCCCTGGCGGTGCGCGCGGGCGAGGTGGCGGTGATGTCTGCCGACGTGGGGGCCGTGCTGCCCTTCGTGCGCGCGGGCGAGCTCGTGGCGCTGGCCACCGCCAGTGCCCGGCGCCTGCCCGAGCTGCCCACCGTGCCCACGCTGGCCGAGGCGGGCTTTGGCGAGCTGGAGGCCACCAACGTCTATGCCCTCTTCGCGCCGTCGGGGCTTCCTGCTGCGACCATGGAGCGGCTGCATGCGCGCGTGCAGGTGATCATGCGCATGCCCGAGGTGGCGCAGCCGCTGCGCCTGGCCGGCATGTCGCCACGGCTGCTCTCGCCGCCCGCTTTCGAGGCCGAGCTGCGCGACCAGGAGCTCCGGTTCGGGCCGCTGGCCCGGGCCATCGCCAAGCTCGGCGACTAGGGCCCGGCCAGCCCCATGCGCCGCCGGCAGCCGTGGCGTCGAGCGCGCAGCCCGGGGCGCGCGCGCCCGAGGACGAGGCTCCTCAACCCGCGCGCAGCGCGCGCGCCTGCTCCAGCAGGGTGGCCGCTCCACTGACCTCGAACTTGCCCGGCGCCTCGAGGTTGAACGCGCGCACGACGCCGTCGACCACGAGCATCGAGTAGCGGGCCGAGCGCATGCCCATCCCGGCCGCGCTGCGGTCAAGCATGACGCCTGCGGCGGTGGTGAACACGCCATTGCCGTCGGCCACCATGCGGATCTTTCCGGCTGTGCCCTGGTCTCGACCCCAGGCCCCCATCACGAAGGGGTCGTTCACCGACAGGCACCAGATCTCGTCCACGCCCGATTCGCGCAGGTCCTGGGCGTGCTGCACGAAGCCCGGGAGGTGCTGGGCCGAGCAGGTCGGCGTGAAGGCACCCGGCACGGCAAACAGGGCCACCGTCTTGCCTGCAGCCGCCGCGGCGACGTCGAAGTCGTTCGAGCCGATCGCGCAGCCTTCGCCCTCCACCGCCACGAACTCCTTGATCGTGCACGCCGGCAGCTTGTCTCCAACCTTGATCATCGATGCATCCTCGCAATGAATAACGGGCCGTCCGCCAGTGTGCTGGCGATCCGGCCCGCGGGGGCGGCAGATGGGGCCATGACCCCGCACCACTGAGGCTTGCCGCGTCCTCAGACCAGGCGCGCCTTCTCGACCAGGCGCGTCACCGTCCAGGACTTGGTCTTGGAGATGGGCCGACCCTCGGCAATCTCGACGAGGTCGCCCATCTTGTACTCGCCCTTCTCGTCGTGGGCGTGGTACTTGCGCGAGCGCGCCACGATCTTGCCGTAGAGCTCGTGCGCGGCACGCCGCTCCACGAGCACGGTGACCGTCTTGGCACGCTTGTCGCTGACCACGCGGCCGATGAGCGTGCGGGTGTTGCGCGCGGGTGTGGCTTGCTGTTCGCTCATTTGGCAGCCTTCTTCTCGGCGAGGATCGTCTTGGCGCGCGCAATGTCGCGGCGCGTGCGGCCCAGCTGGGCGTTGTTGGACAGCTGCTGGGTGGCCTTCTGCATGCGCAGGCCGAAGTGGGCACGCAGCAGGTCGGACACTTCCTTCTCGAGGGCGGCCACGTCCTTGGCGCGCAGTTCGGATGCTTTCATCGGGTGCTCCGGTTCTCAGGCGCCGACCTGGCGCGTCACGAACGTGCAGCGCAGCGGCAGCTTGGCAGCTGCCAGCGTGAAGGCCTCGCGGGCCAGCGCCTCGGGCACGCCATTGAGCTCGTAGAGCACCTTGCCGGGCACGATCTCGGCCACGTAGTACTCCGGGTTGCCCTTGCCGTTGCCCATGCGCACTTCGGCAGGCTTCTGCGAGATCGGCTTGTCGGGGAAGATGCGGATGAAGATGCGGCCGCCGCGCTTGATGTGGCGCGAGATGGCACGGCGCGCAGCCTCGATCTGGCGCGCCGTGAGGCGGCCGCGCTCGGTGGCCTTCAGGCCGAAATCGCCGAAGGAGACGTTCGCACCGCGCGTGGCCACGCCGGTGTTGCGTCCCTTCTGTTCCTTTCGGAACTTGCGACGGGAAGGTTGCAGCATGCTTATTCTCCTTTGGCCTCGCCGCCGGGCGCGGCGGCGCGGCGCACGCGCTTCACGGCGGGGGTCTTGGGCGTTTCACCGGCCGGGGCGCCTGCCGGGGCGCCACCAGGGGCGGCTTCGGCGCGCGGAGCACGATCGCCACCGGGGCGGCCACGGCCGCCGGGGGCGCCAGGCCCGCCCGGGCGCGGGGCGCCGCGACGGGCACGGCGCTCGTCACCACCCTCGTCGGGGCGCTGCGCGCCGGGCGCCTCGCCGCGGCCAAGGTTGTCACCCCGGTAGACCCAGCACTTCACGCCGATCACGCCGTAGGTGGTCTTGGCTTCCGAGAAGCCGTAGTCGATGTCGGCCTTGAGCGTGTGCAGCGGCACCCGCCCTTCGCGGTACCACTCGCAACGTGCGATCTCGATGCCGTTCAGGCGGCCCGACGACATGATCTTGATGCCCTGGGCGCCCAGGCGCATCGCGTTCTGCATCGCGCGCTTCATGGCGCGGCGGAACATGATGCGCTTCTCGAGCTGCTGCGTGATCGAGTCGGCGATGAGCTGCGCATCGATCTCGGGCTTGCGGATTTCTTCGATGTTGACGGCCACCGGCACGCCCAGGCGGCGCGTGAGTTCGGCCTTCAGGTTCTCGATGTCCTCGCCCTTCTTGCCGATCACCACGCCCGGACGAGCCGAGTAGATGGTGATGCGGGCGTTCTTGGCCGGACGCTCGATCAGGATGCGCGAGACCGCGGCGCTCTTGAGCTTGCTCTTGAGGAACTCGCGCACCGCCAGGTCCTCGGCCAGCATCTGGCTGAAGTTGCGGTTGTTGGCAAACCAGCGCGAGGCCCAGGCCCGGGTGACGGGCAGGCGAAAGCCGGTGGGGTGGATCTTCTGTCCCATGGTGTTCCTTCGCGCGCCTTCAGTTGCCGACGGTCACGTAGATGTGACACGTGCCCTTGCTGATCCGGTTCCCGCGGCCCTTGGCGCGCGCCGAGAAGCGCTTGAGCGTGGCACCCTGCTCGATGTAGATCGACTTCACGCGCAGTTCGTCGATGTCTGCGCCGTCGTTGTGCTCCGCGTTGGCCACTGCCGACTCGAGCGCCTTCTTCACGATGCCTGCAGCCTTCTTCTGGGTGAAGGTGAGGATGTTCAGGGCCTGGTCGACCTTCTTGCCGCGGATCAGGTCGGCCACGAGCCGACCCTTGTCCACCGACAGGCGCACGCCGCGCACGCTTGCTTTGGTTTCCATCTCGATGGCCCCTTACTTCTTCGCCTTCTTGTCGGCCGGGTGGCCCTTGAAGACGCGGGTGAGCGCGAACTCGCCGAGCTTGTGGCCCACCATCTGGTCGGTGACGTAGACCGGCACGTGCTGCTTGCCGTTGTGCACGGCGATCGTCAGCCCGATGAAGTCGGGCAGGATCGTGCTGCGGCGCGACCAGGTCTTGATGGGCTTCTTGTCTTTAATGGCAGACGCCTTCTCGACCTTGGCCATCAGGTGATGGTCGACGAAGGGGCCCTTCTTCAGTGAGCGGGTCATGGCAGCGCCTTACTTCTTGCGACGCGAGACGATCATCGTCTGCGTGCGCTTGTTGTTGCGGGTGCGGTAGCCCTTGGTCAGCGTGTTCCACGGCGAGACCTGAGGCATGCCTTCGCCCGTGCGACCCTCGCCACCACCGTGCGGGTGATCGACCGGGTTCATGGCCACGCCGCGCACGGTCGGGCGGATGCCCTTCCAGCGACGGGCACCGGCCTTGCCGTACTGGCGCAGGTTGTGCTCTTCGTTGCTCACCTCGCCGATCGTGGCGCGGCAGTCGATGTGGATCTTTCGCACCTCACCCGAGCGCAGGCGAACCTGAGCGTAGATGCCCTCGCGCGCCATCAGCGTGACCGAGGTGCCAGCCGAGCGCGCGATCTGCGCGCCCTTGCCGGGCAGCATTTCCACGCAGTGGATCGTCGAGCCCACAGGGATGTTGCGGATCGGCAGCGCGTTACCCGCCTTGATCGGGGCCTCGGCGCCCGACAACAGCGTCGTGCCCGCCTCCACGCCGCGCGGTGCGACGATGTAGCGGCGCTCGCCATCGGCGTAGCACAGCAAGGCGATGTGCGCCGAGCGGTTCGGGTCGTACTCGATACGCTCGACCTTGGCCGGAATGCCATCCTTGTTGCGACGGAAGTCCACCACCCGGTAGTGGTGCTTGTGCCCGCCGCCCTTGTGGCGCATCGTGATGTGGCCGTTGTTGTTGCGGCCGGCCTTCTGGATCTGGGGCTCGAGCAGCGACGCCTCGGGCGCGCCCTTGTGCAGGTGCTTGTGCACGACCTTCGTGACGGCGCGGCGGCCGGGCGAGGTCGGCTTGACTTTGATGACGGCCATTTAAGCGGCCTCCCCGGAGAAGTTGAGCTCCTGGCCCGGCTTGAGCGACACGTAGGCCTTCTTGACGTGGTCGCGGCGACCGAAGGTGCGCCCGAAGCGCTTCTTCTTGCCCTTCTGGTTGAGCGTCGCCACCGACGCCACCTCGACCTTGAACATCAGCTCGACCGCCGCCTTGATCTCGGGCTTGGTCGCATCACGCAGGACCTTGAACAGGACCTGGTTGCTCTTCTCGCCCACGCGCGTGGCCTTCTCGGACACGATCGGAGCGACGAGCACCTGGGCGAGCCGCCCCTCGTCGAACTTCGGTGCGGTGCTCATGCGTACATCTCCTTGAGCTGCTCGATCGCGCCCTTGGTCACCAGCACCTTCTTGAAGAAGACGAGCGACAGCGGATCGGCGTAGCGCGGCTCCACCACCAGCACGTTGGCCAGGTTGCGCGAGGCCAGGGCCAGGTTCTCGTCCACGCTGTCGGCGATCACGAGCACCGAATCCAGGCCCATCGCCTTGAACTTCTGCGCCAGAAGCTTGGTCTTGGGTGCTTCCACCGAGATCGACTCGACCACGGCCAGGCGACCGTCGCGCGCGAGCTGCGACAGGATGGAAGCCATGCCGGCGCGGTACATCTTCTTGTTGACCTTGTGCGAGAAGTTCTCGTCGGGCCGGTTCGGGAAGATGCGACCGCCCCCGCGCCACAGCGGCGAGGACGTCATGCCGGCGCGGGCGCGGCCGGTGCCCTTCTGACGGAAAGGCTTCTTCGTGGAGTGCTTGACCTCGCCGCGGTCGAGCTGGGCGCGTGTGCCCTGGCGGGCGTTGGCCTGGTAGGCCACCACCACCTGGTGCACGAGCGCCTCGTTGTAGTCGCGGGCGAAGACGGTGTCGGGGGCGTCCACCTTGGCGGTGGCCTGGCCCTGTTCGTTCAGGAGCTCGAGCTGCATCACTGGGCTCCCTTGGCGGCCTTGGCCTTGACGGCGGGGCGCACGACGACGAAGCCGTTCTTGGCGCCGGGCACCGCGCCCTTGACGAGCAGCAGCGAGCGCGCCTCGTCGACGCGCACGACGTCGAGGTTCTGGGTCGTGACGGTCTCGTCACCCATGTGGCCGGTCATCTTCTTGCCCGGGAACACGCGACCCGGATCCTGCGCCATCGAGATCGAGCCCGGCACGTTGTGCGAACGGCTGTTGCCGTGCGAGGCGCGCTGCGAGCCGAAGTTGTGGCGCTTGATGGTGCCGGCAAAGCCCTTGCCGATCGACGTGCCCTGCACGTCCACCATCTGCCCGGGAGCAAAGAGCGTGACGGGCACCGGCGAGCCGGGCTGGAACTGGCTGGCCACCTCGGCGCTCACGCGGAATTCGCGCAGCATCTCGCAGGCTTCCACGCCCGCCTTGGCGAGGTGCCCCGATTCGGGCTTGGTCAGGCGCGAGGCCTTGCGGCTGCCGAAGGCGACCTGGAGGGCAACGTAGCCGTCGGAGTCGACGGTCTTGACCTGGGCCACGCGGTTGTTGGACACATCCAGCACCGTCACGGGCACGGTGTCGCCGTCGTCCGTGAAGACGCGCGTCATGCCCACCTTGCGGCCCAGCAAACCGAGCCGGTAGCTCGCATCTGCGGTCGTCATGGTTCTTCTCCAGCCCCACGCGATGCGGGGCCTTGTTGCACATGCCCCGCATCGATTGGCAGGGCTGACTGATCGGGCCTTGGCCACCGAAGTGGCGTCGGCCCACCGGAGCCGCCCATTTCGGGGCCGCAACCGGGAAAGCCAAACAGTATAGCAGGGTTGCCGCCGCGGCGGCAACCCCGGCTGCCTCACTGCAGCTTGATCTCCACGTCGACACCGGCGGGCAGGTCGAGCTTCATCAGCGCGTCGACGGTCTTGTCGGTGGGGTCGACGATGTCCATCAGGCGCTGGTGCGTGCGGATCTCGAACTGGTCACGGCTCGTCTTGTTGACGTGCGGCGAGCGCAGGATGTCGAAGCGCTGCATGCGCGTGGGCAGGGGCACGGGGCCCTTGACGATGGCCCCCGTGCGCTTGGCCGTGTCGACGATCTCCAGGGCCGACTGGTCGATCAGCTTGTAGTCGAAGGCCTTCAGGCGGATGCGGATCTTTTGTTTCTGCAAGGCGGCCTCACTCGATGATCTTGGCCACGACGCCGGCGCCCACGGTGCGCCCGCCCTCGCGGATCGCAAAGCGCAGACCCTCCTCCATCGCAATGGGGGCGATCAGCTTGACCGTGATGCTCACGTTGTCCCCAGGCATCACCATCTCCTTGTCCTTGGGCAGCTCCACCGCACCCGTCACGTCCGTCGTGCGGAAGTAGAACTGCGGCCGGTAGTTGTTGAAGAACGGCGTGTGACGCCCGCCCTCCTCCTTGCTCAGCACGTAAATCTCCGCCGTGAAGTGCGTGTGCGGCTTCACGCTGCCCGGCTTGCACAGCACCTGACCACGCTCCACATCCTCGCGCTTCGTGCCGCGCAGCAGAATGCCCACGTTGTCCCCAGCCTGCCCCTGGTCCAGCAGCTTCCTGAACATCTCCACACCCGTGCACGTCGTCTTCTGCGTCGCACGAATGCCCACGATCTCGATTTCCTCGCCGACCTTGACCACCCCGCGCTCCACGCGCC
>JBBAPJ010000022.1:0-30430 GCA_040400855.1 Rubrivivax sp.
GCTCGCCGCGCTGGACCTTCTCCAGTTGGTAGCCGGCGTCCTGCCGCACGTCTTCCGGGAACTCCCGAAGACGCTTGAGCGAGTCGCCGAGGAACCGCACGGCCTTCATGAACTAAGTATATCCGAATGGATATAAACGCGCAACCGATTGCCAGGTTGTTGGGTGCTTGGCTACTTCAACCCCTCCGGCTGTGGCAGCCGTACCAAGATGACTGACCCGATGCAGCAGACGGGCCGCGTGCTGCGAGAAAGGGGTTGAGGGCAGGGTTCGCAGTCGCCCCATCAAGTTCGAATCCTCTGCCCGACCAGCTCAGGAAACCTCCTGACCGAAGGCTGTCTGGAAGTCCATCCTGCCTGCCCCGCCAACCTCCGAGGGAAATCCGGTCGGATTTCCTCTCTACCCACATTCCAACCCACGCCAGCCACTTCGCTTGGGCCCACGGCCCGAGCTTGCTGGGTTGTTGGATCGTGGGGTAGGGGCCGTCCAGGCGTGATCGTCGGCCTCTGGGCGCGGCATCGCCGCGAGCCGCGACCCCCGGGGGGCAAGGGCCGAGCGACTGGTCATATCGACCGACCCCTCCAGAGGGGAGGGAGGGGGGCACCCCTCGACCGGGTGGCGTTGAGTCTCGAGAGCGCAGACCCCGCAAGAAATTATCGAAAATCGCGCTGCTATGTACGGGCGGCACCGCGCTCGGCCGCCGGCAGACACAGTTACCGCTACTGGGTTTCGACCAGGTAGATACCGGCCTTTGCGAGACGGTCGGGGTCCAACCCTGACCGGTTCAACTGGTTCAGTCGTCTCGTCTCTTCCTCCGTCAGGAGGGCCAGCCGAAAGTGAGTCTGCATGAACTCCAAGAGGGCTTGGTCTGTTGCTCCGCCATTGATCTCCGCAATAGCAAGCCTGGTAAGTGCTCGATGGGGACTCACATGTTCGATGAGGACCTTCCGGCCTTCTCTGTGCGCCGCGCGGGCCTCTGCTGAGAATGGGGCGTCTGGTAGGTGTCGTAAATTGTTGATGTGCGAGAGATCCGGGTATCGCACGCGCAGCCCAAGAATGTTCAGTATTCTTTCCGCGCTGTGGATGGCGCCGCCATTGTCCGTAAAACCGTTCGCAAGCATTCGATTCCGAAGCTCGGCCGCTAGCCTAAACATCGCAACGAGGTGGAGCGGCTCGTACTTCCTCGGCCGGGAGGTGATATTCGTCATTGCGGGTGGGCGGTGCTAGTCCTCGGGCTAGAAGAGATCACTCCTCGTGTGTCGATACCCTACTGCTTCGGCGTGAACGGGATGAGACGCGCCAACTCCGCCGCATGACTGGCCATCCCCCTCAGAAGGTCCGGTTCCGCGAGATTTTCATCGACCGCGCCGCGTAGCTCGTTGAGCGCGCTGGTGATGAGCAGCGCGAGGCTCTCTGGAGCCGTCTCGGCCAGGTCCTCGACGAGGTCCTGGGCATCACGGATCGCTGCGTCGGTTGGGTCCATTAGCGGGGTCTCCGCTCACCTCTTGCAGCCCATGCTGCCCTTCCTCAAGTTGGCCTCGGCAGACAGCCACTGCATGTTGCTGGGCGAGTCCGAGCCGCCGCAGGCCAGCGGGGTTCCCGGGGGAGGTGTCTGCCGCTCGCGATGATTCCTGATCGACTATCTCAGGCAGGCTGTAGCTTCAATGCCTTAACGCCCGAGAGCGCCTTGCTGGCCTTCAACGCCTCCCGCGCCTGCCAGAGGTCATACGCAGCTTGCTGCGCCAGCCAGACCTCGGCGGCCCCGCCATTGTCGCGGCCCAACCAGCGTTCAACACGTAGAGCCATCGCGGGGCTGATAGCGGCTCGTCCATTCAGAACTTTGGACAAGGTGGTGCGGTCGACGCCTAACTGAGCAGCCGCCTCGCCGACTTGCAGATTCAAGGCCGGCAGGATGTCGTCCCGCAAGGTCAGACCGGGATGGGGGGGATTGAACATGGAACTCATGGGGTACCTCAGTGGTAATCCTGGTAGTCGACCAGAACTGCCTCGCCGTTTTCAAACACAAAAGTCAGACGCCAGCTGCCGTTGACGCTGATCGACCAGTGACCAGACAGGCCGCCCTTGAGGGGGTGCCAGTCCCAGCTGGGCCGGTTCATGTCTTCTGGATGCGTGGCTGCATCCAGGGCAGACAGTTGCCGAGCCAAGCGCGGGGCGTGTGCAGCATGGATCCCAGCGCGTGAGCCAGACCGGAAGAAGCGTTCAACGCCCTTGTGCCTGAAGCTTCGGATCATCGGAGAAGTGTGGCGCGTAGCGCCACGCGCAGCAAGCGCGATACCTCCTCACCGCCGGTTCGAATCCCGTTCGAGTGATCCACCGAGTTCCGTGATCGAGGGTGTCGAGCATGTACTTGGGTCTCATAGGGCCTCGCGCTTGCCCTCCCGGTTGACGCCCCGACCCTCAGCTGGCCTGTGTCGCATGGTGCTCGGGCGTGTGGGCAAGGGCTGATCAGCCCACAAGGGCCTCCCGCACGAAGTGGAGCCGGTCCTGGCCAAAGAACATCTGCTCGCCCACGAAGAAGGTGGGCGCACCGAACGCCCCCCGCGCCACCGACGCATCGGTGCGCGCGATGAGGTCGGCCTTGACTTCGGGGTCGGCCACCATCGCCATGAAGGCAGCGGCATCGAAGCCGGCCTGTGTCAGCACCGCCGTCGCCTCGGCGGGGTCATTGAGGTTGCGCGGCGCCACCCACATCGCGTGGAACACGGCATCCACATAGCGCGGAAAGTCAGCGGGCTGGCGCATGAGCATCCCGCAGGCGCCGCGCATGAGCGTCAGGGTGTTGACCGGGAAGTGCGGGTTCGGCGCAAAGGGCACGCCCCAATGCCGGGCCCAGCGCGCCATGTCGTCGAACATCCAGCGGGCCTTGGCCGGCACGGTCACCGGGCTTGCATTGCCGGCTGCCTTGAACACACCGCCCAGCAGCATGGGGTGCCAGACCAGCGTGGCCCCGGTTTCCTGCGCGATGCGCCGCACCTGGGTGTAGGCCAGGTAGGTGGTGGGGCTGCCGAAGTCGAAGTGGAATTCCAGGGTCTTGTCGGGCATGGGTTTGCTCACTTCAGGTCGGGGTTGCTGGCGTGGTTCCACCATGCCAGGTCGGAATGGGCGCGCAGGTCCATCTCGAAAGTCCAGGCCGAGCGGTGCTGGTGCGCGATGTGGAAGTAGGTGTCGGCCACCTCGGCGGGCACCAGCAGGCCGTCGTGCGCCAGGCCCTTCTTCTCGCGCAGGGCCTGGAAGCGCTCGGGGCCGAGCATCTTGCCCAGCGTATCGGGCGCGTCCACCGCGCCATCGATGACGATGTGTGCCACGTGGATGCCCTTGGCCGCGAACTGCGCGTTCAACGATTGGCACAGCATGCGCCGCCCACCCATGGCTGCAGCGTGCGAATGCTGGCCGGCGTTGCCGCGCATGGCCGCGGTGGCGGAAGTGACCAGCAAGGTGCCCTTGCCGCGCTGCTCCATGCAGGGAAACAGCACCTGCGCCAGGCGGAACAGCCCGAAGGTGGCCATGCGCCAGCCCATCTCGAATTGCTTGAGCGAGGTGCTGGCCAGGCCGCGGTCGCCGATCTGCGCACCCAGGTTGAACACCGCCACCGCAATCGGGCCGATGCTCGCCTCGATGTGGGTGACCAGCTGCTCGATGCTGCCCTCTTCCACGGCGTTGAGCAGATGGCCGCTGGCAGAGCCGCCCTCAGCCTCGATTGCGGCCACCGACCGGTCCAGCCCGGCTTGGTCGGTGCGCCGCGCCAGGCAGGCGTGGTAGCCCTCGCGGGCAAAGCGCTTGGCCACGTTGCCGCCGATGCCGGCACCGGCACCGAGGATCAGGCAGACAGGTTTGTTCACGGCTATGTCCATTGCCAGGTCGTCTTGCTATTGTGAACCTAACGGTACAGAATGCAAGCATGGCCCGCCCCATTGAATTCGACCGACCTCAGGCCGTGAATCGGGCCCTGGCGCTGTTCTGGCGCCAGGGCTACCAGGCCACCACGTTGGCTGATCTGCTGCAGGCCATGGGCATCGGGCGCAGCAGCTTCTATGCCGCGTTCACCGACAAGCGCACCTTCTTCATCGAGTGTCTGGACCTGTGGGCAGCGCGCACGCTGGACCTGCTTGAACGCTCCCGCACGGAGATGCCACCCGTGGACGCCCTGCAGGACTTCTTCCAGCGCAGCTTCGTCGCTGCGCGCAGTACGAAGGCCAACTGGGGGTGCATGCTGGTGAACACCGTGCTCGAGATGGCCGGCGTGGACGACGATCTGGCCGCCCGGGCCAGTCACCACCTGGGCGACATGCAACGCATCTTCCAGGCCTGCCTGCGGGATGCAGGCGCCACGCCGGCACGCGCCGAGGAGCTCGCCGCCATGCTGATGCTGTTCAACGAGGGCATCCGAGTCTCCAGCCGGCGCCGCTTGCCCGAGGCCCAGCACCTTCGATCCATTGCCACGACCTTCCGCTTGATCAGGGGTGCGATCGCATGAACGCGACCGATGCCGATGTCTTCGGCCATGCTCATGCCAGACTTGTTCCCGGATGGCACAGGGGTGGCGAATGACGCAAGACACGCGCACCGCCACACGCACCGCCTGGTGGCTGGTGCTGCTGGCCGCAGCCGGGACCTTCGCGCTGACCATGGGCACGCGCCAGACGATGGGGCTGTTCCTGTCGCCGCTGAACACCGCCACGGGCCTCGGCCTGGCCAGCATCAGCCTGGCCTTCGCGTTCGGGCAGCTGTGGTGGGGGCTCACGCAACCGTTTGCCGGCGCCATGGCTGACAAGGTCGGCGCCGGGCGCGTGCTCTTCGTCGGCGCGCTGCTGGTGGCCGCAGGCACCTTCATCACGCCCTACATGACCAGCACCTGGGGGCTGATCCTGGCCATCGGTGTGCTGTCGGCGGGTGGGGCGGGCATGGCCGGGCCGGCCGTGCTGATGGCCGCCACCACGCGGCTGATCCCGCCCGAACGCCGGGGGCTGGCTGCGGGCATCGTCAACGCCGGCGGCTCCTTCGGACAGTTCGCCCTGGCGCCCATCGCGGCCGCGCTGATGGTGGGCCTGGGCTGGGCCCCTGCGATGCAGGTGATGGGCCTGCTGGTGTTGCTGTGCCTGCCGGCGGCATTCCTGCTGCGCGGCCATTCACGGCAGGCCGCACCCACGGGCCAGAAGGTCTTGAGCACCCGCGAAGCCCTACGCGACGCATTTCGCAACCGCAGCTACCTGCTGCTGGGTGCCGGCTTCTTCGTCTGCGGCTTTCATGTGGCGTTTCTCGCCACGCACCTGCCGGGCGTCATTGCGTCCTGCGGGCTGCCCACCGCCTGGGCCGGCTGGTCGTTGGCCCTGTTGGGCCTCTTCAACATCGTGGGCAGCGTGGCCGCGGGCTGGGCCATGGGCCGCTGGCGCATGAAGTCGCTTCTGTCGCTGGTCTATGCCACGCGTGCGCTGGCCGTGCTGGTGTTCCTGCTCGCGCCCAAGACCGGGCCGGTCGTGCTGGCCTTCTCCGCCGTGATGGGGCTGACCTTCCTGTCCACCGTGCCACCCACCGCGGGCCTGGTGGCGAAGTTCTTCGGGCCGGCCAACATGGCCACGCTGTTCGGCATCGTGATGTTCTCGCACCAGATCGGCGGCTTCCTGGGGGCCTGGCTGGGCGGCCAGGTGTTCGAGGCCACCGGGTCGTACGACTGGATCTGGACCGTCGACATCCTGCTGGCCGTGGGTGCCGCGCTGGTGCATCTGCCGATTCGCGAAGAGCCTGTGCGCCGTGCGGGACCGCAGGGCTCCCCGGCAGCGTGAAGTACGATCCCGCGGCGATTCAGCGCGATGCCCGTGTGCGGCGTGAGACCCGGCACCGGGTCGGGCTCAACCCCTGAGCCGAGCGCGGCGCGCGAGAGGGGAGGTCCAGATCATGCGGTCCAGTTGCCTGAAGTCCAGGTCGTCGCACGGCCGGTTGCTCACGCGGCGCAGTGTGCTGGCCTGGGCGCTCTCCTCGGGCGCGGCGGGGGGCGCTGCCGCCGCGCAGCCGCCTGCTGCCTTGCCGCTGTTCGATGCCCACCTGCACTACAGCCACGACGCCTGGGAACTGGTGCCGCCCAGGCAGGCGGCTGCGCTCCTGCGAACGGCGGGCCTGCGCACGGCGCTCGTGTCCTCCTCGAACGACGAGGGCACGCAAAAACTGCTGGCCGAGGCGCCGGACATCGTGGTGCCCGTGCTGCGGCCCTACCGGACCCGCGCCGACACCGGGAGCTGGGTGGGCGAAGGCGCCATCGTGCGCTACATGGAGGAGCGACTGGCCCGGTACCGCTATGCCGGCGTGGGCGAGTTCCACCTCTTCGGGGCCGATGCCGAGCTGCCGGTGCCGCGACGCATGGTGGCGCTGGCCCGCGAGCGCGGACTGTTCCTGCACGCCCACTCCGACGCCGACGCGGTGGACCGGCTGTTCGCGCAGTGGCCCGATGCCCGAATCCTGTGGGCACATTCGGGGTTCGAGCCGCCCGCTCGCGTGCGCGAGGTGCTGCGGCGCCATCCGCGCCTGTGGTGCGACCTGGCCTTCCGCAGCGACCAGGCCAGCTCAGGGCGTGTGGACGCAGCCTGGCGCGAGGCCTTCGAGGAGTTCCCGGCGCGCTTCATGGTGGGCACCGACACCTTCACGCCCGAGCGATGGCACTACGTGGGCCCGCATGCGCGCTGGTCACGGGAATGGCTGGCCGATCTTCCTGCACCGCTGGCGGAGTCGATCGGCTGGCGCAACGGGCAGGCCCTGCTGCAGGGGCTGTGGAAGGCGTGAGAGCCGGCAGCTGGCGCATGCCAGCCCTGTTGCTGGGGCTGGTGGCAACCGCGCTTGGCGGTGCGTCGCGCGCGTCCGGCGGGCCGGGTGCATCGGGAGCCGCTCTGGCGGGGGGATGCGGCGCTGAGCTCGATGCCGCCCACCGCCTGGTGGCCACGGCGGCTTTGCAGGAGGGCGCCGTGACCGTGGCCTTCGTGCCCGATCCCGCACCCTGGGCGGTTGCCCGGCACTTCAGCCTGCGCGGCGTGGTCTGCGGGCCGGCCCGGCTGCTGCGCGTGGACGCCGACATGCCGGCTCACCGCCACGGCATGAACTACCGGCCGACCCTGCAGCTGCAGGAAGAGGGCCGCTTCACGGCCCAGGGCCTGCTGCTGCACATGCCCGGGCGCTGGCGCATTCGCCTCGAGGTGGAGCACCAGGGCCGGCGCCAGTGGCTCGAGCAGACCGTGGACGTGAAGTGAAGCGGCGAAGCAGGGGCTGGGCGGCAGCCTGTGCGTGGCTCGCCGGGCTGCTGGCCTGCGCGTGTGTGCAGGCCGGCACGACGGCTCCGGCCTCGCTGCTCGGGTTCACCCCCGAGGAGGTCGAGCGCATCGTGGCCCTCGGGCCCTGGCCGCCGGCGGCAGCGCGTGACCCCGGCAACGCACTGAGCGGCCGCCCGGAGGCGGTGGCCTTCGGCCGGCGGCTCTTCTCGGACCGGCGCCTCTCGCCGGCGGGCGTGTCCTGCGCCCACTGCCACCGGCCGCAGCGGGACTTCACGGACGGACGGGCACGGTCTCGCGGCCAGGCCGAGCTCGATCGCAACGCGACGTCGCTGTGGAACGCGGTGCACGAGCGCTGGCAGGGCTGGGACGGTGCGGCCGACAGCCTGTGGGCGCAGGCGATCCGCCCGCTGCTGGATCCTCGCGAGATGGCCTCCAACCCCCGGCACCTGAAGGCACTGCTGCAAAGCCGGCCGACCGATGCGGCCGCGTGGCGGCGGGTGTTCGGACGCGAGGTGCGCGAGGAGGATCCCGAAGCCGTCCTCGTGGGAACGGCCAAGCTCCTGGGCGCCTACGTGGCCACGCTCGTGTCGCCGCGCACGCCCTTCGACGACTTCCGCGATGCGCTGGCAAGGGGCGACCACGCCGCCGCCCGGCGCTACCCGCTGGCTGCGCAGCGCGGGCTGCAGCTCTTCATCGGGCGCGGCAACTGCCACCTGTGCCACGGCGGCCCGCGTTTCACGCACGGCGAGTTTGCGGACATCGGCCTGCCCTTCTTCACGCGCCCGGGCGTGGTGGACAGCGGCCGCCACGGCGGGATCGAGGCGCTGCGGGCCAGCCCCTACAACCTCCTGTCGCCTTGGGCCGACCCACCTGCACCGGGCCAGGCCGACGAGGCCGTGAAGACGCGCCACGTGCAGGCCACGCACCGCCAGTTCGGGGAGTTCAAGGTGCCCGGTCTGCGCCAGGTGGCGCGCACGGCGCCCTACATGCATGACGGCCAGCTCGCCACGCTCGAGGAGGTGGTGCGTCACTACTCCGAGCTCAGGCTCGAGCGCCTGCACGCCGACGGCGAGCAGGTGCTGCGCCCCCTGCGCCTGAACGCCCAGGACACGCAGGACCTGCTGGCCTTCCTGCGCAGCCTGACGGCCCCGGGCAGGTGACACCGGGGCTGGCGGGGGCCCGCTCAGCCTTCCTTCATGGATGACGCCAGTCGTTTCATG
The DNA here is from genome assembly GCA_040400855.1 of Rubrivivax sp. Taxonomy (GTDB): domain Bacteria; phylum Pseudomonadota; class Gammaproteobacteria; order Burkholderiales; family Burkholderiaceae_C; genus Rubrivivax. The sequence continues at coordinate 8,493 of JBBAPJ010000022.1, forward strand.
AACGGCCCGAGCAGGTAGTTGAGCAGGGTCTGCTCCCCCGTCTTGACGATGATCTCGGCGGGCATGCCGGGCTGGAGCACCCGGCTGCCCAGGGTTTGCTTGCCCTTGTCGGTGATCTTCAGGAGGGCGAGGTAGTGGGCCTCGTTGTGGTTCTGGGGGTCGATGATCAGGTCGCCCGACACCGACACCAGCTGGCTCTCCACCACGAGCTCGGGGGTGTTCGCGAAGGCCTGGAACCGCACATCCGCCATCAGCCCCGGCTGGAGCCGGTCGATCAGCTGCGGTTTCACCCTGGCCTCCAGCAGCAGGGGCACCCCCTCGGGCACGATGTCGGCCAGCTTCTGCCCGGGGGTCACCACGCCGCCGACGGTCTGCATCTGCAGGCCCACCACCTGGCCGGAGGCGGGCGCGCGGATGACGGTCCTGTCGAGGTCGCCCCGCGCCGCACTGAAACGCTCCGAGCCCGCTTGCACACCCTTGGAGGCCTCGGCCATCTGGGTCTCGATCTCCTTGCGGTACTCCTGTTGGCGGGCCACCGCCCGGACCTTGAGTTCCGAGATGGCCTGGCGCGCCCGGGCCATGTTGCCCAGTTGCTCCTGGATCTGGCCATTGACCTCGGCCACAGCCCGGTCCAGTTCGCGGGCGCGACTGCGCGGGAGGTAGCCGTCCTTCACCATGTCCGCCGTGGACTTGATCTCCTCCTTGAGCAGCGCCAGCTGCGCCCGTCGGCTCTCGGCCATGCTGGCGTAGGCGCGCAGCTGTTCGTCCTGGCCACGCATGCCTTCCTCGATCACCTGCAGGTCGGCCCGCAAGGCCGCCCGGCGGGAGTTGAACAGCTGCTCCTGGGTGCTGATCAGCTGCTGGATCTGAGGGTCGGCACGCAGGCCGGTCAACTCGGCGGGAAAGTCGATCCGGCCGGCACCGGACAGCTCGGCCGAGAGCCGGGCCTTGACGGCCAGGCCCCCGACATAGTCCTGCCGCACCCCCTCGAAGTTGGCCTTGCTGGTGGATTCCTCCAGGCGGAACATGGCTTGTCCCTCCTTGACCAGGCCACCTTCACGAACGAGCACCTCCTTGACGATGCCGCCCGTCAGGTGCTGCACGGCCTTGAGCTTGGTCTCCACCGACACGCGCCCCGCGGTGGGCACGCCTTTGTCCAGCGGCGCCAGCGCGGCCCAGGCCAGGAACCCCCCCAGGCCGATCAGCAGAATCCACAACCCGGTGCGCGCGGCCTGGCCGGCGTCGGCCGGTGGGGCCAGTTGCGCGGTGTGCAGGTTCAGCTCCTGCACCATGGCGGGCATCAGGACGACCGTCGTGTCCAGGGTGGCCAGCGCCTGCGGGCCGGGGTCGCTCGGGTGCGGATGGCGCAGTGTCGGAAAACTCATGGGCGGCTCCTTGCGCTTCAGGCATCCAGGCCCTGCGCCTGTGCCTCGTCGGATCGATTGCGGTCTTCACGGTCTTCGAGCAGGGCGGGCGGGCGCCCGTGCGGGTCGTCGTCGGCCGTGCGCAGCAGCTCTTCCATGCTTCCGGCAAAGTGCACGCGGCCCTGGTTGAGGATCACCACACGGTCGGCCACGCTCAGCAGCCGCCTCTCGTGCGTCACCATCACCACCGTGGCGCCGCGGTGGCGCAGCCCCTGCAACGCCTGCAGCAAGGCGGCCTCGCCCACCTCGTCGAGGTTGGCGTTCGGCTCGTCCAGCACCACGAGCGCCGGGCCGCCATACAGGGCACGCGCCAGGCCGATGCGCTGGCGCAGGCCGCCTGCCAGCAGGCTCCCGCGCTCACCCACCTGGGTGTCGTAGCCCTTCGGGAAACGCAGGATCACCTCATGCAGGCTCGCGGCCTTGGCCGCGGCGATCACCTGGACCGGATCGATCGAGCCGAAGCGGGCGATGTTCTCGGCAAAGGTTCCATCCAGCAGCTCCACGTCCTGCGGCAGGTACCCCAGGGCCGGGCCCAGGTCCTCGCGGCTCCAGTTCGCCAGCGGTCGGTCGTCCAGGCTCACGGCGCCGGTCACGTGGGGCCAGATGCCCAACAGCACGCGTGACAAGGTGCTCTTGCCCGCACCGGAGGGCCCGAGCACCGTGGTGACGGTGCCGGGCTCGAAGGTCAACGTGAGCTCGTGGAGGAGGCGAGACGGGGACGCGCCGGGGGCGTGGGCGTTGACGCCTTGAAGGGTCAGCCTGCCTCGGACCGGCTCGAGCGACTGGGCGGCGCCGGGAGCCCGATGGTGGGTGAGCAGCCCTTCGATCCGGCTCATCGCCTGCCTGGCGGCACTGAGCCCCCGCCAGCTGGTCAGCAGGGACTCGATGGGCGTCAGCGCGCGCAGCATCAGCATGTAGACCGCCAGCATGCCCCCGGCACTGAGTTCTCCCCGGGTGACCAGCCAGGCCGCGATGGCCACCGCGCCGGTGTGCAGGATGTGGCGGCCATAACCGCTCAGGGCCTCGTGGAAGTGGGCCAGCCTGGCGGCCTGCGCGCGCGCCTTCAACCAGGCCGCGTGCCGCTGCAGCCAGCGGTAGCACAGCTGTGGAAACATCCCCATGGCCTCCACCGCCTCCACGTTGCGCAGCTTGTTGTCGGTGAACACCCGTCGGGCGGTTTCGGCCTGGACCACCCGGGCCAGCGGGGCGCGTTCGCGGCGCTGGCTCCACAGCATCAGCAGCCCTTGCAGCACCGCCAGGACCAGGCAGCCCCCGCCCAGCACCGGGTGCAGCGCGAACAGAACGCCCAGGTACAGCAGCGTCCAGGGCAGGTCGAAGAAGGCGAATATCGCGTGGCCGGTCAGGAACTGCCGCACCGAGGTCAGGTCGGCGAGTGCCCGCGCGGGCTCGGGCTCGGTCTGGGCCAGACGCGCCCTGAACGCGCTGTCGAACAGCGGCCCGGCCAGCTCGGTGTCGAGCCGGGTGCTGATGCGCGCCAGCACCCGGCTGCGGCTCCACTCCGCCACGGACACCATGCAGAACATCAAGACGGCCGCCAGCGTGAGCAACAGCAGCGTGATCCCGTTGCGGCTCACCAGCACGCCGTCGGTGATGTGCATGATGAAGAGCGCCGGCACCAGCATGAGCACGTTGGTCACCAGGCTGAACAGGGCCACCGCCATGAACTCGCCCTTGTGGGCCAGCACCGTGTCGAGCAGGGGGCCGCGGGTGCCGCTCATGCGAGTGAGCCCGCCTGCTGCTGATGCTGCTGCTGCGCAGCCAGGGCCTGGTTGATGCTGGCCAGCACCTGCTGGGGCGTGCCGAAGGCCTGCTGCACGCCGTCTTGCAGCAACAGCATGCGGTCGGCCACCTGGAGCAGGCCGGGGCGGTGCGTCACCACCACCACGGCCGTGCCCCGCTGCCGCAGGGCTTGCAGGGTGTCCAGCAAGGCATGGTCGCCGGCTTCGTCCAGGCTGGCGTTGGGTTCGTCGAGCACCACGAAGCGTGGATGGCCATAGAGGGCGCGGGCCAGGGCCACGCGTTGCCGCTGCCCACCGGACAGGAAGGCCCCGTTGGGCCCCACGGGCGTGGCGTAACCCTGGGCCATCGCGGTGATGGTGTGGTGGATGCCCACGGCGCGCGCTGCGGCCTCCACCAGGGCGGGATCGGGCTCTGCGAAGCGGGCGATGTTCTCCGCCACGCTGCCCTCGATCAGGTCGACCGTCTGGCCCACGTAGCCCACGAAAGGCCCCAGCTCAGCCTTGTTCCAGCTGTGGATGTCCACCCCATCCAGGCGCACCTTGCCCTGCATCGCGGGCCACAGGCCGATCAGCAGCCGCGCCAGGGTGCTCTTGCCGGAGCCGGAGTGGCCCATCACGGCCAGGATCTGGCCGGGGTGGAGCTCGAAGGCCACCCCGCGCAGGATGGGTGCACCGCCGGCCGGGGCACCTGCCACCAGGGCCTCGACCTTCAGGTGACCCTCGGGCGCCGGCAGCGCCATCGTGCGCGCCTTGGGGGGGTGGTCCTGAAGGGCCTGGCCCAGGCGCGCATAGGCCTCGCGCGCGTGGCCCACGTTGCGCCAGCCGGCGATCAGCTGCACCAGTGGGCTCATGGCCCGTGCACTGAGCAGGGCAGCGACGAAGATGCCGGAGCGGCCCGTGTCGAACTCGCCCTGGATCATCAGCAGGGCCCCCAGCGCCATCATCAGCGCCAGGGTGTTGCCTGCCACCCAGCGCGCTGCGGCCTGGATGTGCCCCGAGGCCTCGGAGGCCTGCTGCTGCAAGGCCAGCGCCGCCATGCGGTCCTGGGCCCAACGGGCCCGCATGCCCGCTCCCATGCCCAGGGCCTGCACCACCTCGGCCGCGCGCAGGCCTTCCTCGGCGCAGCGCTGGGCGTTGCTGGACAGGCGGTTGGCCTCCTGCAGTGGCGCCTGCGTGGCGCGCTCGTTCAGGCCGGCCAGCAGGCTTTGCAGCACCATGCCCCCGAGCGCAAACGCGCACAGCAGGGGGCTCATCCAGGCAATCAGCGCCAGGCAGACCCCGGCCACGGGCAACTGCAGCACGGCCAGTGCCTGGGGGGTGGCCATGAAGTGGCTGAGGCGCTGAAGGTCGCTCAGCGGCAGGGCGCTCGAAGCCGGGCTGCTCAGGCGCTGGGTGTAGACCAGCCCGAAGCAGCGCACGGCCAGGCGGTGGTCCAACACGGAACCGGCCTCGCGCAGCGTCTCGGACGCCGCCCACTCGCAGCCCTCGGCCACCGCGTACACCAGCAGCATCAGCACCACCAGCATCACCAGGGTCTCGGCGTTGCGACTGGTCACGACGCGGTCGTACACCAGCATGATGAAGGCCAGGGGCGCCAGGCTGAGCAAGCCGGCGACCAGGCACAGCCCCTCGGCCTTGACCAGCCGGGGGCCGAGGCTGGCCACGCAGGCCCTCAGTTCCGAGCTCGCCATGTCCTGCCTAGGCTTTTCGAGGCGTCTCGCCCGGATGCGCCTGTTTCTCGAGGTGATCCGAAGGCTCCAGGTTGTTCCCTCGCAGAAATCCGATGTAGCGCTGCGCGAGTTTCCTGCGGTTGTCGAAGAATGCAGCCACGTCGAATTCCTTGATGGCACTTTCCACCTGGGCGCGTGAAATCCCGCCGGCAATATCCTTGGCGAAGACGTGAGGAACCTGCATGAGTTCACACAGTTCCTGCGTGCGGGAATCATGGACGATGCAGATGGCAGGTGTTCCCACCTGCAGGGCCAGCATGACTCCGTGGATTCGGGGCCCGATCACGGCATCGACGCGCTGGTAGTGCTCCATCCACGAGCCGATGCTGAAATACACCTCGCCGTAGGTGCTCAGCCATTTTCTGAACTCGGCTGGCGTCATTTCCGGGCAGGACGCATCGACCAATTCCTGGATGACACTCTGCGGCAGCAGATCCAGCCCGCCCCGGTGGCTGTGCAGCATCTCCAGTGGGGATTGGGCGATGTATTTGCCCGCGTTACTTGCCGCGAGCTTCGCCAGGCCTCTCTCGATGGTGTGGAGATGTTTCCACCTGTAGTGGCCCGCGACGGTGCTGATGATGTCTATCCTGGACTGCGACTTCTCCAGCAGTCTCGCGCGGACTCGAGACTCGTCGCCAATGAAGAGCGACGGGCAGCCGAGAACTGCCGCATTCGTTCCGAACCCCAGATGCTCGAGCACCTTGAACGTGAAATCACCCCTGACGCTGATATTGGGGCCGGCGGTGGGTGCGTGCTGCGCAATGGATTGCAGCCAGGAAATCGTGCCCGGGGGCACGTCAGGGATGGTCTTGTCGAGCGAGGATTGGGCGCCCAGGCCAATCGCCACGATATTCTGAGGAATACCCGAGAGCTTGCGGCCCATGTTGCCCATGTCGACATGTTCGCCAACCTGGTTTGCGCAGGGAATGATCATCAGGCTGCCTGCGGCCTGGATGGCCTGTTCGCCCGCATGCCAGTTCACGGCCGGCCCGTCGATCTTGATCGTCCTGTCGATGGCGTAATGGAATGCGAGGTTTCCGGTGTTGCCCCCCACGAGTTCGTTCAGCGTGGTGGTGGGAAGGTACTGGAAATCCTCGATGTGGGCATCGAGGCCGAAAATGAAGACTTTCATAGGATGCGGGAAGCCAGTTTCATGTGGGCGGCCGCAGTCATGCGGTTCGTCAGGGGCCTGGAAATATTCATTCGCAACTTGTTCCAGCGGGAAGGATTCGAGGCGATTTCCCGGATGCGGCTGGACCACTCGTGTGCGTTGCCACACGCGACGGTGAATCCGTCGAAGCCGTGCGCCACCTTTTCCTGCATGCCCCCGATATCCGAAACGAGCAGCGGCCTGCCACACACGAACGCTTCCTGAATCACCATCGGCGAGTTCTCCCACCAGATCGAGGGCACCACGACCCAGTCCACGCCGGCCATGCGGCTGCGCAGTTCATGGGGCGGGTAGGGGCCCTTCCACTGCACCACGCCGCGCTCCATCAGCGGCGCACGCAGCCGCTCCACCTTGTTGCGGTACTCCTCGGGCTGCAGTTCCAGGTTCGCGCCGTGCACCTCCAGGACGATCTTGTCGGCGTCCTCCCGCTTCATCAGCGCCAGCGCCTCGAGCACCACGTCCAGCCCCTTGTAGGGCGTGATCTGCCCGAAGAACCCGAAACGGTTGCGCGTCTCGCCGGCTGCCAGCGGGCGCGGGGGCAGCGGCTCCTCGTCGGCCTGGCCGTTCTCGATGACGGTGATCCGGTCGGGACGCAGGCCCCAGTCGATGTAGCGCTGGCGCAGGAACTCCGAGGGCGAGACGAACTGGTCCACCAGGTCGAAGTGGCCCATGAAGTAGTGCTTGCGCAGCCAGAAATCCTCTGGTGGGGTGTCCGGAAAGCAGCGCGAGCAGTCGTCGGGGCTGGAGCGGCCGCACAGCCGGAAACTGCCGGTCTTGATCATCTGGCCCTGGTTGCGGCAGATGGCCATGTACTCGTGCAGGGTCATCAGGATCCGGATCGTCGGATCCACCTGCTTGATGACACGCAGGTATTCCAGGCCCAGGTGTGCGTAGTGGTGGGTGTGCACGACCGTAGGCTGGAGTGCACGGATGAGGTCGGCGAACCACGTGACCACCGACTCCTGGTGCAGCGCCTTCATGCGATGCCAGTCGTGCACGGCCTGTTCCCACAGGTATTCGTTGGGCCTTCGCAGGCTGATCTGGCCCGTGGCGCCGCGGCCTCGGTCGGCCCGGGCGAGGAACCACGCGTCCTGCACATCGGGGTCTTCGCGGTAGGCGTTGAACAGGTTGTAGGCGGCGATCTCGCCGCCACCCAGGCTGAAGTCCGGGTGGGCGTGCGCCATCACCAGGATGCGGTGGCGAGCGCCGGGCGGGGTGGCGGCCGGGCCGGCCAGAGTGGGCGCGGCACAGGGCGAGCGCGCCTTCCTGCGTCCGGCTGCGGGCCGGGTGGGCGTGGCAGCGCGGCTCATGCGGCTTGCCCCAGTTCCAGCAGGGCGCCAGCCCAGCGCCCTTGGTGCCGCACGGCGTTGTAGATCACGACCTTCTGCCTGAAGTCGTCCTGCCCCAGCAGCTTGAAGCTTTGCCGCTCCAGGTGCGTCAGTTGCACGCTGGGCACGTAGGCCACGCGCAGGCCATGGGCACGCAGCTTCAGGCACAGGTCGGAGTCTTCGAAGTCGCCGATCAGGTAGCCGGTGTCCCAGGCGCCAGCGGCATCCAGGGTCTCGCGCTCGATCACCAGGCAGGCGCCCGTGATGGCGGGCAGGGCGGTGGTCCGGGTGTGCGGATCGAGCGAAGCGGCCAGCCCCATGCGCGGGTGGTGGTTGATCCAGACGCCCCACTCGTCGCGGCGCGTGAATTCCATGCCCGCGTGCTGGATCGAGCCGTCGCCGAACACCAGGCGCGGCGCCACGGCGCCGAAACCGGGGTTGCCGTGCAGCTCGGCGATCAGCGCCTGCAGCCAGCCCGGCTGCTGCGGGAAGGCGTCGCTGTTGAGGAAGGCCAGCAGCGGTGCGCGGCTGTTGGCCGCCCCGAGGTTGTTGGCACCCGAGAACCCGCGGTTGGTGCCGCCCCACACCCACTTGAAGGGCAACCGGTACAGCCGGTGCCAGGCATGGGCCTGCTGCGCGAAGGGCTCCACCAGCCGGGCGTCGTCCAGCACGTAGACGACCTCGGCATGCGCGCCGATCCAGGCGTCACGCGAGAACTCGATGAGCTGGTGCTCCACGAAATCCAGCCGGCCGTACAGCGGCACGATGATGCTGGCCTGCGGACGGGCCACGGGCTGGCCCAGTTGATGCACCTCCACCGGCTGCAGCTGCTGGCCGCAGCGCTGCAGCGCGATCAGGGGATCCAGCAGCGGCAGGTCGATGGCGGCCATGCGCTGCGCCAGCAGGTGACGCGGGGTGTGCAAGCCGAACAGCCATCGGGCGGCGGCCACGGGGTCGGACGGCAAGGCGCTGACCTGGGTGGAGCCCAGGACGATCAGCTGGTCGCCTCGCTGCGTGAGGAGCCTGACGGGCTGGCCCACGGCAAGCTCATCCACGCGCATCACGAAGCCGGCGTTGGCGGTCAGGTCGCCATGCGAGGCGCGGTATGCATCCGTGACGTCCTGCCGCGAGAAGCGCACGACGGACCCTTCGAGTTCATGCAGGACGCCGTCTTGCTCGATGAACAGGCGCTGGCCCCGCGGTGCGACGGCCCACCCCACGACCACGGCCTCGCCGGATGCCGAGGAGGCACTGGCCACCTCGATGAACCCCACCGGCTGGATCGGGTCGAGCGCACCCGTGGTCAGCGTTGCCGGATCGACGACGATGCGAAAGCCATGCGTGGCGCGGTGCCGGGGGTGGTCGAGGGTGACGTGGATCGTCCACTCGCCGTGGGGGGTCGCCGCATCGGGGGCCGACACGATCGTCCATCCGTGCCCCGCATCGTCCTCGGGCGCGCTGCGCGCCGCTGCGACATCCGGCCTGCTGCGGCGGCTGATCGCGTGGTCGATGGGTCTTCCGTCGAGCTCGAGGGCGAACGACAGGCTGCCGATGGACCAGCCTTCCAGTTGCAGCCGCCTGCGACCGCGCACCCTGGCGCTGTCGATGCTGAAGGCGGCCAGTTCCTCGTCACCCGACACGAGGCTGATCGGCCCGCGCTGCGCATCACCGTGGTCGGGCACCTGCAGCACCGGCGGCTTGGGATGGGATGTCACTGAACGCATGGCTTGGGGGTGCGATGGGTGGGAGGGTTCTTCTTGCGGCCCAGGCTCCTCGCGGGCCGAGGCGCCTGGGGCGCGGCGCGCGAAAGCCTCGCCGCCGGGGTGGGCGCGTTGGCCGGGGCTGGGCCTGCCTGCGAAGCGGCTGCGTCCCAGTTGGCCTGCGCGTCGGAGTAGTCGGGCCGCAGCTGCAGCGCGCGCTGGATGTGCTGCAAGGCCTCGGCGTGCCGGCCCTGGATGCGGTACAGGTTGCCCAGGTTGTTGTGGGCCTCGGGCAGGTTCGCGTCGATGGCGAGTGCCGCCTGGTAGGCCTGGATGGCCTCCTCGATGCGGCCCAGGCGCTTTTGCGCCACGCCGATGTTGATGAGCGCCGGCGTGAAATCCGGCTTGAACCGCAGGGCACGCTTGTGAAACGTGATGGCCTTGGCGAAGTCCTCACGGTCCTGGAACAGCACGCCCATGTCGTTGTGCAGCTCGGGCCGGTCGGGCTCCAGCACCAGGGCCTTCTGCAGCAGCGGCAAGGCTTCGTCGACGTGACCCATGCGCCGCAGCAGCCAGGCGGTGCCCTGCAGCACGCTCACGTCGTTGGGCCGCAGTTGCGCGGCCGCACGGTAGGCCTGCAGGGCCTCCTGCGGCTGTGAAGACGCCTCCAGGTTGCGCGCGTGCTGCAGCAGCTGCTTGAGCGGGTCCTGGTTGTGGACGTACGGCTCCAGCGCAGCCAGGCGGGCTTTCAGTTCCTCGGACGGGATCAGCTGGCAGGCGCTGTCGAAGGCCTCGTGGGCCAGCTTGAATTGCCCCAGCTGCTGGTGGGCGTAGCCGACCTGGGCCAGGACGGCCGCCTTGAACAGCTTGCCGGGTGCGCTGCTGCTCTTGCTGGCAACCGCCCACAGGCGCCCGAGAAGCGGCAGGGCATCGGCCGATCGGCCCACCCGGTTGTACGCAATGGACAGGCCCATCAGTGCCGGGGCCTGGTTCGGCACCTGCTGGAGGACGCGCCGGTAGGCGTCGATGGCCGAGCCGAATTCCAGGGTCTCCATCCTGGCGGCCGCGGTGGTCAACAGACCGTCGATCTTGCTCATGGTGTGGATGTCATGTCAGGCCGATCAGGGCCCTGTACTGGGGCAGGCAGACCTGCCGGAAGTCGTAGCGCTCGACGATGGTCTGGCGGGCGCGCTTGCCCATGTCGGCAAACGCCTCGGGGTCGGACAGCGCCTCGATGGCCAGGCGGGCGAGTGCCGCGGTGTCGAAGAAGTCGAACAGGAAACCGTTCTCGCCGTCCTGGACGACGTCGCGCACGGGCGCCGTGTCCGAGGCGATGAGCAGGCATCCCGCCGACATGGCCTCCAGCATCGACCAGGACAGGATGAAGGGGTAGGTCAGGTAGACGTGGGCGCTGGAGACCTGCAGCACGCTGAGGTAGCGGTCGTACGGCAAGGCCCCGAGGAAGTGGACCCGCTGCCAATCCACCTGGTCACGCAGCTGGGCCTGGTAGACCTCCTTCCATCCGCCTGCGCCGGGCGGCTGGGGCCCGTAGTGGGCCGAGTTGTCCCCCAGCACCAGCACCTGGGCATCGGGGCGCTCGCGCAGGATGCGTGGCAGCGCGCGCATGAACTGATGAAAGCCGCGGTACGGCTCCAGGCAGCGGCTGACGAAGGTGAGCACCTCGTCACCCTTGCTGAGCGTGCGACCGTCCGGCAGCGTGAACTGGGCGCCCTCACGGGGTGCGACGCGCGTCGTGTCGATGCCCTCATGCAGGACCTGCAGCCTGGATTGGTAGGCGGACGGATACAGCCCCTTCTGCCAAGGGGTCGGGCACACGCCCCTGTGGCAGCTCTCCAGCGCCAGCAACTGCGCGCTGTTCGTGACATGCAGCCGGAAGATGTCCTCCACCCGGGTGGGGAACTCCGGGTCGAAGCCGACATCCGCGCCGCGGGGGCGGTAGTAGTACTCGAACAGGCCGATGACGTCCGCGCCGGGAAAGTAGTCGCGCACGAAGTAGGCGTCGCCCCAGCCCGGATGGGTCACGATCACGTCGGGCTCGAAGCCGCCGCGCTTGAGCTCGGCCAGTCGCTCGATCACCGCCACGCCGCGGCGCACGGACTGCTCGAAGCCGCGGACCCAGGGGTGGGCTTCCTCCGGCGCAGCCGCCACCGCGGGATAGCGGATGACTTCCACGCCGGGCAACCCTGCGCCCGGGCCGATCCAGGATGCGTCGCCCATGCCCCAGACCCGCACGCCGCTCTCCTGGGCGAGAGCCTGCGCGAGCCGGCGGAACTGGCCTGGAAAGTTAGGGTGGAGAAACAAGAGGTCCAACGACGCTCTCCCAAACCGTGCGTACCGCCGCCAGCGAGGGCTTGTTGCCCAGCACGCCGTGATAGCCGGCGCGCGGTGGCGGGTCCTTTCGTTCGCCTGATCGGCACAGCAGGTTGACGCTGCCCGGCACGGGTGCGCTGGCGCGCCCGAGGTGAAGCACGACCTCCGACAGGCGCGGCTGTTGCGCGTCATGCAGGTGGGCCAGTGCGCCTTGCGCGCGCAGCGCGGCGACGAGGGCTGCGGCCCGGCGAAGGCTGCCTGCCGTGCGGGATGCGGGCGTCACGCTCAGGCGCAGGGGCAGGCCGGGCGTCAGCACAGGGCCCAGCGGGTCAGCGGGCGTGGAGAGGCAGCTCGGAAAACCGGCAGCCTGGGCCGCCTGCCGGGCGGCAGAGGAGCCGGCCAGGCAGACATCGAAGGCCTGCGCGACACCCGCCTCGATGGACCGCTCCCACCTCTTCACATCCGGGGCGCGGGCCGCCCAGGCCAGCACCAGCAGGTCGGCCCGCCGGTGCCGGGCCGCGCGCAGGTCGACGCTCGGATCCAGAACGATCAGCACATGGATGTCACGCAGGTCGTGGTCCCGAGGCGCAGCCGGCAGCAGCAGGATTCGGGCGTGGGGGCAGGACTGCGAGATCGCGTGCGCGAACCTGGCCGCAAGGCCCTTGCCGCCGCCGACCGGCGAACCCGTGGCGCCCGCCAGGCCGATCACCAGCGGCTCGTTGCACAGCGAGCGGTCGCCGCTGATCAGGCTGATCCACCATTGGCGCTTGAGCCACGCGCCGACCTGCTCCTGCAGCACGCCTTCGTTGCGCAGGAGCCGATCGAGGATGCTGCGTTCGCGGCCGGTGAGGCGGGTGTGACCGTGGTGGTGCAGGGCGGCCAGGTCGTTGCGGCAGACCACGGGCCGCCCCGTGACGCGCTCGAGCCGCAGACACAGCTCGACATCCTCGAAGCCATAGAAGTAGTCGGTGTGGAACCCCCCCGCGCGGTGGAAGTCATCGCGCCGCACCAACAGGACGGCGGCGGTGGCTGCGGGCACGCGTTGGGCACAGTGGGCCGCTTCCCGGTCGAGGTGTTCGAGGCCGGCCTCGTAGGGCCAATAGGCCTGCTCCCGCAGCTTGAAACGCACCCCCAGATGCTGGATCTCATGACCCGAGACATGGGCGGGGTTGGGCTTGAGCAGCTTCAGTCCCACGGCGCATGCGCCGCTCGCCTGCAGGCTGTTCAGCATCTGCGGCAAGGCATCCATGCACCAGCGGATGTCGTTGTTCAGGAACAGCAGGTTCGGAGCCTTCGCCAAGGAGGCACCCAGGTTGCAGGAGGCCGAGAACGAATCGTTGCGGTCCAGGGCGACGACGCGCAGGTCGAGGTGTGCGGCCCATTGGTCCAGCCGCTGCAGGCTGTCGTCCGATGAGCCGTGATCGATGACGATCCACTCCACCGGGAAGGGCGACTGGTCGTGCTCGCGCCAGCTGGTGAAGAGCTGGTCGAGCAGGCCGCTGCCGTTGCGGTTCAGGACCACCACCGAGACGTGGGGCTGCGCAGGCCCGTGCGGGAGATCGACCACGACCTCGGGCGTGCGCACCCACGGCACGCGCGCTTCCTCGTGGCGAACCTGCGTCGCAACGGCCGGCAGCACGGTGCCATCCCCGACGGACACGACGGACACACGATGCTCTCGCCCGTCGGCCAATGCCGCCGGAGGCGTGATGTCGAACCACACCAGCCCGACCTGATGCGCGCCCGCACCCAGGCTTTCGTTCAGCGCGGGGCGGGCGAACTGCGGGCGAAAGGAGGAGCCAGGCTCTCCGTCGATGCACAGCACGAGGTCCACAGCGATATCGGGGGAATCGAGATCCATCGCCCATCCGGCAACACGAAACGGCGTGACCACCTCGACATAGCCCACCACCTCGCAGGTGGCGCTCTTGAGCGGGCGTGACACGGAGCAGCTCTCGGGGGGCAGCAGCATTCGCATCACCACAGGCAAGGCGGCACGCAAGCGCCGCCTTGCCTGGGGATGCGGCTTGCGCCGACTCAGGGTCCGTCGCCGCCGAGCTTGGTGAGCTTCTTCGTCAACGCATCGACCGACTGGCCGACGAGCGTGAGGTCGACCTGCGCGGCCGGAGCGGCCTTGACGATGGCGGCGTCCGCGGCCGAAGCAGCCGAAGGAATGCTGCCCAGGTCCACGGGGGCCACACTCCCGACGGCCTTGATCCCCGACAGGTCGGGCAGCTTCATGGCGCCGAGCTTGGTGACGCTGACGCTCGGATCATGGCCTCCCACCATGGTGTCATGACCACCGGTGAGCGTGTCGTGTCCCGATCCCCCATTGCCGACGCCCAGGCTGCCGTTGCCGCCTTCACCCGCGTGATCGGCGCCAGGTTTGGACTGGAACTTCGCCTGAACCTTCTTCAGGATTTCCTGGGTCTTGCTGGGAAGATGATCGCCGTTTTTCTCAAGCACGCCCCCAAGGGCGGAATCCGCTGCCATGGCCTAACTCCATTGATTGCCCCATCGGGGAAGACATTCGTGATCAGCCCATCTGCTGCTTCGTGGCACGACGCGCTGACGAAATTGATTCTGGTGGAGGCCGCGTGAAATCGCAGTCGCAAGCGGCAAGGGGTGCAAGCGTGCGTATCTGCGTTGCGGCCACTCAAGGTCGCGTCTGCCGGACCGTGTTGCGTGGACGCATGCCTTGGGCGCCTTCCCGTGCAGGGCTCTTCCGCTGACGGCGCTCGACATGGCACCATGGTGCGAAAGTCAGAGAGCCTGCCCATGCCTGTCACCGCCTGCACGCCCGCCGCCTCCTCCACCTCCACCTCCACAGCCACGGCTGCGGCCCAAGCCTGACCATGGGCTCGCGTCGCCGTTTCATCCTGGGCAGCGCAGCGGTGGCGGGCGCGCTCGTCGTGGGCTGGGGCCTGCTGCCGCCGCGCCAGCGCCTGACCGGCCGCGCGCCGCTGCCGGTGGCCCCGGGGCAGCAGGCCTTCAACGGCTGGGTCAAGATCGGCGCGGATGGCCGCGTGGTCGTGCAGGTGCCCAAGAGCGAGATGGGCCAGGGGGTGCACACCTCGCTGGCCATGCTGCTGGCCGAGGAGCTGGACGCGGACTGGGCCAGCGTGCAGGTGGAGCATCCGCCGCTGGACGCCATCTACAACAACCAGGCCACGGTGATCGACGGCCTGCCCTTCCACCCCGACGGCAACGGCCTGGTCAAGCGCCTGGCGGGCTGGATGACGGCCAAGACCCTGCGCGAGTTCGGCCTGCAGCTCACCGGCGGCTCCAGCAGCGTGAAGGACCTGTGGCTGCCGATGCGCGAGGCCGGCGCCTCGGCTCGGGCGATGCTGGTGGCCTCGGCGGCGGCGCAGTGGGGCGTGAACGCGCAGGAGGTGCGCGTCGAGGGCGGCGTGCTGAGCCACGCCTCGGGCCGCCGCGCCACCTTCGGTGAACTGGCCGCCCAGGCGGGGCAGCAGCCGCTGCCGCGCAGCGTGGTGCTCAAGGCGCCGGCGCAGTTCAAGCTGCTGGGCCAGCCTCGGCCGCGGCTGGAGTCGGCCGACAAGGTCACGGGCCGGGCCGTCTTCGGGATGGACGTGCGCCTGCCCGGCATGCTCTACGCCACGGTGGCGATGTGCCCGACGCTGGGCGGCCGCGTGAAGAGCTTCGACGGCGCGGCGGCGCTGAAGATGCCCGGCGTGAAGCAGGTGCTGGCCGTGGGCGCGCACCAGGGCAGCACGGCCGGCGTGGCCGTCATCGCGGACGCGCCGTGGCGCGCCCTGCAGGCCCTGAAGGCCGTGGCCGTGCAGTGGGACGAAGCCGTGCCCGCCGCGCAGTTCGACAGCACCGCCGCACTTGACCAGCTGGCGCGGCACCTGGACACCGAGACGGGCCTGGCCTACTTCAGCGAGGGCGACGCGGCCGCGGCGATCGCCGGCGCGGCCACCGTGGTCAAGGCCGAGTACCGCGCGCCGTGGCTCGCGCACATGGCGCTCGAACCCATCAACTGCACGGTGCAGGTGGGCGAAGGCACGGCCACCGTGTGGGCGCCCACGCAGGTGCCGGGCCTGGCGCGGCGCGCGGCGGCGAAGGCCCTGGGCCTGGACAGCGAGGCCGTGACGATCCACGTCACGCTGCTGGGTGGCGGCTTCGGCCGCAGGCTCGAGGCCGACTACGTGGGCCCGGCCGCCGAGATCGCGCGTGCGGTCAAGGGCACGCCGGTGCAGACCTTCTGGAGCCGCGCCGAGGACACGCAGCACGACTTCTACCGCCCGGCCGCCGTCGCGCGCTGGCAGGGCGGCCTGGACGCGCAGGGCCGGCTCGTGGGCGTCAGCGCGGTGAGCGCCGGACAGGCCATCGTGCCGCAGTTCATCGAGCGCGTGTTCGGCCTGCCCGGCGGCCCGCTGGACAAGACCGCGCTGGAAGGCTCCCACGACCAGCCCTATGGCTGGCCGGCGGCGCGTTTCGCGCATGCACTCGTCGAGCTGCCGGTGCCGGTGGGCTTCTGGCGCAGCGTGGGCCACTCGCACCAGGCCTTCTTCAAGGAGAGCTTCGTCGACGAACTGGCCACCGCCGCCAAGCAGGACGCCGTGGCCTTCCGCCTGGCGCTGCTGCAGGGGCACCCGCGCGCCGCCGCGGTGCTGAGGCTAGCGGCCGAGCGGGCCGGCTGGGGCCAGCCGCTACCCCCCTTGCCCGATGGCACGAAGCGCGCGCGGGGCGTGGCGCTGCACCGCAGCTTCGGCACCACCGTGGCGCAGGTCGTGGAGGTGTCGGTGGGCGCGGACAAGGCCATCCGCGTGCACCGCGTGGTGGCTGCGGTGGACTGCGGCTTCGCGGTGAACCCGAACCATGTGGCCCAGCAGATCGAGAGCGGTGTCGTCTTCGGCCTGTCGGCCGCGCTGGGCGGGCGCATCGACATCCAGCAGGGCCGCGTCAGGCAGAGCAACTTCCACGACGTGCCGACGTTGCGCATCGACGCCTGCCCGGACATCGAGACCCACATCGTGCCCAGCACCGAGCCGCCGCAGGGCATGGGCGAGCCGGGCCTGCCGCCCGTGGCCCCCGCCGTGGCGGGCGCGGTGTTTGCGCTGACCGGGCAGCGCCTGCGCAGCTTGCCGCTTCAGCTGGCCTGAACCTCACCGATGCCGACATCGGCACGGCTTGGGGCCGCTCGCGGCAGCCTTCACCGGTGCAGCCGGTAAGGTTCCTCGAAGTCCAGGAAGTCCTGCTCGCGCAAGGCGTCTGCGATCCAGGCCTGCACGCCGGGCAGCTCCACCACGCGCTGCATGTAGGCCGCGACATCTTCCGGCACGGGCAGCTCGTAGGTGCGCAGCCGCATCACCACCGGCGCGTAGTAGGCATCGGCCACGCTGAAGGCGCCGAAGAGCATGGGCCCGCCGTGCTCGCGCAGCAGCGACGACCACATCTGGGTGATGCGTTCCAGGTCACTGCGCACGCCGCTCTGGTCACGCAGGACGAGGCCACCGATCTCAGGCAGCCGGGCCTCGATGTTCATCGGGCAGGCGCTGCGCAGCGCCGAGAAGCCGCTGTGCATCTCGGCGCAGACGCTGCGGGCGCGGGCGCGCGCAGCGCGCTCGCGCGGCCACAGCTGGTGCTCGGGGAAACGCTCGGCGACGTACTCGGCAATGGCCAGCGTGTCCCACACCACGAGGCCGTCGTCCACCAGGATGGGCACCTTGCCGGCCGGGCTGAGCGTGCCCACGCGCTGCTTGAACTGCGACTGCGGCGAGAAGCCGTCGAAGCGCACCATCACCTCCTCGAAGGCGATGCCGGCCTGGCGCATCAGCACCCACGGGCGCATGGACCAGGAGGAGTAGTTCTTGTTGCCGATGTGGAGCTGCATGGGGGGCTCTCGTGCGGGTGAATGCGGGAGGAGATGGTAGTCAGCTCGGCGGGTCCGTGGGCCCTGGGCTCACTTTGTCTGGAACCAGTCGAGCGTCTGCTCCCACAGCCGCCGGGCCTGGGGCCGGAAGTAGTCCATGTGGCCGATGGCCGCCATGCCGATGCTGCGGGGCTCCAGCGTGATGCACTCCAGCTGCGCGCCGGTGTAGGCACGCATGAAGGCATCGCGCGAGGTCGGCGGGGCCCACTTGTCGTCGGTGGCGTTGATGGCCCGGATGGGGATGCGCACGCGGGCGAACTGCTCGGCCAGGCCAGGAAGCTCGGGGTCTTCGAAGAAGTAGCGCGGCCACTGGCACCAGCGGCGCCACTGCAGGTACACGTCGCGCGGGAGGTCCTCGCCCAGGCCCAGCCGGTTCCAGGCCAGGTAGCCCGTTGTGCGCACGAGCAAGGGGCCCACCACGTTCCACAGCAGCTTCACGCGCAGCCGCTCCAGCGGCGGCATCCAGCCGTGCCAGCCCGCGCCCGTGGCGAAGGTGGCCAGGCGCTGCACCCGCTCGTGGCCGGGCAGCAGGCCGAAGGCGTGCCCGCCGTAGGAGTGGCCGACCATCCACAGCGGCTCCTGGCCCTGCGCGGACACGTGCTCCAGCAGCGCGGCCAGGTCCAGCCGCGCCCAGTCGAGGTAGTTCATCCGAAAGCCGCGCAGCTCGGGTGGGCGCGAGAGCCCGACGCCGCGGTAGTCGAGCGTCCAGGCCTCGATGCCGCGTGCGGCCGCGAACTGCGCGAAGCGGGCGTAGAAGCGCTGGGGCACGCCCGTGGCGCCAGCCACGATGAGACGGCCGGTGGGCTCGCCCTGGGGGGCGTAGCGCAGGGCTTGGAGGGTGTAGCCGTCGGCGGCGGTGAGGGGCAGCGGGGTGGGGGCGAAGGGGGGCATGCTCATGGTGCGCCGCGGGATTATCGAGTCGAGCATCTGGCCATCCGCGGGCGCTGCTGTGCGGCGACGGATAACCGTTCCGGCGTGGCTCCGGGCTTCCACGCGGATGGACGGCTGCCGTGACCGTAGCCACAATCCGCTGCGTGTGTGCACACCTTCGTCGGATCCTGTTCGCCCGGGCCGAGCCGGCTCTTGCCAGGTGCAGGCCCCTGGGCCTTGCCGGCGTCCTCGCGGCCTTGTCGAGCCTGGCTCTTGCCGTCCCCTCCTGGGCAGCCGAGTTGCGCTTGTCGGTCGCAGGCGTGGAGCGCCGTGCGATCGTCGTGAACGCGCCGCCGCCGGGCCAGCGCCAGCCGGTGGTGCTGGTGCTGCACGGCGGCGCGGGCAGCGCGGACGAGCAGCGCCGGCGCACCGGCTTCGACGAGGTGGCGCAGCGCGAGGGCTTCACGGTCGTCTACCCCGAGGGCACGCCCTGGGGGCGTGCCGGCATGCACGCCTGGAACACGGGCTACCTGCAACGCCGCCAGGTGGGACACGCCGACGACATCGCCTTCCTGGATGCCCTCATCGATGCGCTCGTGGAGCGCCACGGTGCCGACCCCGCACGCGTGTGCATGACCGGCGGCTCCAACGGCGCCATGATGACGCTCGTCTACGCCACGCGGCGTGCGCAGCGCCTGGCGGCGATCGCGCCGGTGGTGGGCGCCATGTTCAGCTTCGAGGACAAGCCCGCCAAGCCGCTGCCGATCCTGCTCATCAACGGCGCGGCCGATGAGGAGGTACCCCTGGAAGGCGGCATGAGCCGCAACCCGCTCGTGCGCAACGCGCAGGCCGCGCCCTTCAAGTCGTTCGAGGAGACGCTCGCCTTCTGGGTGCAGGCCAACCGCAGCGCGGCCACGCCCGTCGTGGAGGGGCAGGGCACGCTCACGACGCGCACCTACCCAGCCACGCCAGGTGGGGCGGTGACGATGGCCATCGTGGATGCGGTCGGGGGGCACGGCTGGCCCGGCACCCGGGCTGCCCGCCCGGGCAACGTGCCCATCCAGGGCTTCAGCGGCGCGGAGCGGATCTGGGACTTCTGCCGCAAGCACGGCTGGCGCTGAGGGCGACCGTCAGATTGGCACGGGGCGCGCAGGCCCGCCCCCCGCGGTGCCGGTGGCTCCTGCATCGGCCTGGTCACGTCGGCAGGTCGGGCCTTCCATGCGCCTGCGCAATGCGCCGGCCTCACCCGGCGTTCGCGTGCCCTGCGTCAGGAGGATCACGGAATCCGGTTCATCCACCTTGGTATTCGGAGGGACTCGCACATGAACAGGATGCATTGGCAGGACATGGCAATCGGGGTGCTCGGGCTGTGGTTGGCGGTTTCGCCCTGGGTGCTCGACTTCTCATCGCAGGGCACCGCCACGATGGGGGCCGTGATCCTCGGGGTGGCTGTGATGGCTGCAGCGGTGGCTTCTCTCATCATGGCCCGGCCATGGGAGGAGTGGGTGGCCGTGGCACTCGGGCTGGTCGCGATGGCCTTCCCGTGGGTGCTCGGGCTGTCGAATCAGGTCCGCGAGCGCAACGCGATGCTGCTGACGGGCGTGGCCATCATCGTCTTCGCGGGATGGATGCTGGCCACCCGGTCGGATTGGGAGCCGTCCTCGAAGACCTAGGGCGGACGCACGCCGCCTTTTGGCGCGGCCGGCGCGGCCGGCGGTTCGGCCCATCCGGCCGTGCACCGGCGTGCCGCGTCCATCGGCGCGGGTGACCGTTCGTCCGCGCCAGGTGGCCGCTCGTCCAGTCGGGCTGGACGCCCGGCGCAGCCGACGCTACCGTCGGCCCCATGCTCGATATCCACGACCTCTCCCACACCTACCCCAACGGCACACGCGCGCTCGACGCCGTGAGCCTGTCCATCCCCGCCGGCATGTTCGGGCTGCTGGGCCCCAACGGCGCCGGCAAGAGCAGCCTCATGCGCTGCCTGGCTACCTTGCAGGTGCCCACCTCCGGCAGCATCCGCTTCGGTGAACTGGATGTGCTGGCCCAGCCCGAGGCGCTGCGCGCCACGCTCGGGTACCTGCCGCAGGACTTTGGCGTCTACCCACGGGTGTCGGCCGAGGACCTGCTGGACCACCTGGCGGTGCTCAAGGGCATCGCCGGCCGGGGCGAGCGGCGCGACACCGTGCAGGCGCTGCTGCGCCAGGTGAACCTGTGGGAGGTGCGCAAGAAGGCGGTGGCTGGTTACTCCGGCGGCATGCGCCAGCGATTCGGCATCGCGCAGGCGCTCATCGGCAACCCGCGCCTGATCATCGTCGACGAGCCCACCGCGGGGCTGGACCCGGAGGAGCGCAACCGCTTCAACAACCTGCTGTCGGCCATCGGCGAGCAGGTGGTGGTGATCCTGTCCACCCACATCGTGGACGACGTGACCGACCTGTGCCCGCGCACCGCCATCATGGTGGGCGGGCGCATCGTGGAAAGCGGCACGCCAGGCGACCTCATCGCCGCCCTGGCCGGGCGCATCTGGCAGACCGGCATCGACAAGACCGATCTGGAGGCGGCGCGCGCGCGCCACGCGGTGATCGCCACGCGCCTGAAGGCTGGCCGCACCGTCATCCGCGTGCTGTCCGACGAGCCCGGCCGCTGCCCGGGCGAGGGCTTCGAGCCCGTGGAGGCGGGCCTGGAGGACGTCTACTTCGCCACGCTGCACCGGCTGCGCGCGCAGCCGCCCGTGCAGCAGGCCGCCTGAAGGCGAGGGCTCGTCATGAAGTCGCCTTCGCTCTTCCTGCCCGTGGCCGCCTTCGAGTGGCGCCACCAGCTGCGCAGCCCCGTGCTGTGGGTGGGCTTTGCGCTCTTCTTCCTGCTCACGTTCGCCGCCACCACGATCGACCAGATCCAGATCGGCTCGCGCGGGAACGTGAACATCAACGCGCCCTACGCGATCCTGCAGACCACGGGGATCATGAGCCTGTTCTCGATCTTCGTGGTCGTGGCGCTGGTGGCCGGCACCGTGCTGCGCGACGACGAGACGGGCTTCGCGCCGATCTTGCGCAGCACGCGGCTCACGAAGTGGCCCTATCTCGGCGGGCGATTCCTGGGCTCGGTGGCCGCGGCTCTGCTGGTGATGGCCGCCGTGCCGCTGGGCATCGCAGTGGGCTCCTTCATGCCGTGGCTCGACGCCGAGCGACTCGGCCCCTTCGTGCCGGGCCACTACCTGTGGGCGCTCTTCGTGATGGCCTTGCCCACGATCCTGATCCTGGGCGCGGCCTTCTTCGCGCTGGCCACCGTCACGCGC
Source organism: Rubrivivax sp. (assembly GCA_040400855.1). Classification (GTDB taxonomy): domain Bacteria; phylum Pseudomonadota; class Gammaproteobacteria; order Burkholderiales; family Burkholderiaceae_C; genus Rubrivivax. The sequence goes on from JBBAPJ010000022.1 coordinate 30,001, forward strand.
TCGATGATGTGGAGCTACGTGGGCGCGATGCTGCTGCTGGTGCTCTTCCTCGTCACCCGCGGGCTGCTGCGCGACCCTCGCTTCGACGACATCTCCGCCCTCACCGATCCCTTCGGGATGTCGGCCTTCGGCCTGACAACCAAGTACTGGACGGCGGTGGAGCGCAACACGCAGCTGCCCGAGCTCTCGGGGATCTTCCTGGCCAACCGGGTGATCTGGCTGGCCGCGGGGCTGGCGGTGTTCGCGGCGGCGGCGGCGCTGTTTCGCTTCGAGCAGCGGGGGGCGAAGGGGGCCGCCGCTCCTGCCGCACCTGCCGCGGCACCCAAGGCCGCGCAGCCGTCGGCTGCGGCCGCGCTCGAACACCTCCCCGCGCCACGTGCCGACCGCGCCACGCGCTGGGCGCAGTTCGCCGCGCTCGCGCGCTTCGACA
>JBBAPJ010000022.1:30530-33227 GCA_040400855.1 Rubrivivax sp.
CGTGCCGACCGCGCCACGCGCTGGGCGCAGTTCGCCGCGCTCGCGCGCTTCGACACGGCCTTCGTCGTGCGCAGCCCGGCCTTCTTCGTGCTGCTCTTCATCGGGGTGCTCAACGCCGGCGGCTCGGCGTGGTTCTCCAACGAGTGGTACGGCAGCCCGAGCTACCCGGTGACGCGGCTCATGGTGGAGGCGCTGCAGGGCGCCTTCAACATCATGCCGATCCTGATCGCCATCTACTACGCCGGCGAGCTGGTGTGGCGCGACCGCGAGCGGCGCATGCACGAGATCGTGGACGCCACCGCCGCGCCCGGGTGGGCGCACCTGGTGCCCAAGATCGGCGCGATCACGCTCGTGCTCATGGCCACCGGGCTGGTGGCGGTGCTCACCGGCATGGCGGTGCAGCTGGCCAAGGGCTACCTCCAGCTCGAGCCGCTGGGCTACCTCGCGTGGTACCTGTGGCCCACGGTGGTGACGGCCCTGCAGGTGGCGGTGCTCTCGGTGCTCGTGCAGGTGCTGGTGCCGCAGAAGTTCATCGGCTGGGGCGTGATGCTGATCTACGTGGTGGCCACCACGGCGCTTTCCACGGCCGGCTTCGAGCACAACCTGTACCACTACGCCGGCACCTCGCCGGTGCCGCTGTCGGACATGAGCGGCATGTCGCGCTTCTGGATCGGGCAGGCGTGGTTCCAGCTCTACTGGAGCGCGTTCGCGGTGCTGCTGGCGGTGGCGGCGCACGCCTTCTGGCGGCGCGGGCTGGGTGGCACGCTGCGCCAGCGCTGGCCGCAGGCGCGCGCGCGGCTGCGTGGCGGGGCGGGCATGCTGGCACTCGGTGCCGGCCTCGTGTTCGTCGGCACGGGCGGCTTCATCTACTGGAACACCAACGTCCTGAACCCCTACACCACGCAGCCCGAAGACGAGGCGATGACGGCGGCCGCGGAGAAGGCGCTGCTGCCCTACGAGAAGCTGCCTCAGCCGCGCATCATTGGCGTGACGCTGGACGTGCAGCTCTTCCCGCGCGAGGCCCGGGCGGTGACGAGCGGCACCTACGTGCTGGAGAACCGCAGCGGCGAGCCCGTCACCGAGCTGCACCTGTCAATGCCGCGCACGCTCAAGCTCGAGCGCATGAGCTTCCCCGGCGCCACGCTCAAGACCGAGCACGCCGACTGGGGCTACCGCATCTACACGCTGGCCGAGCCGATGCTGCCCGGGCAGCGGCGCGAGCTCGGCTTCACCACCGTGCTGCACGAGCGGGGCTTTCCGAACTCGGGCCCGCTGACGCGCATCGTCGACAACGGCACCTTCCTGAACAACGGGGAGATCGCGCCGGCCATCGGGGTCTCGCGCGACAGCTTCCTCACCGACCGCTCCAAGCGCCGCAAGCACGGCCTGCCGCCGGACCTGCGCCCGCCCACGCTGGAGGATGAGTCGGGTCGCAGCCGCCACGGCCTGCGGCACGACAGCGACTGGGTGACCGCCGACATCACCGTCACCACCGATGCCGACCAGACACCCGTAGCCCCCGGCTACGTGGTGAGCGACACCGCGCGCGACGGGCGGCGCACCGTGCGCTTCAAGCCCGATGCGCCGCTGATGCACTTCTTCAGCATCCAGTCGGCCCGCTACGAGGTGGCGCGCGACAAGGCCGGCCCCACCGAACTGGCCGTCTACCACCACCCGGGGCACGGCTACAACGTGCCGCGCATGCTCGAGGCGATGAAGGTCTCGCTGCAGCTCTTCTCGGAGGCCTTCTCGCCCTACCAGTTCCGTCAGGCCCGCGTCCTGGAGTTCCCGAGCTACGCGGACTTCGCGCAGAGCTTTGCCAACACCATTCCCTACAGCGAGAACATCGGGTTCCTCTCCAAGCTGGCGGACCCGGAGAAGATCGACGTCGTCACCTACGTGACGGCGCACGAGATCGCGCACCAGTGGTGGGGCCACCAGGTGGTGTCGAGCAGCCAGCAGGGCGGCAGCTTCATCATCGAGAGCCTGTCGCAGTACTCGGCGCTGCTGGTGATGGAAAAGCTCTACGGCCCCGAGCACATGCGCCGCTTCCTGAAGTACGAGCTCGACCGCTACCTGCGCTCGCGCGGGGGCGAGGTGCTGGAGGAGCTGCCGCTCTCGCGGGTGGAGAACCAGGCCTACATCCACTACCAGAAGGGGTCGCTCGCCCTGTGGTGGCTCAAGGAGGTGGTGGGGGCGCCGGCCGTGAACCGGGCGCTGGCGAGCTTCGTGCGCGAGTACGCGTTCAAGCCGGCCCCGTACCCCAACAGCCTGGACCTGCTGCGGCACATCCGCCGTGAGGCCGGGCCGCAGCACGAGGCGCTGATAACCGATCTTTTCGAGAAGATCACGGTGCTGGACGTGAAGGCCAGCGAGCCGAAGGTCGCGCAGCGCCCCGACGGCCGCTGGGACGTGAGCTTCACCGTGCAGGCGCGCAAGCTCTACGCAGACGGCAAGGGCGTGGAGCAGGAGGCGCCGCTGGACGAGGCGTTCGACATCGGTGTCTTCACCGCCGAGCCCGGCAAACGTGGGTACGCGGCCAGCGACGTGCTGCACATGCAGCGCCAGCGCATCCGCAGCGGCTCGCAGGTGGTCACGCTCGTCGTGGACCGCAAGCCGGCCTTCGTGGGGGTGGACCCGTACAACAAGCGCATCGACCGGAACTCGGACGACAACCTGGTGGCGGTGGGGTCCTAG
>JBBAPJ010000023.1:0-32485 GCA_040400855.1 Rubrivivax sp.
GCCGCGGCGCGCCAGGGCGCGCGCGTGGCCTACCTGAGCGCCCTGGGCGACGACCCCTACGGCCGCATGCTGCGCGAACTGTGGACGCGCGAAGGTGTGGACCACTCCGCGGTGGCCACCGACCCGCAGGCCTACACGGCGATCTACTTCGTCACGCACGACGGCGGCGGCCACCACTTCCATTTCTTTCGCAGCGGCAGCGCCGCCGGCCGCCTCACACCCGCCACGATCCCCCTGGAGCTGGTGCGCGCCGCGCGGGTCTTCCACCTCTCGGGCATCAGCCTGGCGATCTCGGGCAGCGCCTGCGATGCGGGCCTGGCCGCCATGGAGGCGGCGCGCGCCGCGGGCGTGCGCGTGAGCTTCGACACCAACCTGCGGCTGAAGCTGTGGCCGGCCGCACGCGCGCGGGCCGTGATGACGGAGGCCATGCGCCTGGCCGACATCTGCCTGCCGAGCTACGACGACCTGGCCGCGCTCACCGGGCTGCAGGACGACGATGCGATCGTCGACCACTGCCTGCGCCTGGGTGCGAAGGTGGTGGCCCTGAAGCTCGGCGAGCGCGGCGCGCTCGTGGCCGATGCGCAGGCGCGCCAGCGCATCGCTCCCCACCCCTGCCGGCCCCTGGACGCCACGGGTGCAGGCGACACCTTCGGTGGCGCCTTCGTGGCGCGGCTCGTGGCCGGCGACACGCTGGTGGAGGCCGCCCGCTACGCAGCCGCCGCCGCAGCCCTGTCCACCGAGGGCTACGGAGCCGTCGAGCCGATCCCGCATGCGGCGCGGGTGCGCGAAGCGCTCGCGGCGTATCCTGCCCTGCCGACCTGAACCCCTTGCCCCCACGCTGCCCATGAGCTCCCCGCACCCCTGCCTCGTCCCACGCCGCGTCCTCGTCACCGGCGGCACCAGCGGCATCGGCGCCGGCATCGCGCAGGCCTTCGCGGCCGAAGGCGCACACGTCTTCGCCACCGGTGCCACGTCGGCCGAGGTCGAGCGCGCGCGGGCCGACCCGGCGCTTGCCGCGGTGCAGGCCTTCGACGGTCTCGACGTGCGCGACGCCGCCGCCGTCGAGCGCTTCGTCACCGGCCTGGGCGAGCTCGACGTGGTGGTGAACTGCGCCGGCGTGATCCGCCGCGGCGCCGAGCACGAGCCGGCCGTATTCGCCGACACGCTGGACATCAACCTCAACGGCACGATGCGCGTGTGCGCGGCCGCCCGCACGGGTCTGAAGGCGCGCGCGGGCTGCATCGTCAACACCGCTTCGATGCTGAGCTTCTTCGGCGGCGGGCTCGTGCCGGGCTACAGCGCGAGCAAGGGCGGCGTGGCGCAGCTCACCAAGAGCCTGGCCATCGCCTACGCCGCCGATCGCATCCGCGTGAATGCCGTGGCCCCGGGGTGGATCGCCACGCCGCTGACGCAGGCGCTGCAGGACGACGCCCAGCGCTCCGCCTCGATCCTGGCGCGCACGCCCATGGGCCGCTGGGGCACGCCGGCGGACGTGGCCGGCCCGGTGCTCTTCCTGGCCAGCCCGGCCGCCGCGTTCGTCACGGGCGTGGTGCTGCCGGTGGACGGCGGGTACCTCGTGGCCTGACACTTGCTGGATTGCCCTCCCACTTCTCACAACCGCACACCATGACCCAGCCCGTTCCGCCCGATTCGCAGAAGTGGCAGCCCTACCGCCACCCGATGCCCAAGGAGTCTCCGCCCGAGCTCGTCGTGCCCGACGTGATCCCGCAGGACGAGCGCATCTGGGTGCCGGTGGACGACAACGTGTGGTTCCGCCCGCTGTGCCTGTCGGCCTCGCGCGGCTACTGGATGAACCTGCTGCGCGTGCGACGCGCCGGGGTGCTCTCGCGCCACCGCCATCCGCAGCCCGTGCACGGCTACGTCATCAAGGGGCGCTGGCGCTACCTCGAGCACGCCTGGGTGGCCACCGAAGGGGCCTACGTCTACGAGGCCCCGGGCGAGACGCACACCCTCGTCGTCGATCCCGACGTCGAGGAGATGATCACGATGTTCCAGGTCAACGGCGCCATGATCTACGTCGACCCCGACGGCCGCTGCATGGGCTACGACGACGTCTTCACGCGCATCGACAAGTGCCGCCGCCACTACGCCGCCAACGGCCTGGGCGAGGGCTACGTCGACCAGTTCATCCGCTAGAAAGTGCCCGGGTAGACCCCGCCGTCGGTCAGCACGTTCTGGCCGGTGATGTAGCCGGCATGCACGCTGCACAGGAAGGCGCAGGTCTGGCCGAACTCCTCGGAGGTGCCGTAGCGCCCGGCGGGGATCCCGGCCAGCCGCGCCGCGCTGGCCTGCTCGAGGGTCTGCCCGGCTTTGGCAGCCTGGGCCTGCATCGTGGTGCGCAGCCGGTCGGTGTCGTAGGCGCCGGGCAGCAGATTGTTGATCGTCACGTTGCGCCCGGCCAGGCGCTTCTGGCGCGCCAGGCCGGCGACGAAGCCGGTCAGCCCGGTGCGCGCACCGTTGCTCAGCCCGAGCACGTCGATGGGCGCCTTCACGGCGCCGGAGGTGATGTTGACCACGCGCCCGAAGCCGCGCTCGGCCATCGCATCCACCGTGGCCTTGATGAGCTCGATGGGCGTGAGCATGTTGGCGTCCAGCGCGCGGATCCAGGTGTCGCGGTCCCACTCGCGGAAGTCGCCGGCGGGCGGGCCGCCGGCGTTGGTGACGAGGATGTCCACCTGTGGCGCGGCGGCCAGGGCCGCGGCACGGCCCTCGGGGGTCGTGATGTCTCCGGCCACCGTGCGCACCTGAACGCCCGGGTTCAGCGCGCGCAGCTCGGCCGCCGTGGCCTCCAGCGCCTCGCGCCCGCGCGCGGTGATCACCACGTGCACGCCCTCGCGCACCAGTGCCTGCGCGCAGCCCTTGCCCAGGCCCTTGCTCGCGGCGCACACGAGCGCCCACTTCCCTGCGATGCCGAGTTCCATGTGACCGAAACCTCCGTTGCTCGAGCGCGTATTGTCAGCGCAGCGGCAGGGCCCACAGGCCCAGGTGGCTCGCCGACACGCGCTCGCGCCCGGGCTCGCCCCTGTGGATCGGGCGGTTGAGCACCAGCGGCTGGGTGTCGGGCCCCTGCACGACGAGCGCGCTCGTGCCCCCGCCGTCCAGGTTGATGCCTTCGGTGGCGCCGAGCGCGCGCAGCAGCACGGCCAGCTCGTGCAGCGCCACGCCCAGGCTGTAGCCCTCCTGGCGGCCGTCCACCACCACGAGCCACGCGCGCCAGCCGTCGTCGGCCAGGCCCACTGCGGTGCGCGGGTGCACGCCAGGCGGGCGTGCACCCTCGGCCGGCGGCCTGAAGAGCGGCACGCCACGCTCGAGCACGATGTCGAAGCCTCCCACCGCGTTGACGACACCCGAGAGGTCGAAGGGAGGCCGCGCCAGGCGCGCGCGTCCGTCGGCCATCACCATCAGTGCCGGGTAGTCCTTCGTCTGGCCCGATACCAGGCGCCCGAGGCTCACCTGCAGCCCCGCCACGTCCAGCAGCGTTCCCTCCTCGTCGACCACCGGCCCGAAAGGTGCGGCGTTGATCGCCAGCTGCAGCCCGTGCTCGCGCAGGAAGGTGCTCGTGAACTGGCCGAGCGTCTCGCCCGTGTGGCGGCCCGGTGGTGCGAGCGGCGCGGAGCCTGGCAGCGCCGGCGGCGTGGCGAACCATCGCAGCCCGGGCGCACGCAGGTCCACGCGTGCGACGTGCAGCACGAGCCTGCGTGGCTCGTTCAGCTCGATGCGGGTCGTCTCCACGCCCGTGAAGCGTGGCTGCCACACGGGTTCGGCGGGCAGCTGCGCGTGCGCCGGGCCAGTGTGGACCCAAGCGGCGAGCAACAGGACGAGAAGCGAAGCACGCAGGCCCATCGTCACCTCCTCAACGCGTGCGCGACAGCAGCGCCACGCCCGCGATCACGAGCACGCTGCCCGCCGCGATCCACGCCGTGAAGGGTTCGCCCAGGATCGCCACGCCCATCAGCACGGTGCTCACGGGGCCGATCATGCCGACCTGCGAGGTCAGCCCGGGGCCGATGCGCTGCAGGGCCACCATCAGCATCAGCACCGGCGCGAAGGTGCACACGGTGCCGTTGACCAGGCTCAGCCACAGCACCGGCACGGCCAGCTCGCCCACGAGCGAGACCGGGCGCAACAGCAGGAACTGCGCGATGCACAGCACGCAGGCAAAGGAGGTGGCCAGGCCCGTGAGCCGCGCCGCACCGATGCGCGAGACGACCTCGCCGCTGTAGACGAGGTAGAGCGCGTAGGTGAAGGTGGAGGCCAGCACCAGAGCCGAGCCCAGCAGCACGTCTTGCCCTTCCAGGCTCAGCTCGTGGCCGAACACGAGCAGCACGCCCACATAGCTCAGCCCCAGCGCCCCCAGCTTGCCGCGCCCGACGCGCCGGCCGTGCAGCACGCGGCCCAGGATCAGCACCATCGTGGGCGAGAGGTACAGGATCAGCCGCTCCAGGCTTGCCGTGATGTACTGCAGCCCGATGAAGTCGAGGAAGCTCGACAGGTAGTAGCCGATGAAGCCCAGGCCGAGCACCGCGAGCCAGTCGCGGCCCACCAGCGGTGCGCGCCCACGCCCGGCCCACAGGGCCAGCAGCACGAAGCACGGCAGAGCCACCGCCATGCGCAGCATGATCAGCGTGACGGGGTCCACCTCGTGGCGGTAGGCGAGCTTGACGATGATCGCCTTGCCCGCGAAGCACACCGACCCGAGCGCGGCCAGCGCGAGCCCGCCACGATCCGGCGAGGTGCCTGGACTCAAAAGCCCGACGCCTGGCCGTCGCGCCGCGAGTCGCTGGCCGCCACGTACCCCTCAACGGCCGGATCGCCCAGGCGCCAGATGAACTGGCCCGATCCATAGTCCTGGTAGCTGTCGGCGAAGGGCTCGACGCGGTGGCCCAGCGTGCGCAGGCCCTGAGCGGTGTCCGGGTCGAAACCGCTCTCGGCGTTGACGATGCCGGCGTTGACGCGCCAGCGCGGGGCGTCGCAGGCCGTCTGCGGCTGCTGCCGGTAGTCGAGCATGCGCACGAGCGTCTGCAGGTGGCCCTGGGGCTGCATGTCCCCGCCCATCACGCCGAAGCTCATCACGGGCGCGCCATCCTTCGTCAGAAAGGCGGGGATGATGGTGTGGAAAGGCCGCTTGCCCGGGCCCACCACGTTGGCACGCGACTCGTCCAGCGTGAAGCCATGGCCGCGGTTCTGCAGGCTGATGCCGTAGCCGGGCACGACCACACCCGAGCCGAAGCCCATGTAGTTGCTCTGGATGAAGCTCACCATCATCCCGCGCTCGTCGGCAGCCGTCAGGTAGATCGTGCCGCCTTGCGGCAGGTGGCCGGGGCCGAAGTCCTGCGCGCGTGTCGGGTCGATGAGCTTCGCGCGCGAGGCGAGGTAGGCCGGGTCGAGCATCTGCGCCGGCGTGAGCGTCATCGCCGTGGGCTCGCCCACGTGGCGGTAGATGTCGGCGAAGGCCAGCTTCATGGCCTCGATCTGCAGGTGCTGCGAGGCCACGCCGTCCACCGGCAATGCAGCCATGTCGAAGTTCTCGAGGATGCCCAGCGCGATCAGCGCCGCGATGCCCTGCCCGTTGGGCGGAATCTCGTGCACGGTGTGGCCACGGTAGGCCTGCTGGATCGGCGTCACCCACTCCGGTGCGTAGCCGGCCAGGTCCTGCTCGGTCATCGAGCCGCCGTAGGCCCTCGCGTGGGCGGCAATCGCGGCGGCGACCTCGCCGCGGTAGAAGGCTTCGCCGCGCGTCTGCGCGATCAGCCGCAGGGTGCGCGCTGCCTCCGGGAAGGCAAAGCGCTCGCCCACGTGGGGCGCGCGCCCATGCGGCAGGAAGGCCTGCGCGAAGCCAGGCTGGGTGGTGAGTTCGGGCAGCGCCGCGGCGGCGGTCCACTTGTGCTGGATGATCACCGGCACACCGTAGCCGCGCTCGGCCACTTCGATGGCAGGCTCGAGGAGGTCGCCGAAGGGCAGTCGCCCGTAGCGGCCATGCAGCGCAACCCATCCGGCCACGGCTCCGGGTACCGTCACGGAGTCCCAGCCGCGCTTGGGCGGCGTCTTGGCGTCGGCGCCATGGCGGGAGCGGAAGTAGCCCGGCGTCCACGCCGCAGGCGCCCGGCCCGAGGCATTGAGTCCCTGCAGCGAGGAGCCGTCCCAGACGATGCAGAACATGTCCGAGCCCAGTCCGTTGCTGCAGGGCTCGGCCACCATCATCACGGCCGCTGCGGCCACCGCGGCGTCCACCGCCGTGCCGCCGCGCTGCAACATGCGCAGCCCGGCCTGCACGGCCTGCGGATGGGAGGTGGAAACGATGTTGCGGGCGAATACCGGTGAGCGCTGGCTCAGGTAGCCGGTGCGCCAGTCGAAGGCGTGGGTCATGGCAGCAGCAGGTGGAGCAGGGTCGAGCCGCATTGTCTCCTCTTGTGGCGCCGCCCGCTTGCCGGCCGCGCGCGCCGCGCGCCGCGCACTCAGACGGGCGGTTCGGGCCGCTCGGCCAGGGGCTCGCCCACGTAGCGCCGCATCACAGGGGGCTCGGGCCCGAGGTGGAAGGACAGCCGCTCGGCACGCAACTCGGCGTCGAAGGCCGTGAAACGCTCCAGGCGCCGTTGGTGCTCGATCCAGTTCTCGTCGACGAAGTACTCCACCAGCCGACCCGGCTCGGTGGTGTCGCGGAACAGCCCCCAGGACAGCGCCCCCTGGCGCAGCCGGGCACGCCGCGTGCGTTCCATCACCTGGCCGAAGGCCTCCAGGCGCGACGGGTCCACGCGGTACTCGATCGTGACCATCACCGGCCCATCCTCCGGCCCGATCTCCACCGCAGGCGGCGCCCAGGTGGGCGGCGTGGCTGGCGAGAGGTCCAGCGGCGGCCCCCCCTCGAGCACGAGCCGCCGCGTGGCCGCCAGCAGGAGCAGGCCGAAGGCAGCCGCCACGCACACCGCCGTCGTGACCGATGACAGGCTGGCCACCTTGCCCCACACCAGGGATCCAGCCGCTGCCCCGCCCATCAGCGCCATCTGGTAAAGCGACATGCCGCGGGCGCGCACCCAGTCCGGCAGCGCCATCTGCGCCGCGACCGCCAGCGAGTTGGCCACCGAGATCCACGCCATGCCGATGACGAACATCGCGGGCAGCGCCACCCACAGCTCGGGCACGGTCACGATCAGCACCGACAGCGCCGCGTGCACGAGTGTGCCGGTGCGCACGAAGGCGTCACGGTCGTGGCGCTCCCGCCAGCGCGGAAAGAGCAGCGCCGCCACGATCGCACCCGCGCCCATGCTCGAGAGCATCACCGTGAAGGTGCCCGGTCCGCCGCCGTGCAGGCCGCGCGCCACCAGCGGCAGCAGCGCGGTGAGCGCCACGCTCTGGAAGAAGAACAGGAACACCCGCAGCAGCACCGCCTTCATCCGCAGCGACTGCAGCGCGTAGTTCAGCCCCACGCGCATGGCGCCCACGAAGCGCTCGCCCGGAAGCGCGCTGGTGCGTGGCTCGCTGCGCCAGCGCAGCACCAGCGCGAAAGCCACGCCCGACAGCAGCGCATTGAGCACGAAGACGAGCACCGGGCTGGCCGCCGCGATCAGGCCGCCCGCAAGCACCGGGCCCACCACGCGCGAGAGGTTCATGGACACCCCATTCAGCGCCAGTGCCTGCGGCATCTCCTCGCGCGAGACCACCTGCGGCACGATGGCGGAGAAGACGGGCCAGCGCATTGCCAGCCCCACGCCGTTGGTGAAGGTCAGCAGCAGCAGCAGTTCGGCCGTGAGCACGCCGGCCAGCGAGCAGCCGGCCAGCACGAGCGCATTGACCGACACCCACAGCTGGGTGGCGGCGAAGTAGCGGCGCCGGTCGACGATGTCGGCCATCGCGCCGCTGGGCAGCCCGAGCAGGAAGACCGGCAGCGTGGAGGCCGTCTGCACGAGCGCGACCATCACGGGGCTCGTCGTGAGCGACGTCATCAGCCACGCGGCTGCGACGTCGTTCATCCACATCGTGAGGTTGGCGGCCAGCCAGGCCAGCCACAACCCCCGGAAGACCGGGCCCTTCAGCGGGGCGAGAGCCGCCTGCACGCCGGCCTCGCCCGCCGGCTCAGGGCTCTTCCTGGAAGGCTTCCTCGCGCTTCTTCTTGATCGCGGGCAGCGAAACGATGACCACGAGCGCAAGCGCTGCGATCAGGAGCGAGGCCGACAGCGGCCGCGTGACGAAGGTCGTCCAGTCCCCGCGCGACAGCAGCAGCGCCCGGCGCAGGTTCTCCTCCATCATGGGCCCGAGGATGAAGCCCAGCAGCAGCGGCGCGGGCTCGCAGCCCAGACGGTAGAAGACGTAGCCCACGATGCCGAAGCCCGCCGCCATGAACACGTCGAAATTGTTGTTGTTCAGCGTGTACAGGCCGATGCCGCAGAACACCACGATGGCCGGGAACAGGAAGCGGTAGGGAACCGTCAGCAGCTTGATCCACATGCCGATGAGCGGCAGGTTCAGGATGATGAGCATGAGGTTGCCCACCCACATCGAGGCGATCAGGCCCCAGAAGAGCTGCGGGTTGCTCGTCATCACCTGCGGGCCCGGCTGGATGCCCTTGATGGTCATGGCGCCCACCATCAGAGCCATCACGGCATTGGGCGGTATGCCCAGGGTGAGCATCGGAATGAAGGAGGTCTGCGCACCGGCGTTGTTGGCGCTCTCGGGCCCCGCCACGCCGCGGATGTTGCCCTGCCCGAAGGGCACCTCGCCCGGGCGGCCCTTGGACTTCTTCTCCAGCGTGTAGGCCGCAAAGGCCGCCAGCAGTGCGCCGCCGCCAGGCAGCACGCCCAGGACCGAGCCCAGCGCCGTGCCGCGCAGCACGGCCGGCGCAGCATCGAAGAAGTCCTGCTTGGTGGGCCACAGGCCCTTGACGTCCTTCGTGAAGACCTCGCGGTGTTCGGCCGCGCGGCTCAGGTTGAGCATGATCTCGCCGAAGCCGAAGACGCCCATCGCGATGGCCACGAAGCCGATGCCGTCGGTGAGCTCGGGCACGTCGAAGCTGTAGCGCGGCACGCCCGAGATGACGTCGGTGTTGATCTGCCCGAGCAGCAGACCCAGCAGGATCATCGCGATCGCCTTGACGAGCGAACCCGAAGCCAGCACCACCGCACCGATCAGGCCCAGCACCATGAGCGAGAAGTACTCGGCCGGGCCGAACTTGAAGGCCAGCTCGGTCAGCGGCGGCGCAAAGGCCGCCACGATCAGAGTGGCCACCGAGCCGGCGAAAAACGAGCCCAGGCCGGCCGCAGCCAGCGCGGCGCCGGCTCGCCCGGCCCGAGCCATCTTGTAGCCGTCGATGGCCGTGACCACCGAGCTCGACTCGCCCGGCACGTTGATCAGGATGGCGGTGGTCGAGCCGCCGTACTGCGCGCCGTAGTAGATGCCCGCCAGCATGATCAGCGCAGGCGTGGCGTCCAGCGCATAGATCGACGGCAGCAGCATCGCGATCGTGGCCACCGGCCCGAGGCCGGGCAGCACGCCGATCAGGGTGCCCAGCATCGCGCCCGCGAAGGCATAGAGCAGGTTCTGCAGCGTGAAGGCCACGCCGAAGCCGAGCGCCAGGTTGTTCAGCAGTTCCATCGCGCGCCCCTTACTTGCCGGCCAGGCCGAGGATGGTCGGCCACAGCGGGATCGTCAGGCCCAGGCCCTTGATGAAGATGAGCCACGAGCCCAAGGTCAGCACCGCCGCGTTGATGGCCACCTCCACGGGGTGGAACTCGTCGCCGGCGAAGCTCGCCATGAACACGAGCAGCGGCAGCGAGATGATCATGCCGAGCTTGGGCAGGACGAAGCCGAACACGACCAGGCTGGCCGTGATGACGATGATGGGCCGCCAGGCGAACTTCTCGATCCGGTCGCCGTCGGGCGTGTCCACCGTCAGGGACTTGAGCAGCACGATCGCGCCCAGGATTGCCAGCAGGACACCCAGGCCGAAGGGGAAGTAGCCCGGGCCCGGACGCGCCGCCGAACCGAAGTTGTAGGCGGTGGCGCCCCACGCGAAGGCAATGCCCGCGACGATGAACATGAGGCCGGACCAGAAGTCCTTTTGGCTCTTGAGCTTCAAGCGGCTTACTCCTCGAAAGACAACGAACTCCCCGACGCATTCTAGGCAGGGACCCACCCTGGCCTGAGGGATTCGACCTCGCGCAAACCCTAATACCCGCGCACGCCAGCCCGACCCGTCGCGGCTCAGGCGTGCGCAGGCGTGTTGCCCAGGACCTCTTCGACCGTCGTGAGGCCCTCGGCCACCTTCATCAGGCCGGCCACGCGCAGCGGGTGCATGCCCTCCTTCACGGCCACGCGCCGCAGCGCGCCTGCATCGAGCCCGGGGTGCACGCGCTCGCGCGCGGCGTCGCTCATCACGAGCAGCTCGTACAGCCCCACGCGCCCGCGGTAGCCCGTGTGGCGGCACTCCAGGCAGCCCACGGGCCGGCAGGGGCGCACGCCGCCGCCCAGGCGCCAGGGGCTGACCAGGCCCTCGAGGTCGGCGCGGGTGGTCTGCTCGTCGCGCACCTTGCAGGCCGGGCACAGCGTGCGCACCAGGCGCTGCGCCAGCACCCCGCTGACGGTGGCGGCAATCAGGTAGGTGGGCACGCCCAGGTCGGCCAGCCGCGTGACGGCGCTGGCCGCATCGTTGGTGTGCAGCGTGCTGAAGACGAGGTGCCCGGTGAGCGCCGCCTGGATCGCCATCTCGGCGGTGGGCAGGTCGCGGATCTCGCCCACCATGATGATGTCCGGGTCCTGGCGCATGAGGGCGCGCAGGCCCTCGGCAAAGCCCAGGTCCACGGCCGACTGCACCTGCGTCTGGTTGAAGGCGGGCTCGATCATCTCGATCGGGTCCTCGATCGTCGTCACGTTGACGGCCTCGGTGGCCAGCGTGCGCAGCGTGGCGTACAGCGTCGTCGTCTTGCCGCTGCCGGTGGGGCCCGTGACGAGCACGATGCCGTGCGGCCGGGCAATCAGCGCCTGCCAGCGCTGCGCGTCGTGGCTGCCGAAGCCCAGGCCCGCCAGCGGCTTGACCGCGGTGTCGGGGTCGAAGATGCGCATCACCATCTTCTCGCCGAAGGCCGTGGGCAGGGTCGACAGCCGCATCTCCACTTCACCGCCGGCGCCCTCCGTGCCCTCGGCGCGGCGCGTCTTGATGCGGCCATCCAGCGGACGCCGCCGCTCCACGACGTCCATGCGGCCCAGCAGCTTGATGCGCGCGATCATGGCGCCCAGCACCGTCAGCGGCAGCTGGTAGACGGTGTGCAGCACGCCGTCGATGCGAAAGCGGATCGCGCCGAACTCGCGCCGCGGCTCGAGGTGGATGTCGCTGGCGCGCTGCTCGAAGGCGTACTGCCACAGCCAGTCGACCACCTGCACCACGCCCTGGTCGTTGGCGTCGAGCTGGCCCTTGGCGCGTCCGAGCTCGACGATCTGCTCGAAGTTCGGCGCCCCCGCCGACTCGCCGCTCTTGTGCGCCGCGCGCACGCTGCGCGAGAGGGAATAGAACTCCGTGGTGTAGCGCTGGATCTCCTCGGGGTGGGCCACCACGAGCCGCACGCGCCGCCGCAGGTGGCTCTCGATCTCGCTTACCCAGTCGGCATCCAGGGGCTCGGCGGTGGCGATCACCACCTCTCCCACGCCGACCTGCACCGGCAGCGCCCTTCGGCTCTCGGCGTACTTCACGCTCATCACGTCGGCCACCCGGCCGACATCGGCGCGCAGCGGGTCGATGCGCAGGTAACCCAGCCCGCAGCGCTGGGCCAGCCACTCCGTCAGCGCATCCGTGCCCAGAGGCTGGCCGTTGTCGGCCCGCGTGAGGCCGGCGCTGCCCAGCCGCACGAGCGCGTGCTGGGAGGACTGGCCTCCTGCGAATCGCTGCTCGAGCCGGGCCGCTTCGGCGGCACCCACGATGCCGTCCTCGGCGAGCCAGCCCAGCAGCACCCGCCAGTCGAGCCGGCCCTTGGGCAGGCGCGCGGGGTTGCCCGGCGGCGCCGCGGCGTTCCTGGAGGTCGAAGCAGGCGGGGTGGGCACGGGTGCGTGGGCGGTGTGCGGGTTCGGGGGTGCAGGCTCAGCCGGGCGCAGGTTCAGCCGGCCAGGGCCGCACCATGCGCAGCCACTTGCGCGCAGGCAACCCGAGCTTGCCGAAGCGAGCCTCGATGGTAGCCGCACGTGCGGCCAGTTCGCCCCGCTGGGGCAGCGCCACGTCGCGGCCGGCCACCACCACCGTGTTGCCCTCGCGGGTGGCGCGCAGCGACCAGACCTGACCGGCCCCGAAGGCCCCGGCGATGCGCGCCGCGCTGCGCGCCAGGCTCGCCTGGCGCCCGAACAGGTTCACTGCCATCACGCCCCCGGGCTCGAGCAGCGCACGGCAGCGTGTGTAGAAGGCCTCGTCGTCGAGCACGGGGGCGGCCGCCTCGTGGTCGTAGAGGTCCACGTGCAGCAACCGCACCGACCCCGCGTAGCCACGCGGCGGTCGCGCCACCCACTGGCCGGCGTCGCCGCACACCACCTGCAGGCCCGGGCCGTCGGCCGCCAGGCGCATGCGCGCCCGGCAGGCCAGGATCACCTGGGCATTGAGCTCGATGGCGGTGGTGTCCATGCCGAGCTCGGCGTGCGTGAAGCGCGTGAGCGTGGCAGCCCCCAGGCCGAGCTGCACGGCGCGGCCCTGCGCCAGGTTCTCCTGCGGCAGCCACAGCAGCGCCGCGAGCATGCGCTGCACGTACTCGAGCTCGATGGCACGCGGCCGGGCGATGCGCATCGCGCCCTGCACCCAGGGCGTGCCCAGGTGCAGGTAGCGCACGCCCTCGTGCTCCGACAGCGTCACCTCGGGCAGGGGCGGGGAATGCTTCAAGGGCACGCACCGGCCTGGGGCGAAGGCTGCGCCCTCGGCGGCAGCAGCGCGGCCAGACGCGGCAGCGCGGCGCAGGCATTGGCCGCCGTCTGCGCCGCGGTCCGTTCGAGGCTCCAGCCGCGCAGCCCGGCCAGCGTCTGCGCGATGCGCGGCAACTCGGCCGGTTCGTTGCGGCCATGGCCGTGGCCCGCCGCGCGCTCGGCTGCCGTGCGGTAGAGCCACGCTGGCGGGATATCCGGTGCATCCGTTTCCAGCACGAGTGCGGTCTCGGGCAGCGTGGCAGCCAGGCGCCGGATCTGCAGCGCGCGCTCGTGCGTCATCGCCCCGCCGAAGCCCAGGGCAAAGCCCTGGCGCACGAAAGCCAGGGCCTGCTCGGCGCTGCCGTTGAAGGCGTGCGCCAGACCACCGGCCACGGGGTGGCGGCGCAGGCCCGCCAGCAGCGCATCGGCCGAGCGACGCACGTGCAGGATCACCGGCAGCGCAAAGCGCCGCGCCAGCGCCAGCTGAGCCTCGTAGAAGTGGCGCTGGCGCGCGCGCGCAGGCTCGTCCTGCGGCGCGGCCACGAGATGGTCCAGGCCGATCTCGCCCACCGCCACGAGGCGGGGGTCGTCGATCACGCGCCCGAGCATCGACTCGAGCTGCTGCAGGTCGGCCTCGCTGGCCCGGTCCGTGCAAAGGGGATGGATGCCCAGCGCATAGCACGCACCCACACGGTGCGCCAGGGTACGCACGGCCTCGAAGTCGGCTGCCCGCACCGCGGGCAACACCAGCAGCGTGACGCCGGCTTGGGAGGCCCGGGCGCACACCGCCTCGCGGTCGGTGTCGAACTCGGGGGCGTCCAGGTGGCAGTGGGTGTCGATCCACATGGTTTCGCATCATGCACCGCGCGCGCAGTCGTGATAGGGTTCAGACGACCATGAAGAGAAAGCCGCTGATCAGCCGCTCGACCCGTGTCAGCCGATCGAGCCTCCCGGGGCAACCTGGCAGCGGCGAACCGACGGGCTCCGCGCCGGCCGCGGCAGGCCCCGCTGCTGCGGCGGCCGGGCCCGAGGCGCCGAGCCTGCCACCGCGCACCCGCCGCTGGCGTTTTGCCGCGCGGCAGGGGCGTGCCCTGGCGCAGCGCTGGCGCCTGCAGGCCTGGGCACCCTGGGCGGTCGCGGCGGCCTTTGCGCTGCTCGCGCTCACGCTCGCCTCGTCGCACCGCCCGCGCCTGATCACCCAGGACGACATCGACGCCGCCGTGCGTGCCTCGCTCGAGAAGGAGCCCCTGCCCTCCCCCTACGCACGCGCTGCGGCGGCGGTGGCCCCCTCGCTCGTGCGCGTGCAGGGCCTGATGGACGAGGACGACGACGGCGAGGAGAACCCGCAGCGCCGCGCCCTCGAGAGAAGCCTCGGAACGGGCGTGGTGATCGTCGACAACGGCACCATCCTGACCAACCTGCACGTGGTGTGGGGCGCGCGCAAGATCCGCGTGCTGTTCCACAACGGCCACCGCGCCGAGGCGCAGCTCGTCAACATCTCCCCCGAAAACGACCTGGCCGTGCTCAAGGCCATGAGCCTGCCCGACGACCTGCAGGCCGCCACCATGCGCTCCACCGGCGACCTGCAGCCGGGAGACCAGGTCGTGGCGGTGGGCTTTCCCTTCGGCATCGGCCCGAGCGTGAGCGGCGGCGTGGTCTCGGGCCTCAAGCGCGAATTCCGCGACCCCGAGGGCAAGAAGCTGCTGACCAACCTGATCCAGTTCGACGCCGCGGCCAACCCCGGCAATTCGGGCGGGCCGCTCGTGACGATGGACGGCAACGTCGTGGGCATCGTCACCGCCATCCTCAACCCGAGCGAGGCGCGCACCTTCATCGGCATCGGATTCGCCGTGCCGATCGAGAACGCCGCCTCGGCGGTCGGCATCCACCCCTTCTGAGCCACCCGGACACCTCGATGAGCGACACCGACTCCTCCACCGCCACCCTGATGGAGCGCATCCTCTACGAGGTCAAGCGCGTCGTCGTCGGGCAGGACCGTTTCCTCGAGCGCGTGCTCGTGGCCATGCTCGCGCAGGGTCACCTGCTCGTCGAGGGCGTGCCCGGCCTGGCCAAGACGCTGACCGTCAAGACGCTGGCGCGCGCCGTGCGCGGCAGCTTCCGGCGCATCCAGTTCACGCCCGACCTGGTGCCCGCCGACCTCGTGGGCACGCGCATCTACAACCAGAAGACGGGCGAGTTCGGCACCTCGCTCGGGCCCGTGTTCGCCAACCTGCTGCTGGCCGACGAGATCAACCGCGCGCCGGCCAAGGTGCAAAGCGCGCTGCTGGAGGTGATGCAGGAGCGGCAGGTCACGATCGCCGGGCAGTCGCACCCCGTGCCCGAGCCCTTCGTCGTGATGGCCACGCAGAACCCGATCGAGACCGAAGGCACCTACCCGCTGCCCGAGGCGCAGGTGGACCGCTTCATGATGAAGGTGATCGTCGACTACCCCTCGCCCGAGGAGGAGTTCGTGATCGCGCAGCGCGTGACCGGCCCGGCGGCCACGGTGCAGGCGGTGGCCGACACGCAGCAGCTCGCCGCGCTGCAGCAGGCCTGCCGCGACGTCTACGTCGACCCCGCCCTCATCAGCCACGCGGTGCGCATCGTCTCGGCCACGCGCGCGCCGGCGCGCGCCGGGCTGCCCGAGCTCGCCAAGTACCTCACCTATGGCGCCAGCCCGCGCGCGACGATCTCCCTCATCGAGGGGGCCCGGGCCCTGGCGCTGATGCGCGGGCGGCGCTACGCCCTGACCGAAGACATCACCGACCTCGTGCACGACGTGCTGCGCCACCGCCTCGTGCTGAGCTACGAGGCCCTGGCCGAGGGGGTCGGAGCCGATGGCCTGATCGATTCGATCCTCGCCCGCGTGCCTGGGCCCGAGAGCGTGGCCCAGAGCGAGGCGGCGGCCGCGGCGTCGGCCGCGCAGCCAGCAGCCGCGCCCACGGCTGCTGCAGCGGGCGCAGCCCAGGAAGGCTGAAGGCGTGCCGGCCAGCGTGCTGCCACCGGCCGCCTCCACCGAGGCGCTGCTGCGCCGCCTGGAGTGGACGGTGGTCAAGCGCCTGGACGGCCTGGTGCAGGGCGACTGGCGCACGCTGCGCCGCGGCCACGGCGTGGACCTGGCCGACCTGCGCGAGTACCAGCTGCACGACGACGTGCGGCACATCGACTGGAACGTGACGGCGCGGCTGCAGGTGCCGCACGTGCGCCAGTTCCACGAGGACCGCGACCTCACCTGCTGGTTCCTGCTGGACCTGTCGGGCAGCGTGGACTTCGGCTCGGCCGATGTCACCAAGCTCGCCGTGTCCAGCGGCTTCGTCGCGGCACTCGCACGCGTGCTCACGCGCCACGGCAACCGGGTGGGTGCGCTCCTGTACGGCTCGCACGTGGACACGGTGCTGCCGCCGGGGGCATCCCGCCTGCACGTGCTGGAGCTGCTCGCGCGCATGCGCGGGCCCCGCCCGAGCGCACCGGACGGCACGCGGCGCGGCACGGTGCTGGCCGAGCTGCTGCGTGCCGGTGCTGCGACCATGCGCCGGCGCAGCCTCGTCTTCGTCGTCTCGGACTTCATCAGCGAGCCGGGCTGGCAGGAGCCGCTGGCGCGCCTGGCGCAGCGCCACGAGGTGGTGGCGGTGCGCGTGTTCGACCCGCTCGAGCACGAGCTGCCGGCCTTCGGCCTCGTGACGGTGGAGGACGCCGAGACGGGCGAGCAGCTCTTCATCGACAGCAGCGACCCGGCCTTCCGCGAGCGCTACGCGCGCATCGCCGCCGAGCGCGAGGAGGCGCTGCGCGAGGCGCTGGCGCAAAGCGGCGCCGACACGCTGGAGCTCGCCACCGACGACGACCTGCTCGAGGCGCTGCTGCGCGCCACCGCCATGCGGCGCCAGCGCGCGCGGCTGCGCGCACCGGCCCGGCTGCCCGCGGCGCTGCGCCAGGCGGGGGTGGCGGCATGAGCGTCAGGACGGGGGTTCGCCCATGAGTTTCCAGTGGCCGATGCTGCTGTGGTCGCTGCTGGCGGTGCCGGCGCTCGTGGCCCTGTACCTGTGGCTGCTGCGCAGGCGCCGGCGCAGCACCGTACGGCTGAGCAGCATCGCCGTGGCGCGCGAGGCGCTCGGGCGGGGCCCGGGTTGGCGACGCCACGTGCCGCCGGTGCTGCTGCTGGCCGCCCTCACGGTGCTGCTCTTCGCCCTGGCGCGGCCCATGGCCACCGTGAGCCTGCCCCTGGCCCAGCGCACGATCATGCTCGCGATGGACGTCTCGGGCTCGATGCGCGCGGCCGACGTCAAGCCCAACCGCCTCGTGGCCTCCCAGGAGGCGGCCAAGGCCTTCGTGGGCAAGCTTCCGCGTGACGTGAAGGTGGGCATCGTCTCCTTTGCCGGCACGGCCGCCGTGGTGCAGGCCCCCACGACGAGCCGCGAGGACGTGATCGCCGCCATCGACCGCTTCCAGCTGCAGCGCGGCACCGCCACCGGCAGCGGCATCGTGCTGTCGCTGGCCACGCTCTTTCCGGACGACGACATCGAGATCGCGCAGATCACCGGCCAGCGCCCGATGCCCTCGCCGCTGGGTGAGAAGAAGCCGAAGAAGGAGCGCGCGAAGGTTGACCCCGGCACCTACCGGGCCGGCGCGATCATCATGCTCACCGACGGCCAGCGCACCACGGGCCCGGACCCGATCGAGGCCGCCAAGATGGCCGCCGAGCGCGGCGTGCGCGTCTACACCGTGGGCGTGGGCACCACGGCCGGCGAGACCATCGGCTTCGAGGGCTGGAGCATGCGCGTGCGCCTGGACGAGGAGACCCTCAAGCAGGTGGCGACGATGACGGTGGCCGAGTACTTCCACGCCGGCACGGCCGACGACCTGATGAAGGTCTACGAGGCGCTGTCGAGCAAGCTCGTGGTGGAGCGCAAGGAAACCGAGATCACGGCCCTGCTGGCGGCCCTGGCGGCGCTGCTCGTGGCGCTCGGGGCGGGCCTGTCGATCGCCTGGTTCGGGCGCGTGGTCTGACGGCCGGGCCGGGCATCCGACCCGCGGCGTTCGCGTGATCTGGCGCCTTTCCGCGCCGGTTTTCCCCCTGCTGCCACACCCACCCGGCCCGCACACTGGCCTTCGTCGGAGAGCATTCCGGATGCGCGGGGCACAGGCTCCGCCGCGGTGCGGCGCTCCGCAGGGAGTATGGCCATGATCGACCAGAGCCGGACGCCGGGCCTGCGGGCCTTCGTCGAGATGTACGCCGCCGACACGCGCGCCGCGCGCGAGATCGGGCACGTGATCGGGGAGCGCTACGAGCTGTGCGAGAACCTGGCCCAGGCTCTGGCGCGCCAGCTTGCCGATATGGAGCAGGCCACCGGCGTGCCGAGCCACTCCGTGCGCGAGCGTGTGCGGGCCGGGCTGCTGCGCCAGGAATCGGTCGTCACCGAGCCCGAGGCCCAGTGGGTCATGGCCCGGTTGTCGGACCTGCTGGCCTGGTTCGAGGCTCCGTCGCGCTGAGCGCGGGCTCGGCCGCCTCCACGATCATCTGCACCCGCTCGCGGCCGTTCCAGTCGTCGCGCACGAGCCGGTAGGCCAGGCGCACGGCTTCGGGCAGCGGCTCGGTGCGCTGGAACCACACCGCCTCGCGCACCGAGTCGCCCACGCGCACGCGCAGCTTCAGGTGCCGCTCCTTGAGCAGGGCCTGGTGCAGCACCTGCGCCTCGTCGCAGAAGACCGGTGCCTCGAAGCCCTGCCCCCAGACCTGGTCGTCCAGCAGCCGCGCCGTCTCGGCGCTGAACCACTGTGCGGGCAGCGGCCCGTCGTGGCACAGCGTGCGCTGGAGCGCCGCGGGCTCGAGCCACTCGTGCGCCACCACCTCCAGCGCCTGGCGGAAGGTCTGCAGCGCATCGGCCTCGATGCTGGCGCCTGCTGCCATCGCGTGCCCGCCGAAGCGCCGCAACACGCCCGGCGCGCGCTTGCTCACGAGATCGAGCGCATCGCGCAGGTGAAAGCCCGGGATGGAGCGGCCGCTGCCCTTGAGCAGCCCGTCTGCGCCGCGCGCAAAGACGAAGGTGGGCCGGTGCAGCCGGTCCTTCAGGCGTCCGGCGACGATGCCCACCACGCCCTCGTGGAAGCGCTCGTCGAAGAGGGCCAGCGCCGCAGGCAGCGCCGCCTGCTGGGCCTCCAGCATGGGGGCCAGCAGCGCCTCGGCCTGCTCGCGCATGCCCGCTTCCACCTCGCGGCGCTGGCGGTTGATGGCATCGAGCTCGGCGGCGAGCTGCGCCGCCCGCGCGGCATCGTCGGCCAGCAGGCACTCGATGCCCACCGTCATGTCGGCCAGGCGCCCGGCGGCGTTGATGCGCGGGCCCAGCGCAAAGCCGAAGTCGAAGGCCGAGGCGCGCGCCGGGTCGCGCCCAGCCACGGCGAAGAGCGCGGCCAGGCCCGGCTGCATGCGGCCCTGGCGGATGCGGCGCAGGCCCTGCGCCACCAGGCGCCGGTTGTTCGCGTCCAGCCGCACCACGTCGGCCACCGTGCCCAGCGCCACGAGGTCCAGCAGCGCGTCGAGCCGCGGCTGCTGCGCCGCCTCGTAGAGGCCGCGTGCGCGCTGCTCGGCGCGCAGCGCCAGCAGCACGTAGAACATCACGCCCACCCCGGCGAGCGCCTTGCTCGCAAAGGCGTCCCCCGGCTGGTTGGGGTTGACGATCACGTCGGCCACGGGCAGCTCCACCTCGTCGCCCCGGCGCGCAGGCAGGTGGTGGTCGGTCACCAGCACCTGCATGCCCAGCGCGCGCGCATGGGCCACGCCTTCCAGGCTCGCGATGCCGTTGTCCACCGTCACCAGCACCTCGGCGTGCTGCGCGCGGGCGAGCTCGACGATGGTGGGTGTCAGCCCGTAGCCGTGCACCGTGCGGTCGGGTACCACATAGCCGAGCGTGCCGGCGCGCGCACCCAGCAGGCGCAGCCCGCGCAAGGCCACGGCGCAGGCGGTCGCGCCGTCGCAGTCGTAGTCGGCCACGACGACGATGCGCCTGCCGGCTGCCAGCGCGTCGGCCAGCAGCCGCGCCGCTTGCTCACATCCGGCCAGCTCGGTGGGCGGCAGCAGGCGCACCGGCGCGTCGTCCACCTCCTCGGCCGCGCGCACGCCGCGCGCAGCCAGCAGCTGCGCCAGCAAGGGGTGCAACCCCGCCTGTTCGAGCGCGAAACTGGCGCGCGAGGGCACCTCGCGCCGCTGCAGGCGCGGCGCGTTCATGGGGCCGCTCCCACCGAGGCCTGCAGGCGTGGCCTCACAGCGCCTCCAGCCGCGCAGCCAGGCGCGCAGGGTCCCGGCGCTCACCCGCCCACCACGACCGCACGAGCCCGGCCCAGCGACCGGATGCACCGCGGGCCACCGGGCGCAGCGTCACGGCCGAGCGCTCGCCGCACAGCGTGAGCGCAGCCGGCTCGCCGCGAGCGGCTGCCGCCTCGAGGGCAGGCAGTGCGGCCGCGTCGAACGACTCGAAGGCGCGCGCCCAGGCCCGCGCGTCCTCGGCCAGCGCCGCTGCGCTCAGCCCTTCTGCCACGACCAGGCCCTGGGGCCACGCGATGGAGCCCGCACGGCCGCAGCCGCTCCACCACACCGAGTTCACCGCAAGGGCCCCGCGCGCCTCGCGCGCCTCGTTCAGGGGGTGCCCGTGCCACAGCATCTGCGCCTCGCTCTGGAGCCGGCGCAGGAGCCGGGCGCGCGGGTCGGCGGGCAGCCAAGGGTCCACGTTGCGGCCGGCCACCCGGTCCAGCGAGGCGCACGGCACGCCCTCGAAGCCCGGGTGGGAGGCCAGCCAGCGCTGAGGGGCCACGTAGTGGAGCTCGATGCCCTGCTCGGCGAAGCCCGGCCGCAGCGTCTCCAGGAAGGCGCGCGACGTTGCCTCGTCCAGCCCCAGCGCGGCCGGGTCGGCCATCGACACCTGCTCGGTGCCCAGGCGCCAGTGCGCCGGGCTCAGCCAGGCCCAGGCCTGGTCTGCGCCCGGCAGCCCGAGCCGGGCAGCCTCCACCGCCGCCAGGGGCCAGCAGCCATCCTCGGCCCGCAGCCCGAGCGCGCGCCCGAGCGCACGCTCGTGCGGCGGCGAGAGGGAAGTCTCCTCGGCCACGTCGGCAGGCTCGGCGTGCCAGGCACGCAGGAGGCGGGCCAGGTGCGGCAGGTGCAGGCCGCGCAAGCCGGCGCGTGCGCCCTCCCAGGTGGCACCGGCAAAGGGAACGATGATGTGCATCGGGGCCGATTATCCCGGGCCCCCTCGGGTAGCATCGCCCCCCCATGGACGCCCCGCGCCCGGCCCCCTCTTCCACGCCCTGGCTCGCCTGGCCCTACGAGCTGCAGATCGGCTGGCGCTACACCCGCGCCGGGCGGGGCGGGCGGCGCAATGCCTTCATCTCCTTCATCTCGGGCGTGTCGATCCTGGGCATCGCGCTCGGCGTGGCCGCGCTCATCATCGTGCTGTCGGTGATGAACGGCTTCCAGAAGGAGGTGCGCGACCGCATGCTCGGCGTGATCCCGCACGTGGAGGTCTTCAGTGCCGACGGCCTGGCGCTGCCCGACTGGGCGGCCCTGCAGCAGGCGGTGCGCGCGCATCCGCAGGTGCGGGGCGTGGCGCCGGCCATCGCCACGCAGGTGCTGGTGGCGCGCGGCGAGACGATGCGCGGGGCGCTCGTGCGCGGCATCGTGCCCACCGAGGAGGCCACGGTGACGGACCTGGCCGCGCGGCTGCGCGACAGCACGCTGGCACGGCTGCAGCCCGGCGCCTGGCAGATCGTGCTGGGGGTGGAGCTCGCGCGCTCGCTGGGCGTGCAGACGGGCGACAAGGTCACGCTCGTGACGCCGGGCGGGCAGGTCACCCCGGCGGGCATCGTGCCGCGCCTGAAATCCTTCACGGTGGCAGGCGTCTTCGAGGCCGGGCACTTCGAGTACGACAGTGCGCTCGCCCTCATCCACCTGGAAGATGCACAGCGCCTGTTCCGCCTGGAGGGGCCGACCACGGCGCAGCTGCGGCTGGCCGACCTGCACCAGGCGCGCACGGTGGCCGCCGACCTCGTGGGCACGCTGCCGCCGGGCCTCATGGTGCGCGACTGGACGCGCACCAACCGCACCTGGTACGACGCGGTGCAGATCGAGAAGCGCATGATGGGCATCATCCTGACGCTGATCGTGGCGGTGGCGGCCTTCAACCTCGTGAGCACGCTGGTGATGACCGTCACCGACAAGCAGGCCGACATCGCGATCCTGCGCACGCTCGGTGCGAGCCCGCCTTCGATCATGGCCATCTTCGTCGTGCAAGGGGCGCTGGCCGGCATCCTGGGCACGCTCGCCGGCGTGGGGCTGGGGCTGCTCGTGGCCTTCAACGTGGACGTGATCGTGCCGGCCATCGAGCAGGCGCTGGGCGTGTCGTTCCTGCCCGGCAGCATCTACCTCATCAGCAAGATGCCGAGCCAGCCGCTGGCCTCCGACGTGTTGCCCATCGCGGGGGTGTCGCTGGCGCTGGCCTTCGCGGCCACGCTCTACCCGAGCTGGCGCGCCAGCCGCGTGAACCCGGCACAGGCGCTGCGCCATGAGTGAGCACACGGCCGTGCTGGTGGCCGAGGCGCTGCACAAGCGCTACGTGGAAGGCAGCGGCGCACAGCGCCTGGACGTGCCGGTGCTGCGCGGCGTGAGCCTGCAGGTGCAGGCGGGCGAGACGCTGGCGGTGGTGGGCCCCTCCGGCGCGGGCAAGAGCACGCTGCTGCACCTGCTGGGCGGGCTGGATGCGCCCACTTCCGGGCGCGTCGAGCTCATGGGCCGCGACTTCGCGACGATGAGCCCGGCCGAGCAGGGCCGCTGGCGCAACCGGCACCTGGGCTTCGTCTACCAGTTCCACCACCTGCTGCCCGAGTTCAGCGCGCTGGACAACGTGGCCATGCCGCTGCGCATCCGCCGCCTGGGCGTGCCGCAGGCGCAGGCCGCGGCGCGCGAGATGCTGGCACGCGTGGGCCTGGCCGAGCGCACCACGCACCTGCCCGGCCAGCTCTCCGGCGGCGAGCGCCAGCGCGTGGCCCTGGCGCGCGCGCTCGTGACGCGGCCGGCCTGCGTGCTCGCCGACGAGCCCACCGGCAACCTCGACCGTGCGACCGCCAGCGGCGTCTTCGAGCTGATGCTGGAACTGGCGCGCGATCAGCACACGGCCTTCGTCGTCGTCACGCACGACCCGGCGCTGGCCGCGCGCTGCGGGCGCACGCTCACGCTGGAGCGCTGAGGGGCGGCGGGTCGATGACCCGCAGCGCGGCGGCCACGTCCTGCACCGACTGCGGGCGCACCAGGCGCGCGCGTTCCACGCCGTCTCGCAGGAAGACGAGCGTGGGCCACAGCTTGACGCCGTAGGAGCGGCCCAGGCGCCGGCCGCTGCCGTCTTCCACGCGTACGTGGCGCACCTGGCCTCCCGCGCTGGCGTGGGCCTGCCACGCCGCCTGCACGAGCGGCCGGGCGGCGCGGCAGTGGCCGCACCAGCCGGTGCCGAAGTCCAGCAGCAGCGCGCCGGGACAGGCGTCGA
This sequence comes from Rubrivivax sp., assembly GCA_040400855.1. Taxonomy (GTDB): domain Bacteria; phylum Pseudomonadota; class Gammaproteobacteria; order Burkholderiales; family Burkholderiaceae_C; genus Rubrivivax. The sequence goes on from JBBAPJ010000023.1 coordinate 23,406, forward strand.
CTTCGGCGCGGGTCAGCGTTTCGGGCCGGTACTCGGGTGGGTCGGAGGTGGTGTCCATGGCGCGGGAGATTAGCGCGGCGGGCAGGCCCCGTTCGTGCGACAGTGCAGGCTTGCGCTCACCCGACACCTCCGGCGCCGCTGCGGCGCACACCCCGCCCGAAGCCGGCCCCGCGCCGGTGCTGCCGTTGCTGGTGGTGTGCCTGGCGGCCTTCAGCAGCCTGGCCTCGATGCGCGCCTGCGATGCGCTGCTGCCCATGCTCGCCAACGAGTTCGGCACCACACCCGGCACGGCCGCGCAGACGGTGGCAGCCTTCGCCTTCGCCTACGGCACCGTGCAGTTTCTCGTGGGCCCGCTGGGCGACCGGATGGGTCGGCTGCGCGTGATGGCCGCCGCCTGCGTGGTCGGTGCGGTGGCCAACGTGGCGGTGCTGCTGGCCACCACGCTGGAGGCGATGACGGCCGCGCGGGTGCTGGCCGGCGCGGCCTCGGGCGGGATCGTGCCGATGTCGCTGGCGCTCATCGGCGACGCCGTGGCCTTCGAGCGGCGCCAGCAGACGCTGGCGCGGCTGATGCTGGCCACCCACATGGGGATGATCGCCGGGCTGTGGCTGGGCGGGATGCTGGCCGAGGCACTGGGCTGGCGTGCCGTCTTCGCGGCGCTGGCCCTGGGTTTTGCGGCGGTGGCCGTGCCGCTGCTGCGCGAGGTGTCGCGGTCGCAGGCGGCCGCGCGCACGCCAGCGCCCGGCACGCCAGGCGGCCTCCTGGGCGCACTGGGCGGCTTCGTGGAGGTGCTGCGCGGGCGCTGGGCCCGCTGGATCGTCGTGCTCGTGGGCCTGGAAGGAGCGCTGGTCTTTGCCACGCTCGCCTTCGTGCCCACCTTCCTGCACGGCAGCTTCGGGCTCACACTGGGGCAGGCGGGCGCCGTGATGGCCCTGTACGCCGCCGCCGGCCTCGTCTACGCGCCGCTGGCCGGCCGCTTCGCGCAGCGCCTGGGCGAGCGCGGCCAGGCCCTGGGCGGCGCGTGTGCCATCGGCGCCTCGGCGGCGCTGCTGGCAGCCAGCTCCAGCTGGTGGTGGGCGGTGCCCGCCTGCCTGCTGGCGGGCCTGGGCTTCTTCATGCTGCACAGCACGCTGCAGCTGCACGCCACGCAGATGGCGCCGCAACTGCGCTCCACGGGCATCGCGCTGTTCGTCATCAGCCTGTTCGGCGGTCAGGCGCTGGGCGTGGCGCTGGCGGCCTGGATCGTCGACCACGGCTCCGTGCGCGTGGTGTTCGTGCTCACGGCGGCGACGGTGCCGCTGATCGGCCTGGCCTTCCGCCACGGTCTGGCCCGGCACGCCAGCGGGGCGCTCAGCCCAGCTCGAGCACGCTCGTCTCCTTGACCTCCTCCATCACCACGTAGCTGTGCGACTGGCACGGCACGGGGATCTGCCGCAGGATGTCGCCCAGCAGCCCGCGGTAATCCTCCATGCCCGACAGGCGCGCCTTGACGAGGTAGTCGAAGCTGCCCGAAACCAGGTGGCACTCGAGCACCTCGTTCATGTGCAGCAACGCGTGCTTGACCTGGTCGAAGATCTCGCCGGACTTGGCCGAGAGCGTGATCTCCACGAAGACGAGCATGCCGCGGTTCACGGCGCGCGGATCCACGCGCGCGTGCCAGCCGGTGATGACGCGCGCGCGCTCGAGCCGGCGCACGCGCTCGGCCACTGGCGAGGTCGACAGCCCGATGCGCTCGCCCAGCTCGGTCATCGAGATGCGGCCCTCGCGCTGGAGGATGTCCAGGATGCGGCGGTCGAGTCGGTCGAGGTCGGGCGGGTTGGCCATGTGGGGTGGTGCAAAGCAAAGCTTGCGGCCGGCCCCGCGGCCGGCGCATCGCGACCGATCTTATCGCTTGCTTATCGATGATTTTCAGCGAATTTTGCTGCTGAATGATAAATAGACTGCCAATTCGTCGATCCAACGAGGAATACGGCATGAAAGTCATTGTCCTGGGCAGTGGCGTGATCGGCACCACCACCGCCTACTACCTGGCCCGCGCCGGCGCCGACGTGACCGTGATCGACCGGCAGGACGGCCCGGCGCGCGAGACGAGCTTTGCCAACGCCGGCCAGGTCTCGCCTGGCTACTCCACCCCGTGGGCCGCGCCCGGCATCCCGCTCAAGGCCCTGAAATGGCTCTTCCAGCGCCATGCGCCGCTGCGCATCCGGCCCGACGGCACGCTCTTCCAGCTGCGCTGGCTCGCCGCCATGCTGCGCCAGTGCAGCCCCGCGCATTACGCCGTCAACAAGGAGCGGCTGATGCGCGTGGCCAACTACAGCCGCGACTGCCTGCGCGAGCTGCGCGCCGAGACCGGCATCGCCTACGAGCAGCGCACGGCCGGCACGCTGCAGCTCTTTCGCACCCAGGCGCAGCTCGACGCGGTGGGGCGCGACACGGCCGTGCTGCGCGAGCTCGGCGTGCCCTTCCAGCTGCTGGACCGCGCCGGCGTGCTGCGCGCGGAGCCGGGCCTGACCGGGGCGCGCGAGCGCTTCGTCGGCGGCCTGCGGCTGCCCGATGACGAGACGGGCGACTGCCACCTCTTCACGAACGCGCTCGCGCCGCGCGCGCAGGCGCTGGGCGTGCGCTTTCGCTTCGGCGCCCACGTCAGCCGCCTGTGCGTCGAGGCCGGCGAGGTGGTCGGGGTCGAGCTGGCGGCGCCGAGCGCAGGCGAGGGCCCCGAGGTGCTGCGCGCCGACCGCGTCGTGCTCGCGCTGGGCAGCTACTCGCGCGCGCTGCTCGAGCCGCTGGGCCTGCACCTGCCCGTCTACCCGGTCAAGGGCTACTCGCTGACGATGCCCATCGCCGACGCTGGCGAAGTCCCGCAGTCCACGGTGCTCGACGAGACCTACAAGATCGCGCTGACCCGCTTCGACAACCGGCTGCGCGTGGGCGGCATGGCCGAGCTCGGTGGCTTCGACCTGCGGCTCGATCCGGCGCGGCGCGCCACGCTCGAGAAGGTGGTGCGTGAACTCTTCCCCGGCGGGGACCTGGCCCGCGCGCAGTTCTGGACCGGCCTGCGCCCGATGACGCCCGACAGCACCCCGGTGGTCGGCGCAGCGCCCCTGCGCGGACTGTGGCTCAACACCGGGCACGGCACGCTCGGCTGGACGATGGCCTGCGGCTCGGGCCGGCTGGTGGCCGACCTGCTGACGGGGCGCCCCGGCGCGATCCGCAGCGACGACCTGGGCCTGGCCCGCTACGGCGGCGGCGTGCAGCGGCCACCGGCCCGGCCGCGCACGCATCCCGCGGCGGCCTGAAGCCGGTGACCCGCAAAGCATCGCTGCGGGCTTCCTACAATCCCGGTGTGCCGCCTTCGAACCCCTCGCCCCCGCAGCCTGCCGCACGCGCACCGCTGACCCATCTCACCAACGCGGACCTGCACTGCCACTCCACCGTGTCGGACGGCACGCTCGCCCCGCGCGTCGTGGCCGAGCGGGCCCAGGCGGGCGGGGTGCAGCTGTGGGCCCTGACCGACCATGACGAAGTCGGCGGCCAGCGCGAGGCGCTGCAGGCCGCACGCGAACTCGCCATGGATTGCCTCACCGGCGTGGAGATCTCCGTCACCTTCGCCGATGTCACGGTCCACATCGTGGGCCTGGGCTTCGACCACGAGAACGAGGCGCTGGTGCGCGGCCTGGCCGCCACGCGCGGCGGGCGCGAGGCGCGCGCGCGCGAGATCGCCGCCGAACTCGCGCGCGTAGGCATTCGCGGCGCCTTCGAGGGTGCGCTCAAGTACGTGGGCAACCCGGAACTGATCTCGCGCACGCACTTTGCGCGCTACATCGTCGAGACCGGCATCTGCAGCGACACGCACGACGTCTTTCGCCGCTTCCTGGGCGAGGGCAAGCCGGGCTACGTGCCGCACCGCTGGGCGCGGCTGGGTGATGCGGTGAAGTGGATCACGCAGGCCGGCGGCGTGGCCGTGATCGCGCACCCGGGCCGCTACCCCTTCAGCCCCACGGCCGAGTACGCGCTCTTCTCCGAGTTCGTCGCCCACGGCGGGCGCGGCGTGGAGGTCATCACCGGCGCCCACACGGTGGCTGACCAGGGCAAGTACGCCGCGATGGCCGAGGAGTTCGGGCTGCTCGCCTCGCGCGGCAGCGACTTCCACGACCCGGACGAGAGCCGGGTGGGCCTGGGCACCCTGCCGGACCTGCCCGGGCGCCTGGAGCCGGTGTGGATGGCGCTGGCCGACAGAGTGCAGCGCGCCTGAGCGCGCGGCTTCAGTCCCCTTCGCGCGAGAAGAGCCGCTCCATCGCGGCGTCGATCACGAGGCCGCACACGCTGTAGAGCAGCGACCCCACGAGCGCCGCACCGAAGCCCGTGACCGACAGGCCCGCGAGCACCTCTGCGGCGAGCCAGAAGGTGGTGGCGTTGATGACGAAGAGGAACAGGCCCAGCGTGAGCACGGTCACCGGCAGCGTCAGCAGCACGAGCACCGGCCGCACGAGGGTGTTGAGCAGGCCCAGCACGAAGGCCGCCACGAGCGCCGAGCCGTAGCTGGAGACTTTCACCCCGGGGTACAGGTAGGCCACGAGCAGCAGCGCCGCAGCCAGCAGGAACCAGCGCAGGAGGAGCTTCATCGCGCCAGCATAGCGCAGGTGCACCGAGGCAGGAGCCGCGTGGCCTCAAGCGGCGCGGCTCCTTCTGCCGCGACAATCGCGCCCCGTGTCGCAGTACTTCGAGCTCCACCCCCAGGATCCCCAGCCCCGGCTGCTGCGCCAGGCCGTGGCACTGCTGGCCGCCGGTGGCGTGCTGGCCGTGCCCACCGACTCGAGCTACGCGCTCGTGTGCCACCTCGACGACAAGGCCGCGGCCGAGCGGCTGCGGCGGGTGCGCCAGGTCGACGAGCGGCACCACCTGACGCTGCTGTGCCGCGACCTGAGCGAGCTGGCGAGCCTGGCGCGCGTGGACAACCGCCAGTACCGGCTGCTGCGCCTGGGCACGCCCGGTCCCTTCACCTTCATCCTCGAAGCCACCAAGGAGGTGCCGCGCCGTGTGTCGCACCCCTCGCGGCGCACGATCGGCCTGCGCGTGCCCGGGAACCGTGTCACGCAGGGCCTGCTGGAGGCCCATGGGGCGCCGCTGCTGGCCACCACGCTCATCCTGCCGGGCGAGCAGGAGCCGCTGAACGACCCGCACGAGATCCGCGGCCAGCTCGAAAAGCAGCTCCAAGGCGTGCTCGACGCCGGCGCCTGCCCGATGGAGCCCACGACGGTGGTGGACCTCACGGCCGAGCCGCCGCTCATCACGCGGCTCGGTGCGGGTGATCCGGCCCGGCTGGGGCTGCAGGTCTGACAGGCAGGGCGCGGGGCTACACCGCCGCCGTCACCACCATCTCCACGCGCCAGCCCGGCCGCGCCAGCGCAGCCTGCACCGTGGCGCGCGGCGGCGCGTGGCCGGCAGCCACCCAGCGCTCCCACACCGCGTTCATCGCGGGGAAGTCGGCCAGGTCGGCGATGAAGATCTGGCACATCAGGATGCGCGACTTGTCGGTGCCGGCCCGCGCCAGCAGTGCATCGATCTGCGCCAGCACCTGGGTGGTCTGGCCGGTGATGTCCTGGGTGTCGTCGCCGGCCACCTGGCCGGCGAGGTAGGCCACGCCGTTGTGCACGGCCATCTCGGACAGGCGCGCGCCGACATCGAAACGCTGAACCATGGTCAAGTCTTTCGGGAACGTGAGGAAGAGGAGGAGGACGCAGGAGCAGCCGGGCCCTTCTTCTGGCCGATGCGGCTTTCCGTGCCGTCGAAGAGCCGCCTGATGTTGGCGGCGTGGCGCCAGATCAGCAGCAGGCTCATGGGCAGGATGGCGAGCATGAAGTCGCCGCCGCCCCAGATCAGCAGCTGGTAGAAGGGCGCGAAGACGGCCGCCACGATCGAGGCCAGCGACGAGTAGCGCATGAAGGCCGCGACGACCGCCCAGCTCAGCAGCGTGGCCAGCCCGAGGTGCGGGTTGAGGGCCAGCAGCACGCCGGCGGCCGTGGCCACGCCCTTGCCACCTTCGAAGCGGAAGAACACCGGCCAGAGGTGGCCGAGGAAGGCGGCCAGGCCCACCATCGCGATCACGAGCTCCGACAGGCCCAGCCGGTCGCGCCACAGCAGCGCCAGCAGCACCGGCACGTAGCCCTTGAGCGCATCGAGCACCAGCGTGAGCACGGCCGCGGCCTTGTTGCCCGATCGCAGCACGTTGGTGGCGCCGGGGTTCTTCGAGCCGTAGCTGCGCGGGTCGGCCAGGCCCATGAGGCGGCTCACGATCACGGCAAAGGAGAGCGACCCCACGAGGTAGGCGGCGAGCACCGCCAGCGCGGGCACGAGCGGCGCGAGGAAGGCAGGCATCTGCATGCGGCCAGTGTAAGCGTGCGCCCGCAGCGCCGCGCTACAGCGCGCAGCGCACGGGCCGCGCGCCCAGCGGCTCGATGAACACCTGCGGCGCCAGCCCGACGAGAAAGCCGCGCCGCCCGCCGTTCACGTAGACCTTCGGCAGCTCGAGCACGCTCTCCTCCACGTGCACCGGCATCGCCTTGCGCAGCCCGAAGGGCGAGGTGCCGCCCACCAGGTAGCCGCTGTGGCGCTGCGCCACCTCGGGCCGGCAAGGCTCGACCGCCTTCACGCCGATGGCCCGCGCCAGGTTCTTCGTGCTCACCTGCCGGTCGCCGTGCATCAGCACGATGAGCGGCTGCGCGCGCTCGTCCTGCATCACGAGCGTCTTGACCACCACGTGCTCGTCCACGCCGAGCTGGCGCGCCGACTCGGCCGTGCCGCCGTGCTCGACGTAGTCGTAGGGGTGTTCGCTGAAGTCCACCGCATGCGCACGCAGCCAGGCCGTGGCCGGGGTTTCGCTGACGTGTCGGGCCTTGGGTGCCATGCCCGAAATGGTGCCATGCGGGGGGCGGCCCCGCGCGCCTCAGGCGCCGCGCCGCAGCGCCGCCACCACGAACTGCCCGCCCTCGCGCACCACCTGCACGCGCACGCGGTCGCCCACGTTCAGGCCGTCGAGCATGGCCTTGTCGCGCACGCGAAACGCCATCGTCATCGCCGGCATCTCGATCGACTTGATCTCCGCATGCTTGAGCGTCAGGCGCAGGCCTTCCTTGTCGATGCGCCGCACCTCGGCTTCGACCCATTCCTGCGCCAGGGCGGGCGAAGCCGCCCACCAAGAGGCCAGGGCCAGTGCGCAGGCTGCACCCGCCTGACGCAAGACGATGCGACGCTTCATCTCTCACCCCCCATGTGTGAACCCGGACCCGCGGCCAAAGGGCCTTCGGCCCACGCCGTACGGTCGATGCGGTAGTGCACGTGCGCGGCCGCGCCCGTGACCGGGTCGGCCGGCGTCTCGCGAGCGAGGATGCCGCCGAGCTTTTCCATCGCACGGCGCGAGCGCAGGTTGTCCACGCCCACGTCGAACCAGATGGCCTGTGCGAAGTCGAAGGCGTGGTCGAGCATGAGCGCCTTCATCTCGCGGTTGGCCGCCCCGCCCCACAGCCGCCGCACGAGGAAGGTGTAGCCCACCGAGATCTCGCGCGGCTCGGGCTTCCAGTGGTAGTAGCGCGAGGAGCCGACGACGGCACCGCTGGCGCGCTCCACTGCCACCAGCGCGCCGCCGCAGGCCAGGCCGCTGTCGAAGAAGCGCTGGAACACCTCGCGCTGCCAGCGCGTGGGCTCGGGATGCAGGGCCCAGATCTGAGGATCCGAGGCCGCGGCGTGGAGCGCCCCGAAGTCTTCGGGCACGAGCGGCCGCAGCCGCAGCGTGGCGCCCTCCAGGGTGGGCTGCAGATCGGGCGGGGTCGGCTCGCGCATGGGCAGGGTCTCCGGTCAAGGGCTGCCAGGCGCCTCGGGCGCCGCAGGCGTGGGAAGGTACTTCGGCGCCGTCACCCCCATCGACACATAGATGCTGGTGACGGCCTCCGCGCCGATCTCGGCCGGGGTGACCCACTCCTGCGGCACGAAGAGCAGCCCGCCGCCGATGGGCACGGGCGCGGTGGGCACGAGCACCGCCACGCAGGCCCGGCCGTCCACGAGCACGGGCTCGGAGCTCGACAGCAGCGCCAGCGCCGCCGCGCCACCGGGCCCGCCAAAGTGGCACCACACCGGTGTCATCGAGCGCACACCCTGCTGCTCGGGCTGCTGCAGCAGGCCGACCATGCGCTGGGCAAGGTCCCACACCGAGCCGACCAGCGGGATGCGCCGCAGCAGGCCGTCGAGCACGCGCGCCAGGCCGCGCTGCAGGCCACGCTCCACCACCACGCCCAGCAGCAGGATGGCCAGCGCCACCACCGCCACGCCGATGAGCCACCCCACGAGCTCGGACCCCGTCACGCCCAGGCCGATGGCCGCGAGCACCGAGCCGACCTTGCTGTCCGGGCCGAGCCAGCGCACCAGCAGCGACAGCGCCCACCAGAACACGGCCACGGTCGCTGCCAGCGGCAGCGCCGCGAGCAGGCCGGTGACGAAGAGCTTCAGGACGTGGCGCGTGGCGGTCTTCAAGGTGGACGCATTATTCAGCAGGCGCCCCTTCCCGAGCCGGGCACCTACGCGATGCTGCTGGGCGGGCTGGCGCCCGCGCAATTCCGCGTCACTCGACCGTGGCGGCTGCTCGAGCCCGTTCGTCGGTCGCCGCGCGGAGCACGGGGGTGCGTCCCACCGTCTCGAGCAGGGGCTCGGCGGGCAGCCCACCCCCCTGCCGCAGCGGCTCGCGCTGCCGCTCCAGTGCCCGCATGAAGGGGTCGTCCCGGTGCAGCAGCGTGCGCGCCCGGGCCAGCGTCTCGTCGAGCCACTGGGCGGGAAGCATCGGCGTGCCCGAGGGCTCGCGGTCTGCAACGAGGGGCGGGGCGGGGTCGAACATGGGCGTCGGGACAGGCGGGCGTGCGCGTGACGGTGGGGGTCGAGGGCCGGCTGGCGAGGTGTCCATCCGGCACGCGAGAAGGTAGGTTCGCGGGCCGCCAGGCCGTTGCGCAGGCTCAAGGAAGGGCCCTGGCGCGGGCCGCCCGCACGCTCCCGGCCGGTCGGGCCCGGGACGCCCAGTCGCCGGCCGGCCACGCCAA
>JBBAPJ010000024.1:0-30022 GCA_040400855.1 Rubrivivax sp.
ACAGGTTGACGATCACCTGCGCGCCCCAGTAGCTCATCTGGCCCCAGGGCAGCAGATAGCCGAAGAAGGCCTCGGCCATCAGGCACAGGAAGATCAGGCAGCCGAACAGCCAGATGAGCTCGCGCGGCTTGCGGTAGCTGCCGTAAAGCATGCCGCGGAACATGTGCAGGTACACGACGACGAAGAAGGCCGAGGCACCGGTGGAGTGCATGTAGCGCACGAGCCAGCCCCAGGGCACGTCGCGCATGATGTACTCGACCGAGGCGAAGGCCAGGTTCGCGTCGGGCTTGTAGTGCATCACCAGGAAGATGCCGGTGACGATCTGGATCACCAGCACGAGCAGCGCCAGCGAGCCGAAGAAGTAGAAGAAGTTGAAGTTCTTGGGCGCGTAGTACTCCGACAGGTGCTCCTTGTAGAGCTTGGTCGCCGGAAAGCGGTTGTCGACCCAGGTCATCAGCTTCTGCGCGACGGGCGCGTCGGCCGGTGCTTCCTTGAATTCAGCCATGAAGTCCTCTGGAGATCGTGGGGGCGGGTGCGGGGCGAGGGCAGGCGCTCAGGCCTTCTTGTCCTCACCGATCAGCAGCACGGAGTCCGACAGGTACATGTGCGGCGGCACCTCGAGGTTGTCCGGGGCGGGCTTGGCCTTGAACACCCGTCCGGCGACGTCGAAGGTGGACCCGTGGCAGGGGCACAGGAAACCGCCGGTCCAGTCGTCGGGCAGCGAAGGCTGCGGGCCGGGGGTGAACTTGTCCGAAGGCGAGCAGCCCAGGTGCGAGCAGATGCCCACGGCGACGAAGATCTCGGGCTTGATCGAGCGGTGCGCGTTCTTCGCGTACTCGGGGGTCGGGTAGGCCTTGCGGTCGGACTTCGGGTCGGCGACCTGCGACTCGGTCTTCTTCAGCGACTCGAGCTGCTCGGGCGTGCGACGCATGATCCACACCGGCTTGCCTCGCCACTCCACCGTCAGCTTCTCGCCCGGCTTGAGTGCGGAGACATCCACCTGCACGGCGGCACCGGCTGCCTTGGCGCGCTCGGACGGGGAAAAGGTGCTGACGAAGGGCACCGCGACAGCCACGCCCCCGACGGCACCCGCGCCGCAGGTGATCGCGATCCAGGTTCGGCGTGCCGGGTCGGCTACGGATTCACTCATGAACAGCTCCGGGAGAACTTCTCGGCTGGTATTGGGGACAACCCCGCATTCTAGCCGACCGCCCCTTCTCCTCCCTTGCGAGGGGCCCCAAGCGCCGAGACAGGGTCGGCCGGTGCGATGGAGCCGCCGCCCTTCCAGGCCGCTGCCAGGCGGCGTGCCTGGCCGATGGCCGCCACGAGGCTCGACGCGTCGGCCACGCCACGCCCGGCGATGTCGAAGGCCGTGCCGTGGTCGGGGCTCGTGCGCACGAAGGGCAGCCCGAGCGTGACGTTCACGCCCTGCTCGACCCCCAGGTACTTCACCGGGATCAGCCCATGGTCGTGCGTCATCGCCACCACCAGGTCGAAGGCGCCCGGGTGCCCAGGCGCGTGGCGGGCCCGCATGAAGACGGTGTCGGGCGGGTACGGCCCGCTGGCATCGATGCCCTCGGCGCACGCGGCCTGCACGGCCGGCGCGATGATGCGGATCTCCTCGTCGCCGAAGAGGCCTCCCTCGCCTGCGTGCGGGTTCAGGCCGGCCACCGCGATGCGCGGCGCATGTGGCAGGAACGCTCGTGCCGCCACGTGCGCGATGCGCAGCGTCTGCAACACCGCCTCGAATGTCACGGCCTCGATCGCGCGACGCAGCGACAGGTGGATCGTCACCAGCACCACACGCAACTCGTCGTTGGCCAGCATCATGCGCACCGGAGGTGGCGGCGTGCGCCCGGTCGCACCCGCGCCTGCGCCCGGAGCCCGCGCGGCCAGCGCCTGCAGCATCTCGGTGTGGCCCGGGTAGCCGATGCCCGCAGCCGCCAGGGCCTCCTTGTGGATCGGCGCGGTCACCAGCGCACGCGCCTGCCCGCTGTGCACGAGCCCCACGGCGTGCTCGATGCAGCGCGCAGCAGCGGCGCCCGCGCGGGCATCCACCTCACCCCAAGGCAGCGTGGCCAGGCCCTCGGGCAGGCCGGGCGGGCGCAGCACCGGCACCTCCAGCCCAGGCAGCCCGCACGCAAGGGCCGCGCGCTGCAGCACGCCGGGGTCGCCGACGACCACGCAGCCCTGGGCTGCACCCTGCGCGAAGGCACGCACGACGATCTCCGGGCCGATGCCCGCGGGATCGCCCATCGTGATCGCCAGGGGCGGCGCGCTCACGCGGGCCTCCCGGGGGCGGGATAATCCCTGATCGTGGGGCGAGACGTGCAGGTCATCGGAAGGCTTTGAGGTCGATGCGCAGACTGTGGCTGATTTTCGCCCAGGCGGTGACGGTGGCCGTGGCGGTCCTGTTCGTGCTGATCACGCTCAAGCCCGACTGGGTGCGCGGGCGCGGCCCCTTGCCGACGGTGGCGGTGTTCGAAGCTCCCGCGGCGGCCAGCCAAGCCCTTGGGGGCGGCTCGAACCTGCGCGCCGCGGCGGCTGCAGCCCTGCCCGCGGTGGTGAGCGTCACGGCGTTTGCACGCCGCGCGCGATCCCCGATGGAGGACGACCCGGCTCTTCGCTTCTTCCATGGCGACCGCGTGCCGCGCGGCGGTGGCCGAACCGGGCAGGGTTCGGGCGTGATCGTCTCGCCGCAGGGCTACCTGCTCACCAACCACCACGTGATCGCCGGCGCGAGCGAAGTCGAGGTGCGGCTGGCCGACGGCCGCGACGCCGTGGCCCGGGTGGTGGGCACCGACCCCGAGACCGACGTCGCCGTGCTCAAGGTGGAGCTCGACCGGCTGCCCGCGATCACGCTGGGCGATTCACGCTCGCTGCAGGTGGGCGACCCGGTGCTGGCGATCGGCAACCCCTTCAACGTCGGCCAGACCGTGACGGCGGGCATCGTCAGTGCCCTCGGCCGCAGCCAGCTCGGCCTGTCGACCTTCGAGAACTTCATCCAGACCGACGCAGCCATCAACCCCGGCAACTCGGGCGGCGCGCTGGTGGACGCGCGAGGCGCACTCGTGGGCATCAACACCGCCATCTATTCGCCCAGCGGCGGGAGCCTGGGCATCGGCTTTGCCGTGCCGATCGACCTTGCGCGCGAGGTCATGGAAGGCCTGGTGCGCGAGGGCCGCGTGGTGCGCGGCTGGATCGGCGTGGAGCCGCGCGCGCTCACGGCCGAGCTCGCCGAGTCCATGCAGCTGCCCTCGCGGGAGGGGGTACTGATCGCCGGTGTCCTCCAGGGGGGGCCGGCCAGCGCGGCGGGGCTGCGTCCCGGGGACGTGGTGCTGGCCCTGGGAAGCCAGCCTGTGCGCAGCACGGCCGAGTTGCTGCGAGCCGTGGCGGCCTTGCGGCCCGGCGCGCGCGCCGTGCTGTCGGTGCAGCGCGGCGCGCAGCGCGCCGAGGTGGCCGTGACGGTGGGCGAGCGCCCGGTGCCCGGAGCCCGCTGAGGCGGCGCCTCAGGCGTCGGGTGCCCGGGTGTGGCGGATGAAGAACTTCGCGGCGACGATCCCGATCTCGTAGAGGATGCACATCGGGATCGCCAGCGACAGCTGCGAGATCACGTCCGGCGGCGTCACGACAGCCGCCACGATGAAGGCCGCCACGATGAAGTAGCCACGGAACTTCCTGAGCTGCTCGATCGTGACCACGCCCATGCGCGCCAGCACGATCACCGCCACCGGCACCTCGAAGGCGATGCCGAAGACGAGGAAGAGCGTCAGCACGAAGCCGAAGTACTGCTCGATGTCCGGCGCAGCGGCGATGGCCGTGGGGGCGAAGGCCTGGATGAACTGCGACATCGCCGGGATCACGATGAAGTAGCAGAAGGCCACGCCGATCGCGAAGAGGAAGGTGCTCGTGATCACCAGCGGCAGCACGAGCTTCTTTTCATGCGAGTACAGGCCGGGTGCCACGAAGGCCCAGACCTGGTAAAGCACCACCGGCAGGGCCAGCAGGAAGCCGCCCATCAGCAGGATCTTCAGCGGCACCAGGATCGGCGAGATCACGTTGGTGGCGATCAGCTTCGTGCCCTCGGGCAGGTGCGCCACCAGGGGCTGTGCGAGCCAGTCGTAGAGCCCGGCCGGCCCGGGCCAGATCGCCAGCGCGATGCAGCCGATGACCACGGCGATCAGGGCGCGGATGAGCCGGTCACGCAGCTCGATGAGGTGGGAGACGAAGGGCGCCTCGGTGCCCGCGAGCTCGTCTTCCTTGGAGTCGTTCTCGCTCATCTGGGGCGCGGGCGGAACCGGGCGACGCGTGCCGCGCCGGACTGCGCCTTGGTGCGGATGCCCTGACGCTGCTTGTACCACTGCGGCGTGGCTCCGCGCTTGAGGCGCCAGTTCTTCTTCGGGTGCCGGTAGGTCGGCGCCGGGGGTGCCAGGGCGTCGCCGGCCACCGACGCGGAGGGCTCGGCCGCCGGCGCACCGATGCTGGCCCAGTCGGTGTCGAAGGACGACGAGGCCGACTGCACCTCCTGCTGCACCGTCTGCTCGACGTTGCGCGCCGCGTCCTCGAACTGGGTCTTCATCTTCTTGAGCTCGTCGAGCTCGATGGAGCGGTTGACCTCGGCACGCACGTCAGCCACGTAGCGCTGCGCCTTGCCCACGAGGTGGCCGATCGTGCGCGCGACCTTCGGCAGCTTCTCCGGGCCGATCACGATCAGCGCGACCGCGCCGATCAGCGCGATCTTGTCCAGGCCGAAATCAACCAAGGGCTCAGCTCTTGGTCTTGGCGTCCACGTCGACCGTGTTCGGGTCCGCCGCCTTGGCTGCGGTCACCTGCGCAGCAGGTGGCGAAGCCCCGTCCGCGGGCTCGGTGCCGCCCTTGACGCCATCCTTGAAGCCCTTGACGGCCGCGCCCAGGTCCGAGCCCATGTTCTTCAGCTTCTTGGTGCCGAAGATGAGCACGACCACCAGCAGCACGATCAGCCAGTGCCAGATGCTGAAGGATCCCATGGTTCCAACTCCTCTTGAGGGAGGCCGGATTCTAGGTGAGCGGCAAAGACGCGCCCGGCCTGGGGCTGCAAGGCATTACAACTGGCTGCCGCCGGTTGCTCAGCCCTTGGCCCAGGGCCGTGGCCCGCCCATCACGTGCATGTGCAGGTGCCAGACCTCCTGCATCCCGTCGCGGCCGGTGTTGATGAGGGTGCGAAAGCCGTTGGTCACGCCCAGCTCGCGCATCAGGCGCGGGGCCAGGCCGAGCATGCGGCCCAGCAGCGCCTCGTGCTCGGGGCCGACATCGGCCAGCGTGGCGATGTGCTGCTTCGGGATCACCAGCACGTGCACGGGCGCCCAGGGCTGGATGTCGTGGAAGGCAAGGAGCTCGTCGTCCTCGAAGACCTTGCGCGCGGGCAGCTGCCCCGCGACGATCTTGCAGAAGATGCAGTTCGGGTCGCTTTGCATGGTTCAGCTCAGGCCGGGAACACGGGCTTGCCATCAATGAGCTTGAGCCAGCCCTTGACGACGCGGTAGATCATCCAGATCCAGGCAACGAAGAGGACCACGACGCCCACCACCAGGATCGCGAGCACCACGCCCACGACGAACCACGCCAGCCCCCACCAGAAGGTGCGGATCTGCCAGTCGAAGTGGCTCTCGTAGACGGTGCCGCGCGCATCCTCGCGCTTCACGTAGTTGATGATCACGCCCACGATGGCCGTGATGCCCCACAGGAAGCTCAGCGCCTGCAGCGCATAGACCAGCGTCGTCACGGTCTTGAGCCCCTGAAGCTCCTGGGGCGAGCGCTCGGCCTGCAGCTGCCCGGTGTTCCATCCGTCGTTCATCGATCCTCCTGCTCGCGCTGCTGCGCCTTGCGCGCCGCGAATTCCTCCAGCCCCGACAGGCCCTCGCGCCGGCGCAGCTCGGCCAGCACGTCGGCCGGCGCCACCCCATGCTGGGCCAGCACCACCATCGTATGGAACCACAGGTCGGCGACTTCGGCCACGACGCGCTGCGCGTCGCCGTCCTTGGCCGCCATGACGACCTCGGTGGCCTCCTCGCCCACCTTCTTGAGCGCCGCATCGGGCCCCTTGGCGAAGAGCCTGGCGACGTAGCTGCGCTCGGGGTCGCCGCCGCGGCGCGAGGCGATCACGGCGGCCAGGCGCGCCAGGGTGTCCTCCGAAGCGTCACTCACTCCGGGCTCCCCGGGCGGGCCGCAGCCGGCCTGGCGTAGATCGTCGAAGGATCCTTCAGCACGGGCTCGGCGCTGACCCAGGCATGGCCCTCCAGGCGCTGGAAGAAGCAGCTGTGACGGCCCGTGTGGCAGGCGATGGACGGATCGTGCCCGTGCTGCGTGACCGTGAGCAGCACCACGTCTGCGTCGCAGTCGGTGCGGATCTCGTGCACCTGCTGCACGTGGCCGGACTCCTCGCCCTTGTGCCACAGGCGCTGCCGGGAGCGGCTCCAGTAGACGGCCTGGCCTCGCTCGGCCGTGGCCGCCAGTGCCTCGCGGTTCATCCAGGCCACCATCAGCACATGGCCGCTGCCGCGCTCCTGCGCGACCACCGGCACGAGCCCGTCGCGGTCCCAGTGGATGTCGTCGAGCCAGCCCATGGTGCCCAAAGTCTAGCCTGCAGCGGCCGCCGCCGCGCCCGCGCCGGCCTCGGCCGCCAGCCAGTCGAGAACGGGCAAGGTGCCCGGCAGCACCGGCTCGCAGCGCACGGGCAGCCGCTCCCAGCTCATCTCCTGGCCCTCTCGCATCTCGAAGCGGCCCGACCACTCGCGCACGCGGCAGAAGTGCAGACGCACGCGCGCGTGCGGGTAGTCGAAGACCTCCACGCGCCACGGCTGGGCGTGGCCGATCGTCACGCCGATCTCCTCCTGCAACTCGCGGCGCAGCGCCTGCTCCACCGACTCGCCCGGCTCGAGCTTGCCACCGGGGAACTCCCAGTAGCCGGCGTAGACCTTGCCGCTCGGGCGGGTGGTCAGCAGGAAGCGGCCGTCGGCGTCGACGAGCACACCCACTGCCACCTCCACAGGCGTGCGCTCGGAGTCCCTGCGCTCAGCCATGAAGGCGGGCGACGTGGTCACGCGCGAACTGCTGCGCCACGCGGCCCGAGCGCGAGCCGCGCTCCAGGGCCCACACGAGCGCCTCCGGGCGCGCCGCGGCGAGTTGCGCCTCCTCCAGCCCGAAGTGGCGCAGCCATTCGTTCACGATGGCGAGGTACTCGTCCTGGCTGAAGGGGTAGAAGCTGATCCACAACCCGAAGCGCTCGGACAGCGAGATCTTCTCCTCCACCACCTCACCCGGGTGCACCTCGCCGTCCTCGGTGTGCTGGTAGCTCAGGTTCTCGCGCATCGTCTCGGGCAGCAGGTGGCGCCGGTTGCTCGTGGCGTAGATCAGCACGTTGTCGCTGGACTGCGCCACCGATCCGTCGAGGATCGACTTGAGCGCCTTGTAGCCGCTCTCGCCACTGTCGAAGCTCAGGTCGTCGCAGTAGACGATGAAGCGCTCGGGCCGGTCGGCCACGAGCTCGACGAGGTCGGGCAGGTCCACGAGGTCGGCCTTGTCGACCTCGATCAGGCGCAGGCCGCGCGGGCTGAACTCGTTCAGGCAGGCCTTGATGAGCGAGCTCTTGCCCGTGCCGCGCGCACCGGTGAGCAGCACGTTGTTGGCGCCTCGCCCGGACACGAACTGCTCGGTGTTGCGCACCAGGCGCTCCTTCTGGGGCTCGACCTCGCGCAGTTGGGCCAGGCTGATCGGCGCGACGTGGCGCACCGGCTCGAGCACGCCGGCACTGCCGCGGCGGCGATAGCGAAAGGCCGTCGAGGCGCTCCAGTCGGGCGCCTGCGCAGGATGCGGCAACACGGCCTCCAGGCGCGCCAGCAGCGCCTCGGCTCGTGCGATCAGGGTTTCCACGCTCATGCAGGAAGTGTAGTCACCTGCCCGGGCGGGGCGTCGCAGGCGGGCGCGCAAGCCTGGGTCCCTCGCGCCCGCGGGTCGGGCAGCAGACGCACCGCGTCGTCGGCGACGACGAACACGCGCTCGCCGGGCTGCGGCCGCACGGGATGCATGCCCGTGAAGCCGCCGAAGGCCGGCAGCACACCCACCTCTGCACCGAGGTGGAAGCAAGGCAGGCGCAGCCGGTGCGGGCCGTGGCCGACCCAGGCCGCAGGATGCAGGTGACCCGCCAGCACGTAGCGCCCTGGCTGCGGCACGGGGTGGTGGCGCAGCGCGAACGCGCCTGCCGCCAGCGGTTCGTCCACCACGTCGATGCCCCAGTCTGCCGGGGGATCGCCGGCACGGTCGTCGTGGTTGCCGCGCACGAGGGTCATCGCGACCTGCGCGTGCCGGTTGCGCCAGCCCCGGAAGGCCTGTGCCAGCGCTTCGGCGCGAGAGTGGCGAGCATGCAGCAGGTCGCCCAGGAAGACGAGCGTGCGGGCACCGGTGTGCGTCAGCAGGTGCGACAGTGTGGCCAGGTTGCGCGCCGTCGTGCCGGCCGGCACCGGGACCCCCTGGCGACGAAAGGCCTGCGCCTTGCCGAAGTGCGCATCGGCCACGAGCAGCGTGGCCGATCCGGGCAGGAAGGCCGCGCGCTCGGCCAGCAGCACGAGCGGCTGCCCGCCGACTTGCACCGTCAGCGCCATCGCGGCGGGCCGCCCCTCAGGCCGTCAGGCGCGCGAGCGCCGCGTCCAGGTGATCCAGGGGCGAACGCTTGAAGCCCGAGCGCGCGTAGCGCTGCAGCCGCCCGATCACGAAGCAGACGATGGCCGAGGCCAGGGCCTGCGCGTCCACCGTGGGCGTGGGCGAGCCTGCGGCCTCGGCCGCGGCGCGCAGCGACTGGCGCAGCTGAGCCTCCAGCCGGTCGAAGAACTGGTTCATGCGCGCGCCCAGCCGCTCATGCTCGAAGACGAGCGCGTCGCCCACCATCACGCGCGTCATGCCCGGGTTCTTCTCGCCGAACTGAAGCAGCAGCGCGGCGATCTTGCGCGCTTGCGCGGCACCCAGGGGCTCGCGCTCCACGACCTGGTTGACGAGCGTGAAGACGCTGGACTCGATGAACTCGATGAGGCCCTCGAACATCTGGGCCTTGCTCGCGAAGTGCCGGTACAGGGCCGCCTCGCTCACGTCGAGCCGGGCGGCCAGCGCAGCCGTCGTGACGCGCTCGGAGCCTGGGTGCTCGAGCATCCCGGCCAGCGCCTGCAGGATCTGCACGCGCCGCTCGCCGGGCTTGGGCCGCTTGCGCGCCGGTTCGGCGGGGGGCTTGGCCGCCACGCCGAAGGCAGCGTCGAGTTCAGGTGTCTCGGACATCGGTGCGCTCGGGCATGGGGAGGGGCATTCTGGCACAGCCGCCCCCCCGTCGCCGGGGATGGAAAACACCGACTTCAGGGTGCGCGGCGCAGCGCCGCCAGGCGCGTGATGCGGCGGTCGACGTAGGCGGGCCGCCCGCCCTGCCAGCGCGGTGCAGTGGTGCCAGCGGCACGCGCAGCGCGCGCCCAGCGCTGCATCCACACCGTCTTCATGCCGACCTTGCGCGCGGACTTCTGGTGCTCCAGCGTGTCCTCCACCAGCGTGCAGCACGCGGGGTGCACGCGCAGCCGCGCGGCCACCCAGCGCAGCATACGGGCGTCGGGCTTGGGCCGCAGGTGGCCGAACATGCGCATGTCCTCGATGGCGATGACGCCGTCGAAGAGGTGGGCGATGCCCAGCACGCCGAGCACGCGCGCGGTGTAGCCGGCCGGGGCATTGGTCAGGATGAGCCGCCGGCCCGCCAGGCGGCGCAGCGCAGCGAAGTCGTGCGCGTGCCCGCGCACGCGCTCCTCGAGGCCCGGCAGGCGGTGCGTGTGATCCAGGAAGTGGGAGGCCCTCACCCCGTGGTGGCGCATCAGCCCGAGCAGCGTCGCGCCGTACCGGTGCCAGTAGCGGCGCCGCATCGCATCGGCCTCGGCCTCGGAGGTGCCGAGCTCGCGCACGATGTAGGCCGTCATCTCGCGGTTCAGGTACCCGAAGGCTGCCCGCGACGCGTCATGCAGCGTGTTGTCGAGGTCGAAGAGCCAGATCTTCTTCAATGGGAGCGGATCATCGTGCCGTAGGCCTGGTCGGTCAGGATCTCCAGCAGCATGGCGTGCGGCACGCGCCCGTCGATGATGTGCACGGCATTCACGCCGCTCCTGGCGGCGTCCAGGGCGCCGCTGATCTTGGGCAGCATGCCGCCGCTGATCGTGCCGTCGGCAAAGAGCCCGTCGATCTCGCGCGCCGAGAGGTCGGTCAGCAGCTGGCCCGACTTGTCGAGCACGCCCGGCGTGTTGGTCAGCAGGATCAGCTTCTCCGCCTTGAGCACCTCGGCGAGCTTGCTGGCCACGAGGTCGGCGTTGATGTTGTAGCTCTCGTTGCGGTCACCGAAGCCGATCGGGCTGATGACCGGGATGAACTGGTCGTCCTGCAGCGCGCGCACCACGCTGGGGTCGATGGCCGTGATCTCGCCCACCTGCCCGACGTCGTGCTCGACCGAGGGATCCTTGTGGTCGACCATGCGCAGCTTCCTCGCGCGGATGAGTCCGCCGTCGCGTCCCGTCAGGCCCACGGCCTTGCCGCCGGCGGCGTTGATCAGCCCCACGATGTCCTGCTGGACCTCGCCGGCGAGCACCCACTCGACGACCTCCATCGTCTCGTCGTCCGTGACACGCATGCCCTGGATGAAGGTGCCCTTCTTGCCGACCTTGGCCAGTGCCTCGTCGATCTGCGGGCCGCCGCCGTGCACGACGATGGGGTTCATGCCCACGAGCTTGAGCAGCACGATGTCCTCGGCAAAGTCCTGCTGCAGCGCCGGGTCCGTCATCGCGTTGCCGCCGTACTTGATGACGAGCGTCTTGCCGTGGTAGCGGCGGATGTAGGGCAGCGCCTGCGCCAGGATCTCGGCCTGGTCGCGCGGGGTGATGTGGTCCAGGCTGTGCGACACGTCGGGGATGTTCATCGGCAGGCGACAGGTTCGAGGCGAGACGGAGACCGGCATTGTAGGAAAGGCCGGTGGGCCCGCAGCCGGCGGCTCGAAGCTCGCTCAGAAGTGAATGCCCCGCATCATCTGCTGCAGGGCCACCGCCTCGGCCGACAGGTGCGGCTTGCCGCCCTTGTCCCCACGCGCAGCCTCGCTGTCGGGGAACATGCGAAAGCTGGTGTTCATCGCGATCTGGGCCACGCGCGGGGCCAGGGCGTGCAGCACCTCCCCGACGATGCCCAGCCGCGTGGCGATGCGCACGGGCTTGTAGACGCAGGCCTGCACGATCATGTCGGCGGCCTCCTCGGGGCTGAGCGTGGGCACGTTGTTGTAGATCTTGGTCGGGGCGATCATCGGCGTACGCACGAGGGGCATGTTGATGGTCGTGAAGGTCACGCCCTGGTCGGCGAACTCGCTGCTGGCGCAGCGCGTCCAGGCGTCCAGTGCCGCCTTGCTCGCCACGTAGGCCGAAAAGCGCGGGGCGTTCGTGAGCACGCCGATGGAGCTGATGTTGACCACATGCCCGCGCTTTCGGGCCACCATGCCCGGCAGCAGGCCCATCGTCACGCGCAGGCAGCCGAAGTAGTTGAGCTGCATCGTGCGCTCGAAGTCGTGGAAGCGGTCGTAGCTGCTCTCGATGGCGCGGCGGATCGAGCGCCCGGCGTTGTTGATGAGGAAGTCCACGCCGCCGTGGGCCTGCTGCAGGGCCTGCAGGAAGGCGTCGCACCCCGCCGGGTCGGCGATGTCCACGCTGTAGCCGTGCACCTGGGCCTGCGGTCCGGCCGCCTCGCGGATCTCGCGCTCGGCCTGCTGGAGCTTGTCGGCGTCGCGCCCGCAGATGACGGTGATGGCGCCGGCCTGCGCGAACTTGATCGCCGCAGCCAGCCCGATGCCGGAGGAGCCGCCCGTGACGAGCACCACCTTGCCCCCGACCGTACCCTTGAGGCTGCGATCGATGAACAGATCGGGGTCGAGGTGGCGCTCCCAGTGGTCCCACAGCCGCCAGGCGTAGTCGTGCAGGTTCGGGCACTCGATGCCGCTGCCCTTGAGGGCTGCGTCCGTCTCGCGCCGGTCGAAGCGCGTGGGGTAGTTGACGAAGGTGAAGATGTCCTCGGGCAGGCCCAGGTCCTTCATCACGGCGTTGCGGATGCGGCGCACAGGGGCCAGCGCCATCAGGCTCTTCTTGACGCCACGCGGGATGAAGCCGAAGAGCGCAGCGTTGACGAAGAGGTTCATCTTCGGCGCGTGCGCCGCCCTCGCGAAGATGTCCAGCACATCGCCCACCCGGTAGCCCTGCGGGTCCACCAGGTGGTAGCAGCGTGCGCTGCCGTGGTGGTGGTGGCTGATGTGGTCGATCGCGTCGACCACGAAGTCCACCGGCACGATGTTGATGCGCCCGCCTTCCAGGCCGATGGAGGGCATCCACGGCGGCAGGATCTGGCGCATGCGCTGGATCAGCTTGAAGAAGTAGTACGGGCCGTCGATCTTGTCCATCTCGCCGGTCTTCGAGTCGCCCACCACCATGGCCGGACGGTAGACCGACCAGGGCACCTTGCACTCGCGCCGCACGATCTTCTCGGACTCGTGCTTGGTCATGAAGTAGGGGTGGTCGAGTCCCTCGGCCTCGTCGAACATGTCCTCTCGGAAGACGCCCTCATACAGGCCCGCGGCGGCGATGCTGCTGACATGGTGGAAGTGCCCGGCGTCGATGGCGCGCGCAAACTCCACGGTGTTGCGCGTGCCTTCCACGTTCACACGCAACTGGCTCTCCTCGTCGGCTTGCAGGTCGTAGACGGCCGCAAGGTGGTAGAAGTGGTCGATCCGGCCCTTCAGCGCCTTGAGCACCTCGCTGGCCACGCCCAGCCTGGCAGCAGTCAGGTCCCCCACCACGGGAATTGCGCGCTGGCGGCTGGCTCCCCAGTAGGCGAGCAGTTCGGGCACGCGCGCCTCCGAGCCTGGGCGCACCAGGAAGTGCACAACCGAGCCACGCCGCGCCAGCAGCTTGCGCACCAGCCGCTTGCCGATGAACCCGGTGGCCCCAGTGACGAAGTAATGCATCGAATCTCTCCTGCTTCAGCCCGCCACGGGCCCTTGCCGAGCGGCATTCTCGGGGGAGGCACGCAAGCATCCCGCCCGCGCTTTCCCGAAGCCGGCCGGCCCGGCGGCACCCGCGCCGGCGCCCACGGGCCGGCTCCCGCCGACGTGCAACGCTGCCCTCGCGCATCGGCCGTGGCCGGCCATGCCTGCACGATTAGGCTGCGCTCTCCAGGCAGGCCGGCCTACAGTGGTGCGCATCATCCGAACAAAGAGGACGAGAGATGGTCAAGAAGCTCAAGAAACTGGCCGAGAGCCAGGCCGCCGCACCTGCCGGGCTGCTGCAGGGCGACCTCGCCGGCATGGTCAAGGACTCCGCGCAGCAGATCTGGCTGGCTGGCATGGGTGCCTTCGCCAAGGCGCAGTCCGAAGGCGGCAAGGTCTTCGAGGCGCTGATCCAGGAAGGCACGGCGCTGCAGCGCAAGACGCAGGGGCTGGCGGAGGAGAAGATCAACGAGGTCACGGGCCGCATGAGCAGCATGGCCGGCGAGGTCACGGCCAAGGCGGGCGAGCACTGGGACAAGCTCGAGTCGATCTTCGAGTCGCGCACCGCCAAGGCGCTCGGGCGCCTGGGGGTGCCCACGGCCGCGGACTTCCAGGCCCTGTCGGCCCGGATCGACGCGCTGGCCGCGCGCGTGGAGGCGCTCTCGCCCGCGCCCGCATCGAAGCCGGCCCGGGCCTCCAAGGCTGCCGTCGCGTCCGCCACGGCCCCGAGAAAGGGCCGCGCCGGGGCTGCCCCGTCCAGGAAGGCCACCCCGGCGGCGCGCAAGCGCGCCGCCGCCTCTCAGGCCGGCAGGTAACGCGCCAGCAGGTGCGCGCGGAAGTGAGCCGGGTTCAGTGGCTCGCCGCTGGCCCGGATCGCGAGATCGTCGGTGGTGTGGCAGCTGCCCTGGCTCCAGATGTTCGTGTGCAGCCAGTCGAAGACGCCGGCGAGCTCCCCCGAACCGATGCGGGCATCCAGGTCGGGCATGGCCCGGCGCATGGCCGAGAACCACTGCGCCGCGTACATCGCGCCCAGCGAGTAGCAGGGGAAGTAGCCGAACAGGGCTTCGGGCCAGTGCACGTCCTGAAGCGGCCCATCCTTGTAGTTGCCGCGCGTGTCCAGGCCCAGCAGCTCGGCCATCTTGGCGTCCCACAGGGAGGGGATGTCCTCGGGCTCGATCTCGCCCTCGATCAGCGGGCGCTCGATCTCGAAGCGCAGGATCACGTGTGCCGGGTAGGTCACCTCGTCGGCGTCGACGCGGATGAAGCCGCGCTGCACGCGCGTGACCAGGCGCAGCAGGTTGGCCGGCTCGAAGGCCGGCTGGTCGCCGAAGGCCTCGCGCACCAGCGGTGAGAGCAGCGCGACGAAGCCCGGGTGGCTCGCCAGCTGCATCTCGAAGCTCAGCGACTGGCTCTCGTGCAGCGCCATCGAGCGCGCCTCGGCCACCGGCTGGCCGAGCCAGCCGCGCGGCAGGCCCTGCTCGTAGCGGGCGTGGCCGGTCTCGTGGATGGTGCCCATGAGGCTGGAGAGGAACTCGTCTTCGCGAAAGCGCGTGGTGATGCGCACGTCCTCGGGCACGCCGCCGCAGAAGGGGTGGGTGCTCACGTCCAGCCGCCCGGCCTCGAAATCGAAGCCCAGCAGCCGCATCACGCGCTCGCACAGCGCCCGCTGCGCCGGGATGGGAAAGGGCCCGACGGGCCGGATGACCGGCTCGGCTGCCTGTCGTGCCTCCACCTGCTGGATGAGGCCGGGCAGCCACTGCCGCACCTCCCCGAACACGCGCGCCACGGTCTGCGTGCGCATGCCGGGCTCGAAACGGTCCATCAGCGCGTCGTAGCGCGACAGTCCGCTGCGCGCAGACAGCAGCGCAGCCTCCTCGCGAGCCACCGCCAGCACCTCGCGGAAGTTGGCGAGGAAGCCCTTCCAGTCGTTGGCCGGGCGCTGTGTGCGCCAGGCATGCTCGCAGCGCCTGGAGGCCAGCGTGCGGCGCTGCACCAGGTCAGCCGGCAGCGCGTTGGCAAGCTCCCAGTTGCGCCGCATCTCGCGCAGATTCGCGCGCTGCACGTCGTCCAGCGGCTCCTGCTCGGCGCGCGCCATCTCGTCGGGCAAGCCCGCATCGGTGCGCAGGCCGTGCATCAGCCCGGCCAGTTCGGCCAGGGCAGCCGAGCGCGCCTCGTTGCCCTTGGGCGGCATGTGGGAAGCCTGGTCCCAGCCGGCGATCGAGCCGAGGTGGCCCAGGCGGTGCAGGCGACGGTTGACCGCGGCGAGGCGATCGTAGGCAGGTGTGGCAATGCTCATTTCCGCATTGTGCCCACTGCGGGCCTGGCCCACGCTCAGGGGGTGAAGCGCCCCGGGAACACCCACAGCAGCGCGGCCGTCATGGTGAGGTAGCGGGCGAACTTGCCGATGGCCATGTAGAGCACGCAGGGCCAGAAGGGCAGGCGCAGCCAGCCGGCCACGGCACACAAGGGATCTCCCACCACAGGCAGCCAGCTCAGCAGGCAGGCCTTCGGGCCGAAGCGCTCGAGCCAGGCCAGCGCCCGGGCCTCGGAGGGCTTGCGCCGGGCCATGCGCTCGTAGGCCCGCTCGGCCCCGTATCCCATCCACCAGGTGATGGCGCCGCCACAGGTGTTGCCGGCGGTGGCCACGAGCACGGCCGGCCAGAAGAGGCTCGGGTCGAGCTTGACCAGGCCGAAGACTGCCGGCTCGCTGCCCATGGGCAGCAGCGTGGCCGACACCAGCGCCACGACGAAGACGGTGCTCAGGCCGAACCGCGGCAGCGCGAGCGTGGCCAGCAGGCCGTTCAACCAGGCTTCCATGGGTGTTCATGATAGGCAGGCGCGCCCACTGGGTGGCTATACTCCTGCCTCCTTTTTCAGCACTGCGGCAGCTCACCTTCCATGCGCATCGGCCCGATCGAGCTGCCCAACGCGCTCTTCGTCGCCCCGATGGCCGGTGTCACCGACCGGCCCTTCCGGGTGCTGTGCAAGCGCCTGGGGGCGGGCTACGCGGTCAGCGAGATGGTGACGTCCCGGCGCGAGCTGTGGGACAGCCTGAAGACGAGCCGCCGCGCCAACCACGAGGGCGAGCCCGCGCCGATCGCGGTGCAGATCGCGGGGGTCGATCCGGCCGAGATGGCCGACGCGGCGCGCCACAACATCGACCGCGGCGCGCAGATCATCGACATCAACATGGGCTGCCCCGCCAAGAAGGTGTGCAACGTCTTCGCCGGCTCGGCCCTGATGAGCAACGAGCCGCTGGCGCTGCGCATCGTCGAGGCCGTGGTGGCCGCCTGTGCGCCGCGCAGCGTGCCCGTGACCCTGAAGATGCGCACCGGGCGCTGCGACACCGAACGAAACGCCGTGGCGCTGGCGCGCGCGGCCGAGTCTGCGGGCGTGGCGATGGTGACGGTGCACGGCCGCACGCGGGTGCAGGGCTATGCGGGCCTGGCCGAATACGACACGATCGCAGCGGTCAAGGCGGCGCTGCGCATCCCGGTGGTGGCCAACGGCGACATCGACTCGCCCCGCAAGGCACGCGAGGTCCTGCGGCACACCGCAGCCGATGCGCTGATGATCGGCCGCGCCGCGCAGGGCCGCCCGTGGATCTTCCGCGAGATCGCGCATTTCCTGGCTACTGGCGAGGAGCTGCCGCCCCCGCCGGTGCACGACGTGCGCCGGTGGCTGCTCGAGCACCTGCAGGACCACTACGGCCTGTACGGCGAGGCCGCGGGCGTGCGCAGCGCGCGCAAGCACATCGGCTGGGCCGTGCGCACGCTGCCCGGCGCACAGGCTTTCCGCGACACGATGAACCGGCTGGAGACCTGCGAGGCCCAGTTCACCGCCGTCTCCACCTACTTCGAGGCGCTGGCCGACGTGCACGAGCGCTTGCCGGCAGCCAACGAGCCGCTGCTGCGGCTGCGTGCCTGAGACCGTCATTTCCCCCACCAACGCCGGGCAAGTCCTGTGAGCCAGAACCAGATCGACCGCTGCATCCGCAGCACCCTCGAGCAGTACTTCCAAGACCTGCGCGGCACCGAGCCCAGCGGCGTGCACGAAATGATCATCCACGCCGCCGAGCGTCCCATGCTGGAGTTGGTGATGGCGCGCGCCGAGGGCAACCAGAGCCGGGCGGCGGCCTGGCTGGGCATCAACCGCAACACGCTGCACCGCAAGCTGCGCGATCACGGGCTTCTCGAATGACCCCCTCCTCCACTCCCGCGGGCGCCGGCGTACCGGGTGGTGCCGGACTGACCGCCCTGATTTCGGTGTCGGACAAGACCGGCGTGGTCGACCTGGCGCTTTCGCTTCACGCCCTGGGCGTGCGGCTCGTCTCCACCGGAGGGACCGCCCGGCTGCTGGCCGAGGCCGGCTTGCCGGTCACGGAAGTGGCCGCTCTCACCGGATTCCCGGAGATGCTCGATGGCCGAGTGAAGACGCTGCACCCGGTGATCCACGGTGGCCTGCTCGCCCGGCGCGACGTGCCGGCGCACCGCGAGGCGCTCGCGCAGCACGGCATCGGCACGATCGACCTGCTCGTCGTCAACCTCTACCCCTTCGAGCAGACCGTCTCCCGCGCGGGCTGCACGCTCGACGAAGCCATCGAGAACATCGACATCGGCGGCCCGGCGATGGTGCGCAGCGCGGCCAAGAACTGGAAGGACGTGGCGGTGCTCACCGATGCGTCGCAGTACGCAGGCGTGCTCGAGGAGCTGCGCGTGCAGGGCCGCGTGGGCGAGCGCACGCGCTTTGCGCTGGCAGTGGCCGCCTTCAACCGCATCAGCAACTACGACGCGGCCATCAGCGACTACCTGTCCTGTCTGCGCGAGGACGGCACGCGCAGCCCCTTCCCGGGCCAGAGCAACGGCCGTTTCGTCAAGGTGCAGGATCTGCGCTACGGCGAGAACCCGCACCAGCAGGCCGCCTTCTACCGAGACCTCTACCCTGCGCCGGGTTCGCTGGCCGTGGCGCGCCAGCTCCAGGGCAAGGAGCTCAGCTACAACAACATCGCCGATGCCGACGCCGCCTGGGAGTGCGTGAAGAGCTTCGAGACGCCCGCCTGCGTGATCGTCAAGCACGCCAACCCCTGCGGCGTGGCGCTCGGTGCAGACCCCGGCGAGGCCTACGACAAGGCCTTCCGCACCGACCCGACCTCGGCCTTCGGCGGCATCATTGCCTTCAACCGCACGGTGGACGGCATGGCCGCGGCCGCGGTGTCGCGCCAGTTCGTCGAGGTGCTGCTCGCCCCGGGCTACACGGACGAGGCGCGGGCGGTGTTCGCATCCAAGGCCAACGTGCGGCTGCTGGAGATCGCGCTGCCCCCGGGCGGTGCCACCGACTGGGCCAACGGCCGCAACATGATGGACGCCAAGCGCGTGGGCTCGGGCCTGCTGCTGCAGTCGGCCGACAACCGCGTGCTCGCGCGCGAGGAGCTGCGCTTTCCCACGCGCCTGAAGCCCACGCCCGCGCAGCTCGACGACCTGATGTTCGCCTGGACGGTGGGCAAGTACGTGAAAAGCAACGCCATCGTCTTCTGCGGTGGCGGCATGACGCTGGGCGTGGGCGCCGGCCAGATGAGCCGCATCGACTCGGCCCGCATCGCCTCCATCAAGGCCGCCAATGCCGGGCTGTCGCTGCAGGGCTCGGTGGTGGCCAGCGACGCCTTCTTCCCGTTCCGTGACGGGCTGGACGTGCTGGCCGACGCAGGCGCGGCCTGCGTGATCCAGCCCGGCGGCTCGATGCGTGACGACGAGGTCATCGCAGCGGCCGACGAACGCGGCGTGGCGATGGTGCTGACCGGCGTTCGGCACTTCAGGCACTAGATCCTGCGCCCACCATGCGCATCCTCGGCATCGACCCCGGGCTGCAGCGCACCGGATTCGGTGTCGTGGACGCTGACGGCAGCCGCCTGGCCTACGTGGCCAGCGGCACGATCAGCACGCTGGAGGCACCGCGCGGGGACCTGCCGGGCCGGCTCAAGCTGATCTTCGAGGGCGTGCGCGAGGTCGCGCAGCGCTACACCCCCGACGCGGCCTGCGCGGAGATCGTCTTCGTCAACGTCAACCCGCAGAGCACGCTGCTGCTCGGGCAGGCGCGCGGCGCGGCGCTGGCCGCGCTCGTGTCGGGCAACCTGCCGGTGGCCGAGTACACGGCGCTGCAGATGAAGAAGGCCATCGTCGGGCACGGCCTGGCCAACAAGGCGCAGGTCCAGGAGATGGTGCGCCGGCTGCTCGAGCTGCCCGGCTTGCCGGGCAAGGACGCGGCCGACGCGCTGGGTCTGGCGATCATGCACGCCCACGCCGCCAGTGCCTTCGCGGCGATGTCGCGCGTAGCACCGCTGAACCGTCGCCAGCACGCCCAGTTCCGCCAGGGCCGCACCTACTGAAGGAACGGACGTGAACGACGAGCAGCTGCTGCGCTACTCGCGCCACATCCTGCTGGAGGCCATCGGCATCGACGGCCAGCAGCGGCTGCTGGACGCGCACGCACTCGTCATCGGAGCCGGCGGCCTGGGCTCGCCGGTGGCGCTCTTCCTCGGCTCGGCCGGAGTGGGCCGGCTCACGGTGGCCGACCCCGACGTGGTGGAGCTCACGAACCTGCAGCGCCAGATCGCGCACGACATGTCGAGCCTGGGCCGACCCAAGGTTGAGTCGGTGCGCACGCGCGTGGCAGCGCTGAACCCGCAGGTGCAGGTGCAGGCCTGCGTGGTGCGCGCCGACGCCGCGTGGCTGGACGCCCACGTGCCCGGAGCCGACGTCGTCGTCGACTGCAGCGACAACTTCGCCACGCGCCAGGCTGTCAATGCCGCCTGCGTGCGCCATGGCAAGCCTCTGGTGTGGGGGGCGGCGATCGGCTTCGATGCGCAGGTCTCGGTAGTCGACCCGCGGACGGGCACACACCCCTGCTACGCCTGCCTCTTTCCGCCCGAGCAAGCCTTCGAGGAGGCGGCGTGCGCAACGATGGGGGTGTTCGCGCCGCTGGTGGGCATCGTGGGCTCGTTGCAGGCCGCCGAGGCGCTGAAGCTGCTCGCCGGCCTGGGAACGGAGCTGGGCAACCGGCTGCTGATGCTCGATGCCCGCACCATGCGCTGGGAGGAGCTTGGCACCGCCCGCCAGGCGGACTGCTCGGTGTGCGGGCCTAGAGCGAGCGCGCCAGCCGCTCCAGCAGGATGACGGCGAAGAAGCCCAGGCCTGCCAGCACCGTCCACTTGAGGATCACGAAACCGCGCGCCTTCCACACCGGTCGGCCGGTGGCGAGGTAGGCGGCCAGGCAGAGGATGCCGGCCAGCGCGAGCAGCCCGAAGACGAGCCGGAAGATCAGCATCACCAGGCGGGCGCGAGCGCCGCAAGCCCGGCCGGCGCGCGCGCCTCGTCCTCGAAGGTGACGTACTCGTGCGCCGTGGCATCGGCCAGCAGCGCGCGCAGCAGGCGGTTGTTGAGCGCGTGCCCGCTCTTGTGGCCGTGGTAGCGCGCGAGCATCGGGGCGCCGGCGATGTGCAGGTCGCCGATGGCATCCAGGATCTTGTGCTTGGCGAACTCGTCGTCGTAGCGCAGCCCGTCGTGGTTGAGCACACGGTAGTCGTCCACGACGATGACGTTGTCCATGCTGCCGCCCAGCCCCAGGCCACGCGCGCGCAGCATCTCCACGTCGCGCGTGAAGCCGAAGGTGCGGGCGCGCGCGATGTCTCGCGCGTAGCGCCCCGAGCCCATGTCGAAGGTGACGCGCTGGCCGGTGGCGTCGAGCGCCGGGTGGTCGAAGCCGATCTCGAAGACGAGTTCGTAGCCGTGGTACGGCTCCAGCCGCGCCCACTTCAGTGCCCGGCCCTCGCCCTCGCGCACCTCCACGGGTTTGGTCACGCGCAGGAAGCGCTTCGGGGCGCGCTGCACCTCGATGCCGGCACTTTGCAGCAGGTAGACGAAGCTCGCTGCCGAGCCGTCCAGGATCGGCACCTCCTCACCGGAGATGTCCACGACGAGGTTGTCGATGCCCAGGCCCGCGCAGGCCGACATCAGGTGCTCGATGGTCTGGACCTTGGGCGCGGACGGATCACCCCCGGCGCTGATCGTGGAGGCCATGCGCGTGTCGCACACGGCGCGGGCGTTGACTGGGATCTCCACCGGCGAGGCCAGGTCCACGCGCCGAAACACGATGCCGTGCCCGGCGGGCGCCGGGCGCAGCGTGAGCTCCACCTTCTGGCCGCCGTGGACGCCTACGCCGACGGCGCGCGTGATCGACTTGAGGGTGCGTTGCCCGAGCATCCGGGTATTTTCCCTGATTCCAGCGAAGCTGGGGGGCCCGCCCGGCCCGCCTCAGCGGTGCACCTCGGCCTCGCCGTGTCGTGCGAGCAACTCCATGAGCTGCTTGCGGATGAGCATGCCCGGGCGGTCGCTGTCCATCGAGTACTCGACACCGCGCCGGCGCGTGTCCACCACCGCGTCTGGATCGGTGGACTCCAGGATGTCCTTGTCCTCGCGCGTGATGACGTGGTCGAAGTCGATGAGCAGCTGCGCCGGGCAGTCCTCCTCGCGGTCGTTGCGAAAGAGCCACTGCGCGAGCTGGATGCGCCCGTCGTCGATGGGCGTGAAGCAGTTGATGATGACGTGGCGCACGCCGCTGGGGTACTCGATGTCCAGGCGCCGCGAGAAGGGCAGGTAGTAGGCGTTGCGCATCAGGCGCTGGGTGATCGGCTCGGTGCTGCCGCTGACGCGGTGGAAGGCCGGCGGGTTGGCCGCGTCGATCAGCGTCTCGGCGTAGAAGCCGCCCTCGCGCTCGACGAGCTCGTAGCGGCTGGGCTTGGGCTGCGCCGCCACGCCGAAGGTGGCACGGTGCACGAAGCTGAAATGCGAGTTGTCGAAGCTGTTCTCCAGCGCCCGCAAGGGGCTCGTGTCCCAGGTCTCGTAGAACTGGAAGATGGTGCGCCAGCCCGGCGCGCCGAATTCCGGCACGTCCGGGATGGGCGCCAGCGGCTCCTCGCCCGGCGCCACGAGCGCCACCCAGGCGTAGCCATACTTCGCCACGCAACGGAAGGCGGGCGTGCAGTACTCGGCCGGGATCGGGCGGCTGGCCTCGTACTGCGGGATGCGGATCACGCGCCCGCCTCGGTCGTAGGTCCAGCCGTGGTACCCGCACTCGAGGGCCCCGTTCACGCAGCGTCCCTTGGAAAGCCGGGCCGTGCGGTGGCAACAGCGGTCGCGCAGCGCGGCAGGCTGGCCGTGGGCATCCAGGAACAGCACGATCGGCTCGCCCAACAGCGTGAAGGGCACGGGCTGGCCAGACTCGAGCCTGCTCAGCGGCATGACGGCGTGCCAGAACTTGCGAAAGACGGGTTGGCGGGTGGTGAGCATCTCGGGGCAGGCTGGGCTTTGGGCAGATCAAGCAGGGGGCGTGCCAGCACGCCACAATGCCCGGCATGAGCCTACAGGATCCTCGCGACGTCGAAGTGGCCGTGCTCGGCGCGGGCATGTCCGGGCTGTGCATGGGCGTGGCGCTCAGGCGCGCCGGCATCGAGGACTTCGTGCTGCTGGAGCAGTCCGCGGGGCTGGGCGGCACCTGGTGGGACAACCGCTACCCGGGCGCACACGTGGACGTGCCCGCCCCGCTTTACGCCTTTTCCTTCGCCCCGAACCCGAACTGGCAGCGCCGCTTTGCGGCCGCCCCGGAGATCCAGGCCTACATGGAGCAGGTGGCGCGCGAGCACGGGCTGCTGCCCCACCTGCGGCTGCGCACGCGGCTCGTGCGCGCGCAGTTCGACGAGGCGCAGGGGCGCTGGGAGCTGGAACTCGGCTGCGGATCGCGGCTGCGCGCGCGCTTTCTCGTGTGCAGCACCGGGCCTCTTTCGCAGGCGCGCTGGCCCGACATCGAGGGGCTGTCGGACTTCGCCGGCGTGCGGCTGCACTCGGCCCGCTGGGATGCGGGTGTGCCGCTGGCAGGCCTGCGCATCGGCGTCATCGGCACCGGCTCCACGGCGTCGCAGTTGGTGCCACCCCTGGCCGCGCAGGCGGCGCGGCTGCACGTGTTCCAGCGCACCGCCAACTGGGTGCTGCCGCGCATCGACCGGCCCTACTACGCAGTCGACCGGCTGCTGGCCCGGCTGCCCCCCGTGGCAGCGTTGACGCGGGCCTTCTGGTACCACGTGCTCGAGTGGGGGCGCCGCGGCTTCGAGGAGGGCACGCTCGCGCGGCGCGGGATGCTGCGCGCGGCTGCGCTGCATCTCTCCCGACACGTCAAGGACCCTGAGCTGCGCCGCAAGCTGCGTCCGCCCTACCCGCTGGGCTGCAAGCGGATCATCTATTCCAACGACTTCTACCCGGCGCTCGCGCAGCCGAACGTGGAGCTCGTGACCGACCCGATCGTGCGCATCTCGCACTCGGGCATCGTCACGGCCGATGGGGTGGAACGCGCGCTCGACGTGCTCGTGTGCGCCACGGGCTTCGACACCACGCACCTGCTGTCTTCCGTGGAGGTGCGGGGCCTGGGTGGGCTCACGCTCGCGCAGGCCTGGCGCGACGGGCCACAGGCCTACCACGGCATGACGGTGGCGGGCTTTCCGAACCTGTTCCTCATGCTCGGGCCCAACACGGGCACGGGCCACACCTCGACGCTGCTCTACATCGAGCCGCAGGCGCGCTACGCGGTGGCGTGCATGCAGGCGGTGCGCAGCCGCGGGCTGCGCCACCTGGCTCTCAAGGCCAGCGTGATGCAGGCTCACAACGATGCGTTGCAGACGCGGCTGGCCGGCTCGGTGTGGACGCAGTGCCGCAGCTGGTACCGCACGGACAGCGGCCGCATCACCGCGCTGTGGCCCGGTTTCACGCGCGAGTACGTGCAGGCGATCGAGCGGCCGAACCTGGCGGATTACGAGTTCGGCTGAGCGCAGCCGTCTCAGAGCTGAGAGCGCAGCTTGCCCGGGTTGAGCAGCCCGTGGGGGTCGAAGCGCGACTTCATCGCCACCGTGGCGTCGCTGGCCATGCGCTGCGCCGCGGACAGCGCCGCACGATCCATGTCGCGCAGCTTGCCGCCATCTTCCAGGATGTGCACGTGAGGGTTGTTGATCGTGGCGCCCTCGTCGCGGAAGGCCTGCATGATCTGCTCCAGCCGCGCGTCGTCGGTGTAGCGAACGATCTGCAACCCGCTGCAGGTGTGCGCGCCGCTGGTCAGGCGGATGAACTCCACGTGCATCATCACTTCGGGCGAGAGCTTCTCGTGCAGGGCCAGCACCTGCTCGCGCTGACGCTGGGGGTCGAAGCGGCTCTGGATGTAGGTGAGGGTCTTGTCGACCTTGAGTGCCTGAAGCGTGGTGTGGTTCCAGCAGTACTCGAGCAGGGTGCGGTTGGTCGCGGCCACCTGCACCGCATCCTGCCGGTACGTGATCTGCCCGCCGTGCGCTGCGATGAGGTCGCGCACCGCGATCTCGGAGGACTCCGCCGCGATCAGGATCACGGCGTGACGGCCCGCCGGCAGGTGCTCGGACAGCGCCGTGAAGTAGGCCGGGATGGGGTCGGCCAGCAGCGCGATCTCCTTCTTGACGATGCCGGGAGACTGCGCGCTCAGCGCGTGGCAGCAGTCGAAGGCCGCACCGAAATCCTCGAAGGTCGCGATCATCTCGAGCCAGGGCAGCGCCGGTGCGAGCGCCACCTCCAGTTCCAGCACGATGCCGTTGGTGCCCCACTTGTGGTGCACGAGCATGGCCTCGGCCCCGCGCAGCTCCTCCACGCGAGGCTCGTCCTCCACCGACATCACGCGCGCGCCCAGCACGTTGCCGGCGCTGGCGATCGGGCCGTAGGTGATCGAGCCCGCCCCGCCGAAGCCCCCGCCATACAGGCCGCCCAGCGTGGCCGCACGGAAGGTCGAGGGCAGCCAGCGAAGCTCCCAGCCCAGCGGCTGGGCCTGGCGGTCGAATTCGCCCAGCCGGATGCCGGCCTGCGCGCGGCCCACGCCGCCACGGGCCCAGCCGAAGGCGTTGTAGCCGCTCAGGTCGAGCAGCACCCCGCCTTGCAGCGGCACGATCTGGCCATAGTTCCCCGTGGCCGCCCCGCGCACCGTCAGCGGAACGCGGTGACGGGCGCAGGCGCCCACGACGCGCGCGATGTCCGCCTCGGTGCGCGGGCGCGCGACGAGGTCGGCACGCGCACCCTCGAGCTGGCGCTTGAGGATGGGGCTGAACCAGGAGAAGTCCTGAGACAGCCGGGCGAGGCGGTCGGGATCGGTGATGCACTCGATGCCGGCGAGCTCCGCCTGCAGTGTGTTCAGGGTCGCCGTATCGGGTCGTGGGCGCAGTGCAGCTGTCATCGCCAGGCGCCCCTCAGAACCTCGGCAGCGTGGCCAGCGACACCCGGCCTGCCGCCACGTCGGCCATGATGCGCTCGCGCTCGTCCCAGCCGCGCAGCTTGCCCGGGTTGAGCAGGCCCATCGGGTCGAAGCGCATCTTCGTGGCCACCACGTCCGGGTTGATCTGTCCCTGCTTGCCGTCCTCGACGATATAGACGTGCGGGTTGGCGATGTAGACACCGTGGTCGCGGTGGATCTGCATGATCTCGTTGAGGCGCTCGTCGGTGCTGTAACGCACGAGCTGCAACCCCGAGCAGTTCATCGCCCCCTCCTTGGTGCGGATGAACTCCAGGTGAACGAGCACCTCGTCGCCGAGCTGCTCGCGTAAGGCCTTGGCCTGCTCCACGTGCCGCCCGGCCTCGAAGCCGCTCTGGATGTAGGTGAGGGTCTTGTCGACCTTCAGCGCGTGCAGCGTCGTGTGGTTCCAGGTGTACTCGAGGATCGTGCGGTTGGTGCGGCGCGCCTCCTCGTTCGTGCGGCGCAGCGTCACACGCCCGCCCCACTCGGCCACGAGCTGCAGCATCGCCGGCTCGCTGGCCGGTGTGACGAGCACGAACACCGCGTGCGAGCCCGCCTCCATCTGGCCGGCGATGAGCGGCGTGGCCTTCATCAGGATGTCCGGGATCGGGGCCGCCAGCAACGTCACGCTCTTTTTCAGTACGCCCGGCGCGGATGCGAGCGCGTCCCCGAAGCCGATTGCGGCGTCGAAGGTGTCGAAGCACACGATCGACTCGAGCCACGGGTGCGCAGGTGCGAGCCCCACCTCGAGCTCGAGCACGAGGCCGTTGGTGCCGTAGACGTGGTGCAGCAGCAGCGCCTCGGGCGCGCGCAGTTCCACGGCCTTGGGCTCGGGCTCGATCGTCATCGCGCGCACGCCCAGCACGTTGCCCGTTGAAGCCAGCGGCCCGAAGTTGATCGAGCCGATGCCGCCGAAGCCCCCGCCGTACAGGCCGCCCAGCGTGGCGGCACGGAAAGTGGAGGGCACGCAGCGAAGCTCCCAGCCCAGCGCGCCTTCAGGCGCGGCCTGGAGCTGGCGGTCCAGATCCATCATGCGGATGCCCGCCTGCGCGCGGGCCACGCCGTCGCGCGACCACAGCAGTTGGTTGTAGGCCGACAGGTCCAGCACCACTCCGCCGTGCAGCGGCATGCTCTGGCCGTAGTTGCCCGTGCCGCTGCCGCGCACGGTGATAGGCAGGCTCGCCGCCGCGCAGGCGCCCACCACGGCCCGGATTTCGTCCTCGGTCTTCGGCCGGGCCACGGCATCGGCGCGCAGATGCTGCAGCTGGCGCTTGAGCACCGGGCTGAACCAGTAGTAGTCCTGGCTCAGGCGCTCCAGCCGCGCGTCGGTGATCCACTCGATCGCGGAGAGGTTGCGCGTGACTTCGGCCGTGCCGGCCTTGACGTGTGCGGGTTCGAAGCTCATGGACCGTTCAGGATGCCTTGGACGAAGGTCTGGGCCTCGTGGCGCAGCTGCGCGAGGTCCAGGCCCGGGATGGTGTCGTTCTCCACCACGACGCAGCCCTGCACCAGGACCGCTCGCAGCCGGGTGCGTCCGCCGCTGGCCACGGGGCCGATGGCCGGATCGTGCAGGCCGAAGTGGCGGGGCTCGTCGAGATCGTAGATGGCCAGGTCGGCAGCCTGCCCGACGGCGAGCGTGCCGGTGCCGTCCAGGCCCAGCAGCGCGGCGCCGCCGGCCGAGCCGATGTGCACCACGTCCTCCACGCGCATCGCGCTCGGATGACCCCCAGGCTGCGGGGCACGGCTGGGATGGGCAAGCGGGTCGGCCCGCTCGCCCGCACGCGGGTCGGCCCGGTGCAGCAGCCAGCAGGCATGGGCTTCGCTGAGCATGTCGGCTGCCTCGTTGGAGGCCGCGCCGTCCACGGCCAGCCCGACGCGCACGCCCCGCGCCAGCGCCTCGGGAATGCGTGCGATGCCCGAGCCCAGGCGCGCGTTGCTCTGCGGGCAGTGCGCGATGCCGGTGCGCGTGCGCGCGCAGATGTCGAGGTCCCCGTCGTCCAGGTGCACCATGTGGGCGTACCAGACGTCCTCGCCGACCCACTCGTGCTCGGCCACGAACTGCATCGGCGTGCAGCCCTTGACCTCGCGCGCCCAGCGCACGTAGTCGTAGGTCTCGCTGAGGTGGCTGTGCATCCGGATGCCCAGGCGCCGCGCCTGGCGTGCCATCTCGAGCAGCTCGTGCGGGCGGCAGCTCCAGTTCGGGGTCGTGATCGCACTCACGACACGCCGCATGGCCATGGGCGAGGGGTCGTGGAAGCGCTGCACGTCGCGCTCGATGCTGGCGAGGAACCCCTCCAGCGTCTCGGGCGCCACCTGCGGTGGAGCAGCCCCATCGGTCATCGCGCGCGCCTGCGTCTGGCCGCCGCGGCACAGCACCATGCGCAGGCCGAGCTTTGCGGCCTCGTCGAAGATCGCCTGCGAGGCGTCGAAGGGCATGCCGGGCCAGTAGTGATACTGGTGGTCGGCCACCGTGGTGCAGCCCGACAACAGCAGCTCCACCAGCCCCACGCGCGCGGCCAGGCGCAGCGCCGCATCGTGATCGAAGTACTGGCGGTACCGCACCGGCACGGCCGCAAGCCACGGCACGAGCTGCATGTCCAGCCCCGCCGGGATGCCCTTGAGCAGGCTCTGGAAGAGGTGGTGGTGCGTGTTGACCCAGCCCGGGTAGATGACACAGCCGGCCGCATCGAGCACGCGCTCGCCCGGCTCCGGGACGAGTGCGCCGATGGCCGCGATGCGTCCGTTGCGGATGCGCAGGTCGCGGCCTGCGCGCGCGCGGGCGGCCTCGCCCCGCAGGCCCGTCAGCAGGTGCGAGGCGCCTCGCACCAGCAGGTCAGTCATGCGCGGTCTCGCTCTCGTGCCAGCTGCCCAGCGCGCGCTTGGAGAGCATCGACATCGCGGCAAAGAGCAGCACACCCGTGACCGTGATCAGCAGCAGCGCGGCGAACATGCGCGGGATGTTGAGCTGGTAGCCGGCCTGCAGGATCTGGTAGGCCAGGCCTGTTCCCGTGCCGCCCGTGCCGGCCACGAACTCGGCCACCACCGCGCCGATCAGCGCCAGGCCCGAGCTGATGCGCAACCCCCCGAAGAAGTAGGGCAGCGCCGAGGGCACGCGCAGGCGGAACAGCACCTGCATGCGCGAGGCGCGGTTGAGCTTGAAGTAGGCCAGCAGGCCCGGGTTGACGCTGCGCAGCCCGAGCGTCGTGTTGGCGATGATCGGGAAGAGCGCCACGAGCGTGGCGCAGATCACGAGCGAGGCCGTCGGGTCCTTCACCCAGATGATGATGAGCGGGGCGATGGCCACCACGGGCGTGACCTGCAGCAGCACCGCGTAGGGGAAGAAGGCGGTCTCGATGATGCGGCTTTGCACGAAGGTGAAGGCCACGATCACGCCCAGCACCACGGCCACGAGGAACGACAGCACCGTGATCTTCAGCGTGTTGTAGAGGGCGCCGAAGAGCAGCCCCGAATCGGCCATCATCACCTGCGCCACGCGCGTGGGCGAGGGCACCAGGAAGTGCGGGACCTTGAAGGCCACCACGAGCCCCTGCCACAGGGCCAGGAGCACGATGGCCACGAGGACGGGGAAGACGATGCGCTGGACTTCGGGCTTCATGTCAGGCGAGGGCTTCGTCCTCGAGCGTTCCGCTGGCACGCAGCAGGCTGTCCTGCAGGCGCTTGGCGTACTGGCTGAAGGCGGT
This sequence comes from Rubrivivax sp., assembly GCA_040400855.1. Classification (GTDB taxonomy): domain Bacteria; phylum Pseudomonadota; class Gammaproteobacteria; order Burkholderiales; family Burkholderiaceae_C; genus Rubrivivax. The sequence goes on from JBBAPJ010000024.1 coordinate 29,107, forward strand.
GGAGACGCGGAAGTCGGGTCCGCGCGGGTAGGGTTCGTCGATACGCACTTCTTCCACGATGCGCCCCGGCCGCGCAGCCATCACGATGACGCGGTTGGAGAGGTAAACGGCCTCGTAGATCGAGTGGGTGACGAAGATGACGGTGAGCTTTTTGCCGCGCCAGAGGTCCAGCAGCTCGGCATCCAAACGGTTGCGCGTGATCTCGTCGAGCGCCCCGAAGGGCTCGTCCATCAGCAGCAGCGTGGGCTCGGTGACAAGGCCGCGCGCGATCGACACGCGCATCTGCATGCCGCCCGAGAGCTCGCGCGGCAGGTTCGTCTCGAACTTCTCCAGGCCCACGAGCAGCAGCGCCTCGCGCACGCGTGCCTCGGCCTGCGGCCGAGGCACGCCAGCGAGGTCCAGCGGCAGCCGCACGTTGGCCATCACGCTGGCCCACGGCATCAGCGTGGCCTCCTGGAACACGAAGCTCAGCCGGTGGCCGGCGGACTCGACCTCGGCCACCGGCTTGCGCCACAGCAGCAGCCGCCCGTCGCTCGGGGCGAGCAGCCCCGCCACCATCTTCAGCAGCGTGCTCTTGCCGCACCCCGAAGGACCCAGCAAGGTGATGAACTCCCCCTCCTGCACGGTGAGGTTGACGGGCAGCAGGGCCTGCGTCCCGTTCGGATAGGTCTTCTCGACCGAGAGGACTTCGACGGCAGGAATGTCGCTCATGTGCGTGGGTGCGAAAGGGGGGAGCCGACGGGCCGGCGGCGGCCCGTCGCACGTATCAGCCTCAGGGCATGACCTTGATGTTGCGCACGAACTCGGTCGTGTAGGTCTTCTTCAGGTCGACCTTCGCCGGGTCCAGCAGCTTCATCGCCACCATCATGTCGTAGGTCTTCTTCATGCGGTCGTCGGTGATCACGCCGATGCCCAT
>JBBAPJ010000025.1:0-1546 GCA_040400855.1 Rubrivivax sp.
GCCATCTCCGGCGACCACCCCCGCGTCTTCCCCGGGTTCATCAACCCCATCGGGTCGGCCCTGCGCTTGAAGTCGATCTGCACGGTGTCGATCGTCTTCATCCCGCCGTCCTCGATCGTCATCACGTGCGGGTTGAAGATCGTGCAGCCGTCTTCCTCGATGCTGCGGATCAGCGCGTACTGGTGCTCCACCCCGCGCCAGCGCGTGAGCACGAGCCCGAAGGTGGCGGGCTTTCCGTGCATGCGCGCGAACTCCTGGTGCTGCCACACCTCGTCGCCGAAGCGCGCCATCTGCCGCTCCACCACCGCGGGGTCGAAGGGCTGCGGGTAGGCCACCTGCAGGTAGCTGAAGCTGCGGTCGACCTTGAGCACCCGCAGCGTCGTGTGGTTGTAGGCGCACTCGTAGGCAGGCAGCAGCCCCTGCGCCTCGACCTCGTGCTCGGGCAGGGCCATCGAGACGGTGCCGCCGAGCTGCTGCACGAGCTGGCGGAAGTCGTCCATCGAGCGCGGGTCGATCATCGCGAACATCGCGTGCCGGTCGGCCGGGAACCTTTCGCCCAGCGCCGTGTAGTAGGGCGCAAAGCGCGCGTCCACCGCCGACAGCAGGAAGGCGTGCAGCGAGCCGTCGCCGGCGGCCAGGCCCAGGTCGAGCACCTGGCGGTAGCGGGGGAAGAGCGCGATCACGTGCAGCCAGTCCACCGCCGGGCTGAGCGCCACCTCGAACTCGGTGAGGATGCCGTTGGTGCCGTAGGCGTGGTGCACCTGCTGGATGGCGTCGCCCTCGAGCACGAGCACCTTCGGCTCGGGCTCCACCGTCACCACGCGGCAGCTCAGCAGGTTGCCGGGGTCGCGCAGCACGCCGTGCGCCGTGGAGCCCACGCCGCCGAAGCCGCCTGCGATGAAGCCCCCGAGCGTGGCCGCGCGCCAGGTGCTGGGCCAGATGCGAAGGGCCTGGCCGGTGGCGCGCACGGCACGCTCGATGTCGTGCAGCCGTGCGCCGGCCTGCACGCGCACGCGGCCCGGGGCGATGTCGAGCACGCGGTTCAGGCGTGTGGCGTCCAGCACCAGCCCGCCCACGAGCGGCACGCACTGGCCGTAGTTGCCCGTGCCGCCGCCGCGTACGGTGAGCGCTATACGGTGGCGAGCCGCCACGGCTGCGATGCGCCGCACCTCGTCCTCGTTCGTGGGGCGCACCACGAGGTCGGCCATGCAGCCGTCCAGCGCTTCGGACAGCGCGGGGCTGTACCAGTAGTAGTCACGCGAGAGCACCTGGCGCGGCCGCTCGGCGGCCACCAGGTGCAGGCCCTCGAGCTCCTGCGCGATGCGGGCCCAGTCGGGCGCGGGGTTCACGCCATGGTCTTCGCAGCGGCGCGAGGGGTGGAGAGGGATCTCGGGGGTCACTGCACGGCCCCGGCCGTGGCGTCCGCCTGCGCATCGGCAGCCTGTGCCGCCGCGATGCCGCGCTGCACGTCCACCGCGCGCAGCAGCACGAGCCCGAGCACGAAGAAGAGCCCGGTGCCGAAGATGGCCAGGCGGTGGTTGCCGTC
>JBBAPJ010000025.1:1646-29221 GCA_040400855.1 Rubrivivax sp.
CGAAGATCACCGCCGTCAGCACCATCGTCACCGGCACGAAGTGCGAGGCGGGCAGGCCCCTGGCCTGCGCCCACAGCACGTAGCCCAGGCTCAGCCCCAGGGCCAGCATGCCGCCGAAGTAGCCGAAGCTCCAACCCCAGCCCGAGACGCGCCCCAGGCTCTCGGGCCGCGCGAGCTCGGGCAGGAAGGCCGCGATCAGCGACTCGCCGTAGCTGAAGCAGATGTTGGACAGGATGACGAAGACGACCGCCCACGCGATGTCGCCCGGGCCGGCGCCGGCCAGCGCCGCGGTGGCGAACACGCAGCCCAGGGTGGAGAGCACGAGCAGCCGCTTCTTGGCCGCGCGCAGGTCGGCGTAGGCGCCCAGTGCGGGCATCGTCAGCATCACGACGAGGCTCGAGGCGGCGAGTGTCAGCGTCCAGGCGAAGGTGGCCCAGCTCGCGCCCTGCGCCACGCCGCCCACGAAGTAGGCGCTGAAGACGGCGGTTAGCACCACCGTCGTGTAGCCGGAGTTGGCGAAGTCGTACATCGCCCAGCCGAAGACCTCGCGCTTGCGCACGCCGGGGTTGAGCGCGTCCTGGGGAAAGAGGGCCATGGTGTGCGGGCGGTAGGGCAACGACAGCCGCGCAGTATCGGCCCAACGGCCGGACCGTGTCGCCCTGTGGTCAGCCCGGGTTGGGCGTCACCGCGGCAGGTGCCGCCCGGCTGCGCAGCAGCGCATCGAAGCTGTAGATCGCCAGGCCCGCCCAGATGCAGGCAAAGCCCACGAAGCGGTCGCCGTCGAAGGGCTCGTGGAAGACCCAGATGCCCAGCACCAGCTGCAGCGAGGGCGACAGGTACTGCAGCAGCCCGACGGTGGCCAGCGGCAGCCGGCGTGCGCCCGCAGCGAAGAGCAGCAGCGGCAGCGCGGTGAGCGGCCCGGCGAGCACGAGCAGGCCCACCAGGCCCATGTCCCCGCCGGCCAGCGCGCCGTGTCCCGATGCCGTCAGGAAGATCAGCGCCGGCACCACGATCGGCGCGACGACGAGGTTCTCGATCGTCAGCCCCTCCAGCGCGCCCAGCGAGGCCGTCTTGCGGATGAGGCCGTACAGGGCGAAGCTGCCCGCCAGCACGAGCGCGATCCACGGCAGCCGCCCCGTCTGCCACGTCAGCCACAGCACGCCCGCGGCGGCCAGCGCCACGGCCGCCCATTGCGGCCGGCGCAGCCGCTCGTGCAGCACCATCACCCCCAGCATCACGTTGAGCAGCGGGTTGATGAAGTAGCCCAGGCTCGCCTCCACCACGTGGCCGTTCTGCACCGCGTAGACGTAGACGAACCAGTTGCCCAGCAGCAGCGCGGCGCTGCCGGCAAAGACGAGGATGCGGCGCGGCTCGCGCGCCACCTCGCCGAGCCAGGCCCAGTGGCGGCGCAGCGCCAGGATGCCCAGCAGGAACACCGCCGACCACACGCAGCGATGCAGCACCATCTCGGAGGCCGGCACCGCACCCAGGGCCCGGAAGTACAGCGGGAACGTGCCCCACATCGCGAAGGCGAGGGTGCAATAGAGGAAGCCGGGGTTCATGCGCGGGTGCATTGTCCGCCACGCGCGCGGACCGGCCTGCGGACGGTGCACCGCGTCGTGCGGGCACGGGGCCACGGGCTGCCTACACTGGGCGCCTGCGGCCCGTCCCACCCTGCCTGTTGCCCACAGAACGTCCCCCCACTTCGGAGACCCCCATGCTCGACCCCCAGGCCCGTGCCCTCATCGACCTGATGATCGAAAAGGGCGTGCCGCCCACGCACACGCTCACACCGGCGCAGGCGCGCGCCTTCTACCGCGACCGCCGCACCTTCACGCAGCCCGAGCCGCCTGCCATGGCGCAGGTGCGCGAGCTGCGCGCGGGGGAGGTGCCGCTGCGCCTGTACCGGCCGGCGGGCACGTCGGGCAGCGAGCGGCTGCCGGTGCTCGTCTACTTCCACGGCGGGGGCTGGACGATCGGCGACCTGGACACGCACGACGTGCTGTGCCGCCAGCTCGCGCAGGCCTCGGGCGCGGCGGTGGTGTCGGTGGACTACCGGCTCGGGCCGGAGCAGCGCTTCCCGGCGGCGGTGGACGATTGCGTGGCGGCCACGCGCTGGGTGCGTGCGCAGGCGGACACGCTCGCGCTCGATGCCTCGCGCCTGGCAGTGGGCGGCGACAGCGCAGGCGGCAACCTCGCGGCCGTGGTGTGCCTGGTGCTGCGCGAGGCGGGCGAGCCGCTGCCGGCCTTCCAGCTGCTGATCTACCCGGCCACCGACATGCGCGCGGGCGCACCCTCTCACACCAGCAACGGCCAGGGCTACCTGCTCACGCGCGACAGCATCGCCTACTACCGTGGCCACTACCTGGCCGATGCGGCGCAGTGGACCGACTGGCGCGCCTCCCCGCTGCTGGCGCCCGACCACCGCGGGCTGCCGCCGGCCCTGGTGCTCACGGCCGGCTTCGACCCGCTGCGCGACGAGGGGCTGCAGTACGCCAACGCGCTGTCGGCCGCCGGCGTGCCCGCGCAGTACGTGTGCTTCGAGCGCCAGATCCACGGCTTCATCACGATGGGGCGGCTGCTGGAGGAGGCGAACACGGCGGTGGAGCTGTGCGCGGGGGCGTTGCGCCGGGCCTGGCGGGGCTGAGCGCCCGGGCGCCGGGCAAGCCCGGTGCAGCCGGCTGGGGTGTCGGCCTGTTGCGCTGCCCTGTTGCGCCGGCTGATAGACAAGAGATACTGTATGCATATACAGTATCTTCGTGGCACTTTCTCCTGAACTTCCGGCACCTCCCGCCGCCGAGACCTGGCACCCTGCGCTGTGGCGCGCGAGCCAGCTCGGCCACCGGGCGCAGGCGGCGCTGCCCACGGGCTTTGCCGCGCTCGATGCCGAGCTGCCTGGCGGCGGCTGGCCGCGGCGTGCGCTGGCCGAGCTGCTGCTGCCGCACGCCGGCGTGGGCGAGATGCGGCTGCTCGCCCCGGCCCTGGCGGCGCTGACGCACGCCGGCCAGCGCGTGCTGTGGGTCGATCCGCCGGGTGCACCCTGCGCGCCGGCGCTCCAGCAGCTGGGCCTGGATGTGCGCCGGCTCGTCGTCGTGCACGGCCGTGGTGGCGTACGCGGGGCGCGGGCCCGGCGGCTGCCGGGCTCGGCCGACGTGCTGTGGGCGCTGGAACAGGCATTGGCCAGCGGCGCGCTCGGTGCGGTGCTGGCCTGGCTGCCCGAACCGCTGCGCGCCGATGTGCTGCGCCGGCTGCAGCTGGCTGCGCAGGCGCACGACGGGCCGGTGTTCGTGTTCCGCGAACTGGCCGCGCGGCAGCGGCCGAGCGCCGCGCCGTTGCGCCTGGCGCTGCACACCGCCGGGCCCGATGCGCTTTCGGTGCACGTGCTCAAGCGCCGCGGGCCGGCGCTCGAGCGGCCGGTGCGGCTCGAGCTGGCACCGGTGCTGCCGCCGGCAGCCCGCCGGCGCGCCGAGGCGGCTGCCGGCCTGGCCCCCGTGGCACCGCCACCCGAACCAGCCGTGCCTGCTGTGCGGCACCCGGCATGAAGAGGGCAAGCCCGCCATGCTGTGGATCGCCCTGTACCTGCCGGCGCTGCCGCTGGAATCCTTCGCCGCCACGCTCGGGGCAGCCAAGCCGGTGCCGCTGGCGCTGCTGGATGGCCGCGGCCGTCTCGTGGCCGTGAACGCGGCGGCCGCAGCTGTGGGCGTGCAGCCAGGCATGCGGCGTGCCACCGCGCTCGCCCTGGCCCCCGCGCTCGTGCTCGGCCGTGCCGACACCGCGCGCGATGCGCAGGCGCTGCAGGCGCTGGCACACGCAGCGCTGGCCTTCACGCCGGCCGTGACGCTGCAGGGCGCCCACACGGTGCTGCTGGAGGTGTCGACGACGCTGCGCCTGTTTGGCGGGCTCGCCGCGTTGCGGCAGCGCCTGTGCGAGGCGCTCGATGCGCTGGCGCCGCTCGGGCGTGCGCGGTGCGAGGCCCGCGCACCCACCGCGCTCGGCGCGGCGCTGCTGGCGCGGATCTCCGCACCTGCCTCCCCCGACTGGCGCGCCGCGCTCGATGCACAGCCTGTGGCGCACCTGGTCGAGCTGGCCGGTGGCCCGGCCGACCACGCGCAGGCGCTGCAGGGCATGGGCGTACACACGCTGGCGCAGCTGCGCGCGCTGCCGCGCGCGGGCCTGGCGCGCCGCTTCGGCCCGACGCTGCTGCAGGCGCTGGACCGTGCGCGCGGCGAGGCACCCGATCCGCGCGCATGGGTGGGCCTGCCCGAGACCTTCGACGCGCGGCTCGAGCTGCACACCCGCGCCGACACGGGCGAGCAGCTGCTGCACGGAGCGCGCATGCTGCTGGAGCGGCTCGTGGCCTGGGCGCGCGCGCACCGGGCCCAGGTGCGCAGTTGTGTGCTGGTGATGCCGCACGAGCGCGGCCAGCGTGCCGAGGCGGCCGACGTGCCGGCCACCGCGCTCACGCTGGCCCTGGCCAGCCCCAGCGACGACGCCGCCCACCTGGCCATGCTGCTGCGCGAGCGCCTGGCACACAGGGCGTTGGCCGCACCCACGCTGGAGCTGCAGCTGCGTTGCGACGACCTGGCCCGCGTCGAGGCGCCCAGCGGCGAGCTCTTCCCGTTGCCGGGCAGCACGCACGAGGGTTTTGCGCGGCTGCTCGAGCGGCTGCAGGCGCGGCTGGGGGTGCAGGGCGTGCACGCGCTGCGCGCCGTGGACGATCACCGGCCCGAGCGGGCCACTGGGGCGGCGCCGGTGGGTGCAGAGGGCACGGCACCCGACAGGCCTGCGGCCCTGCCGGTCCCGGCCCGGCTCACGCGCCCAGCCTGGCTGCTGCCCGAGCCGCAGGCCCTGCCCGAGCGGCAGCACCGGCCGCTGCTGGAAGGCCGGGCACTGCAGCTGCTGGCCGGCCCCGAGCGCATCGAGGCTGGCTGGTGGGAGGGTGCCCCGGCGCTGCGCGACTACTTCATCGCCCAGGCGCACGACGGCGCGCTGGTGTGGATCTACCGCCTACGGCTGCCGCACGAGGACGAGCCGGGAGGCTGGTTCCTGCACGGGCGCTTTGCCTGATGGGCCCCCGGCCCTGCCTGCACCTCGGCCTGCGCCTGCACCCGCACCGGCCCGCAGCGTGGCCCCTCGCACCTCGAAGTGCACCGTCTGCCGCACCCGGCCCTGCGCGTCGCGCAGGCTCAGCACGTGCCGCCCGGGCCACGGTGCCCAGTGCAGCGCCGTGCCGCGCCCGATCGGCCGGCCGTCGAGCACCCAGGTGCCGCCTTCGCCCTCGAAGGTGATGCGCTGCGCGTCGGGGGGCACGTCGGGGTCGAGTGCATAGACGCTGCCGTCCACCGGGCTCGTGATGCCGAAGGCACGGCGCTCGGGCGGCGCGGGAGCGGCGCCCGGCTGCTGCACGCGTGCGAGCAGCAGGCCGGCGGGCGGCAACGGCGGGCGCGACGGCTGGCCTGCGTGCAGGTGGTGCACGAGCGCGCGCCACACCGGCGCGGCGCCGCTCACGCCGCTGACCGCGTGCATCGGCTCGCCGCTGGCATTGCCCACCCACACGCCTACCGTGTAGCGGTCGGTGAAGCCGATGCACCAGTTGTCGCGCATGTCCTTGCTCGTGCCCGTCTTGACGGCCGCAAAGCCGCGCGTGGCCAGCGCGCTGTCCAGGCCGAAGGTGAGGGCGCGCGCGGCGTTGTCGGCCAGGATGTCGGTGACGAGGAAGGCGGCGGCCGCATCGCCGACGCGGCGAGGTGCCGCAGGTGGCGTGGCCTGCACATGCCCGGGGCGCCCCGTGCGCGGAACCGCGGCGGGCGTGTGCCGCCCGCCGTTGGCCAGGGTGCGGTAGGCGTTGGTCAAGGCCAGCAGCGACACGTCCGCGCTGCCCAGCACGAGCGAGCTGCCGTACCAGCCCGCCGTGTGCGGCAGCCCCAGGCCCAGCGCGTTGAGCCGCTCGAAGAGCGCATCGGGCGGCAGCAGCGTGCCCACTCGCACCGCGGGCACGTTCAGGCTCGAGCCCAGTGCCGTGCGCGCGCTCACCCAGCCCTTGAAGGAGCGGTCGTAGTTCTGCGGCCGGTACAGGCCCGAGCCGGTGGCCAGCGCGGTGGGGGCATCTTCCAGCAGCGATTCGGGCGTGAGCAGGCGCTGCTCGAAGGCCAGTGCGTAGGCAAAGGGCTTGAGCGTGGAGCCGGCCTGGCGCCGCGCGAGCACGCCATCGACCTGCGGCGCGTCCGAGGTGTCGCCGTTGGCGCCCACCCAGGCAAGCACCTCACCCGTGGCGTTGTCCAGCACCACCACGGCGCCGTCCTCCACGTGATGCCCGGCGAGCTCGGCCAGTTGCTGGCGCAGCGCGCGCAGGGCCACGCGCTGCAGCCCCGCGTCGAGCGTGCTGCGCTGCGCGGGCGGGCCGTCGGGGCGCAGCGCCAGGCGCGCAAAGTGGGGGGCGAGCTGCTCGCCCAGGGGCAGGTTGCCACGGCGCGCCAGGGCTGCCCCGGCGAGCGTGGCCACCCCACTGCAGTCGAGCTTCATCTCCTGCAGCACGCCGCAGGCGCGCCGCGCCACCGTCTCGGGCGCAGCGTTGGGGGCGCGCACGAGCGAGGCGGCAATGGCCGCTTCCAGCGCATCCAGGCCGCCGGGGTGCTTGCCGAAGAGGGTGCGCGCCAGCGCATGGATGCCCACCATCTCGCCGCGCAGCGGCACGCTGTTGAGGTAGGCCTCCAGGATCTGGTGCTTGCTCCAGCCCGCCTCGAGGCGGCTGGCCACCACCACCTGGCCCAGCTTCTGGCCGAGGCTGCGGCCGCCGGCCGGCCGCGCCAGGCCTTCATCGATCAGGCCGGCCAGCTGCATCGTCACGGTGGAGGCGCCGCGCGTGCGCGTGTTCCAGAGGTTGCCGAATGCGCTGCGCGCCACGGCTGCCCAGTCCACGCCGGAATGGGCCCAGAAACGGCGGTCCTCGCTCAGCACCACCGCCTGCAGCAGCGCGGGCGACATCTCCGCCAGCGGCACCCAGGCCAGGCGCCGCACCTGCAAGTCGGTGCGCAGCGTCTGCAGCGGCGTGCCGTGGCGGTCCAGCAGCACGAGGTCCGAGGGCCTGTGTGCGGCGCGTACCTCCTCGAAGCCCGGCACGGCGTGCGCGGGGACGGCCAGCAGGATCATCCATGCGAGAAGGGCCAGCCGGGCCAGGATCGCCCGGGCACCCTGCACGATGCCCATCCTCACCGCCCCACCTCCAGCACCGCCAGCGGCAACTCGCCGTAGACCTCTGGCGCGTACATCGCTTCCGCGCGCGCAGGCGGCAGCCCGAAGCGGCCCGGCTGGTTCAGCCGCACGGTGTACTCCACCACGTGGCGCCCGCGCGGCAGGAACTCGAAGTAGCGGCGGAAGGACTCGAAGCCACGCTCGTCGAAGGCCACCAGCGCCCGGCTTGCACCTTCGGTGGATTCGCCCGCGGTGGCCACCGCGCTGTCGCGCCCGAGGCCGCTGCCGAGCACGGTCGCGCCGGCGGGCACGGGGTCGGCCAGCACCACCCAGTTCATGTCGGCTGCCGCCTGGAGCTCCACCCGCACCCGCACCACGTCCCCGCGCGACCAGCGCCCGCTCTCGCGCTGCGACACCGGCACGAGCGTGCGCGTGAGCGTGAAGCCAGCCGACACCGGCTGCGTCACCGGCACGGCTGCGCGCGCCTGCACCGTCACCCACGGCCGCCCGCTGCCCTCGTGCGTGACACGCAGCGTGCCCGCGCCCGGGGGCCAGGCAACGGCCAGCGTGCCGCCCTCGGGCGTGCGTGCCCAGTCGTGCAGCTGCGGCGTGCCGCCCGCCGTGGCGGCCGTGCGGCCCCGCACCGGCGTGGCCTCGAAGCGCTCGCCGAAGCGCTCGAGCGCGACCACGCTCCACGCGTTGGCCACCGTCGTCGACCAGGCCCCGCGCTGCTGGCGCATGAGGTGGCCCGTCACGAGGCGCGGCAGTTCGCCCTTCCAGGCCGGGTCGTCGAGCACGGCCAGGATCAGCCGCGCAGCGTTGGCATCGGGCCCTTCCATCAGCCACCACCAGTGGTCCGAGGCCTCGCTGGCAAAGCGCAGCGTCGTGCCGCTGTAAGCCAGGCGCGCGCGCAGCAGCTGCTGCGCCTCGTCGAGGCGGCGCGCACGGTCGGGCACCGTCTCGAGCTGGCGCAGGATCGACAGCCAGTCGATGAGGGCCGAGGTGGGCCACTGCGCCGGCGCGAGCGCGATCGAGCCGAGCTGGCGCGGCTGCGCGCGGCCGTGGCGGGCAAGCGCCTCGAGCGCGGCGAGCTTGCGCACGTCCAGGTCCGGGCGCGGTGACCAGCCGCGCCGCTCGATGCGCCCTTCGACGAAGGCCGACAGTCCTGCGAGCATGCGCTCGCGCAGCGGCGCGGGCAGCGCCAGGCCCGCGGCGTGCGAGGCCGCGAGCAGGTAGGCCGTGAGCCGGTCGCTGCCGCGCGCGCCGTCCTGCGGCCCGGGCGGGAAGTGGCTGGCCAGGCCGTCGCGGTCCAGGTGCACGGGCAGCGTCTGCACGACCGCAGCCCATTGCGCTGCGTCCTGCATCCCGATGGCACGCGAGGCGCGCTGCTCCAGGCAGGTGTAGGGGTAGGCCTCGAACCAGCGACGTACCCCCGGCAGAGCGCCCGCCAGGCGCGGCTGCACCGACACCAGCAGGCCGCCGCGCGTCGTGCCGCCTTCGGCCAGCGCGCCGGCGGGCGGCTGTACCGGCCAGGCCAGCGGCGCGTCGAGCGCGGCCACCGTGGCCTGCAAGGTGCGCACGGGAACGGCCGGCACGACGACCTGGGTCTTGCGCAGGCGGTCGCGTGCCGCGCCCGCCTCGCGCCCGACTTCGTCGGCGCTCGCCTCCCAGGTGATCGACTGCGCCTGCGCCGGCACCTCCACCTGCCACACGAGCTCGGTGGCGCTGCCGGGCTCGAGCTTGACCTGCTGTGCAGGCAGGTCGAGCGCGGCACCCTCGCCCGGGCGCCCCTTGAGCGTGGCGCGCACCGTCATCGCGCGCGTGGTGGTGTTGCGCAGCGTGAGCATCGCTTCAAAGCGGTCGCCCTCGCGCACCAGGGGCGGCAGGCCCGACAGCAGCTGCAGGTCCTGCGTCACGCGCAGCGTCGCGCGCCCGGTGCCGAAGGTCTGTACCCCCGCATCGGCCACGGCCACGACGCGAAAGGCCGTGAGCGAGTCGTTCAGCGGCACCTCCACCGTGGCCTCGCCGTTGGCGTCCAGCGCCACGCGCGGGTTCCACAGCAGCAGCGTGTCGAAGAGCTCGCGCGTGCCGCCGCGCCCGCCTCCCCCGCCGGCGGGCACCGCCTTGCGGCCGTAGTGGCGCCGGCCGATGATCTCGCCTTGCAGCGTGCTCGTCTGCACGCCCCACGCGCGCGGGCGCATCATCGCGCCGAGCAGGTCCCACGAGGTGTTGTCCTGCAGCGCGAGCAGCCCCTCGTCCACGGCAGCCAGTGCCACCTCGGTGCCCGCCAGCGGCTGGCCGCCCTGCGTCACGCGCACCTTCACGCGCGCCTTCTCGCGCACGCCGTAGCTCGCCTTGTCCGGGCTCACCGCCACCTGCAGCTCGTGCGCCGCCAGGCCCACCTCGAGCTGCGCCACGCCGAGCTTGAAGGCCGGGCGCGAGAGGTCGACGAAGGCCGTGGGCGGCCGGTACTCGCGCCCCTCGGACCAGAAGCTGCGTGCCCAGTGCACGGGCTCGCGCCAGCCCCAGTCGAAGAAGGAGTACCAGGGCACCTGGCGCACGCGCCCGCGCACGGCCAGCACGCTCACGTAGACGTTGGGGCCCCAGCTGCGCTCCACCGGCAGCTCGATCGTCGGATCGCGCCCGCGCAGCTGCACCACGCGCGTGTGCAGCACGCCCTCGCGCTCCACCGCCACGAGCGCGGTGGCCTCGCGAAAGGGCATGCGCACCTGCAGCCGGGCCGTCTGCCCCGGCTCGACGCGCTTGCGCTCGGGCAGCACGTCGATGCGGTCGTCGTCGTCCTGTGCGAACCAGAGCTCGCCCTGCTGCGTGGCCCAGACGCTGGCAGCGGCCTGCGCGACGTTCCCGGCCTGGTCGCGGGCCGACGCCACGAGCTGCACCTCCCCCGCCACGTCCAGGCGCGAGCGGCACGCGAGCAACCCGCGCTCGTCGGTGCGCCCGCTGCACAGCACGCCCAGCTCACGCACCTCGGTGCGGTTCTCCCAGGCGTAGAAGCCGCCCACCAGGCGCTTGCGCGTGCTCAGCACCTGCACCTGGCGGCCCCGCACCTCGACGGCCTGGTTGCGCAGCGGTCGGCCCTGCGTGTCCAGCGCTGCGGCGCGGTACTCGGCCTCGCCGCGCGCGCCCGTCCAGGCGCGTGCGTGCAGCCCGAGCACGACGGCGCTGGGCCACACCGGCACCCGCAGTGCCACCGACTGCACCTCGCCGTTGGGGTCGGCAAAGCTCACCTCGGCCAGCACCTCGCTGGCGCGCGCCACCGGCGGCAGGTTCTTCAGCACGATGCGCGCGGCACCGGCTGCGCTCGTGCTGGAGGCGAGCTTGTCGGCCACGAGCCGGCCCGCGGCCTCGCGCGCCGCGGCCTCGGGGTCGTATTCGTCGGCCGGCGCGACGCCCTCGCGCACCGCCACAGGCGGCTCGAAGCGGAAGTCCTCGTAGCCGGGGAAGGACAGGCCCCGCGGGCGCAGCAGTGCGGTGGCCTTCAGCGGCGCGTTCGCCACGCCGCCGCCGCCCAGGTGGTTGAGCTGCACGTCCAGCGGCAGCTCCTTGGGCGCCACGAGCGTGCCCTTGGCGGTGGACAGGCGCGCCTCCACCAGCGGCACGCGGAACTCCTCCACCCGAAAGCTTCCCGACATCCAGCTCAGGGTCTCGGGTCGCGGCGCGGCGTCCCGGCCCGCGGGCACGGCCGCAGCCGGTGTCGTGCGCTCGAGCATCACGCGCCACGCGCCCAGCCGCGCGCCGGCTGGCACGGCCCAGGCCGAGGTGGCGCTGCGCCCATCGCCAGGCCACTCCAGCGGCAGCACTGCCTCCTCGCCGCTGCCCTCGTGCACGAGGCGCACGCGATCGGGCAGTTGCGTGGCGGGCAAGGAAGCCAGGCCACGCGCCGCCTGCCGGCGCACGAAGTGCTTCATCGACACCGTCTCGCCTGCGCGCACCAGCGTGCGGTCGAAGACGGTGTGGGCGCTGACGTCGGGGCGCGCATCGGTGGACACCGGCACGTTGAAGCGCCAGGGCTCGATGCCGCGGTCCCAGTCGGTGAAGGCAAAGCCCATGTCGGCCACACCCTTGGCGTCGGTGTGGCGCGCACTCACGAACAGGGCCTCGCCCTGCGGGCAGGCGGGGCCGCTTGCGGCCAGCGGCTGGTTGATGCGCGCCAGGCCCTGCGCGTCGGTGCGGCCCTGCCACAGGGGCTGGCCGCGGCAGTCGCTCACCGCCACCTGCGCTCCGGCCACGGGTCCTCCCCGGTCGAGCGAGGTCACCCACACGAGGCTGTCCTCGCGCCCGCGCTTGACGTGCACGCCCAGGTTCGTCACGAGCACCCCGGTGCGCACGTACATCGGGCGCCTGGCTTCCAGCAGCGCCGAGCCGAGCCGGGGCGACTCGATCTCCACCACGTGGTAGCCAGGCCCCGGCAGGGGAATGCCCACCACCTCGAGCGGGCTGGCGTCGGCCGGTGCCCCCGGCAGGGCCAGCCGGGCAGCCTGCGCGTCGGCGCCCAGCACCGACACCTCGCGCGTGTGCACGAGGCGGTCGACTCGGCGGCGCACCTTGCGCCCGCGCGCATCTTCCTCCTCGCGCCACTCGGTCCACTGATCGGGGGGCAGGCCGAGCTCGCGCGCGAGCATGCGGCTCTCGTGCATCTGGCGCAGGCGCGCGAACCACTGGACGATCTCGGCGTCGGTGCGCACGGTGCGCACGCGCACGTGGCCCGCCGACGCGGCGCGACCGCTCGCGTCGGCACCGCTGGCCGTCCCGGCAGCAGCCGAGGCGGCGCCCGCAGGCGCAGCTTTGCCAGCAGGCCGCAGTTCCACCTGCACGTGGCGCAGCGTCACCGGCAGCAGCGCGCCGGCCGGATCGGCCAGGCGTTCCACCACGCCGAACGGTGCGGCCGCGAACTTCGCCAGCGGCGGCGCGTCGCCTGTGCGCACCTCCAGCGGGAAACTCGAGGCGTTGGCCAGCGCCCGGCCCGTGTGGTCCCGCAGCGCGGGCGGCAGCGTCACGGTGAAGCGGCCGTTCTCGGCCAGCGGCGGGGCAAAGCTCACCTCGCTGAGCAGCTCGCCCGTCTCGCTGCGAGGCACGTCGGGCGCGCGCGGCGCACCGGCCGAGGGCGAGCCCGGGGTCAGCCGCACCTGCGTGGCGAGCGCGCGGGGCACCGGTGCGGAAAAGCGCACGGTCAGCGGCCGGATGGGCAGGCACGGCGCCTGCGCCCGCTCGCGCTCGCAGCTGAACTCGGCCGAGAAGGCTGGCCGCACGCGCCAGCCAAAGGCCTGCTCGGTGCGGGTGAGCACCTGCGGATCGGCCTGGGAAGCAATGCCCCGGCCCCAGACGAGCCGCACCTTGGTGGCGCCGGGCAGCGACCGCGTGCAGGCGAGCACGACCGTGCGCTCGGCCACGCGGGTGAGGCGCTGCGCCTTGAGGAGCGCCTCGCGCGCCTCGCCCCCGACCACGCGCACGGGGATGCGGTCGCCCACGCCCTCGATCTCGCAGGCCGTGTGCGCCGTGATGCTGGCTTGGCTCGCGGCGCCGGTGAGCTGCAGCACGAAGTGCTGGTCCTCCTCGATCTCGCTGCCCGGCCAAGGCAGCACCTGTGACACTGCAGGTCCTCCGGTGGAAAACCGCCCGGCGGTGGTGCCCTGCACGGGCGTGCCGCCAGGCTTCCAGTCCGGCTTCGTGCGCACCTCGCAGCGCAGCCCCGGGGGCAGTTCCTCTCGGAAGTCGTACACCCAGGTCCGGGCGTCTTCCCAGCGCCCGGCACCGGCGGGTGTGGTGGGCTGGCAGCTCACGCTGGCCGGATCGGGCCCGCGCGGGTCGCCCAGCGGCACCACCGCCGTGTCGAAGCTCATCCGCACCTGGCGCACCTGCGCGACCTCGCCGCGCGGGGCGAGCTCCACGACGCGCGCGGCCTGGGCCCAACCGGCAGCCGCCAGGCCGGCGACCACGACGCAGGCCAGCCGGACTGGCCACCCCCCGGATGCGCGCTCCCGCATGTTCCCTCCTCGGTGCTCCCCCGTGGGGGCCGCAGTCTGCCCGGTGCTTCGCCGCGGGCCTTGCGATCCTAGTGCGAGCTCTGGCGCGCGAGCTTTCGTGAAGAAGCCCCAGTCGATCCGGGTTTACTCGGGGTTCAGGACTCACGGCCCTCTGTAACGTGAGAGGCGCACCTGGTCGGCAGGGTCGACCATGGGTGCTCCCCTTTGGAGAACCGGAACATGACGCAGCGCAAGGACACGGCCCGTACCCCGCAACCCGATGGCAACGGCGAGCCGCCCTCCCTCGCAACCGAAGCTGGCGTGCCGGGCACGCGAGCAGTTTCCACGACGCAGCCGGGCGTGAAGCGAAGGGGAGCCTCGGCGTCGCAGCGTCGGTTGACCGAGGCCGAGCAGGCCCTGGCCGGCGCTGCCCACGAGGAACTCCCCGGCGCCGGTTCGCCCGACGGTGCGCCAGCCGATGCGCAGGCGTCGACGGCAGCCGAGGGGTCGTCCGAGGGCCGGAGCACGTCTGCCGAGGCGGGCGATTTCGACGCGTTGCGGACCGATGGTTTGGAGGGCGTGGCTTCACAGGCGGCCCCCGAGACAGCGGCGGCCGACCTCAGCCCGGGCGCCTCGAGCGGCATCGGTGCAGCCGCCGGGCCCGGCCCCGTGAGCGCGTGGTCCGACCGGCCGGTGCTGCTGGCCCAGGCAGGCGCCACGCCCGCCTTGCAGGTGGCCGAGCCCGCGGCGGCATCGGCTCCCGCGGCGACGGTTGCGGGTCTCTCGATGCTCGAAGCCCTGGTGGGCCTGCTGGCCCTGGGCGCAGTGGCAGCCGGCGCGAGCGGGGGCGGCGGAGAGGCCACCCCGGGCGCGGTGTCTGCCACGCTGGCCAACGACACGGGTGCCAGCGGCACGGACCGCATCACCTCCAGCGCCACGCTGACGGTGACGGGGGTGACGCCCGGCAACACGGTGCAGTACAGCACCGATGGCGGGGCGACGTGGAGCAGCACCTTTGCGCCGGCCGATGGTGCGGTGTCGGTGCGCGTGCGCCAGGTTTCGCCCAGTGGCCTGGCCGGCGAGCCGAGTGCGGCGCTGAGCTTCACGCTGGACCGTGCGGCCGCGGCGCTGACGGTGCAACTCGTCAGCGACACGGGCGCGAGCGCCACCGACCGCATCACGAGCAACGCGGCGCTCAGCGTGAGCGGCCAGGAGACCGGCGCTGCGGTGCAGTACAGCACCGATGGCGGGCAGACCTGGGGCGCGAGCTTCACGCCGCAGGCGGGCGCCAACACGGTGCTCGTGCGCCAGGTGGACGTGGCGGGCAACGCCTCGGCTTCCGCTTCGGTGAGCTTCACCTATGACGCCACGGCAGCGGCCGTGCCGGCGCTGGCGCTGGCCAGCGACACGGGTGCCAGCGCCACCGATGGCATCACCCGCGACGGCACGCTGCGCGTGACCGGTGCGGAGGCGGGCGCCACGCTGCAGTACAGCACCGATGGCGGCAAGACCTGGAGCGCGAGCTTCACGGCCCAGGAGGGCAGCAACTCGGTGCAGGTGCGTCAGGTGGACGCGGCGGGCAACGTGTCGGGCGCGAGCACGCCGCTTGCCTTCACGCTGGACACGCAGGCCGCGGCCCCCACGGCGCGGCTGGCCAACGACACCGGATCGAGCACGAGTGACCGCATCACGAAGGACCCGACGGTTGGCGTGATCTTCTCCGAGAGCGCGGCCACGATCGAGTACAGCACGGATGGCGGCCAGACCTGGAGCAAGACCTTCACGGCGCAGGAGGGGGCCAACTCGGTGCTGGTGCGCCAGGTCGATGTCGCGGGCAACGTGTCGGCGCCGGGCACTGCGCTGAGCTTCACGCTGGACACTCAGGCGGCAGCACCCACGACACGGCTGACGAACGACACCGGCTCGAGCGCGAGTGACCGCATCACGAAGGACGCGACGATCGGGGTGATCTTCTCCGAGAGCGCGGCCACGGCCGAGTACAGCACCGACGGTGGGCAGACCTGGAGCACGAGCTTCACCGCCGCGGAGGGCGCCAACACGGTGCTGGTGCGCATGGTGGACACGGCGGGCAACGTGTCGGGCGCGAGCACGCCGCTTGCCTTCACGCTGGACACGCAGGCCGCGGCCCCCACGGCGCGGCTGGCCAACGACACCGGATCGAGCACGAGTGACCGCATCACGAAGGACCCGACGGTTGGCGTGATCTTCTCCGAGAGCGCGGCCACGGTGGAGTACAGCACCAACGGTGGGCTGAGCTGGAGTGCGAGCTTCACGGCGCAGGAAGGTGCCAACGCGGTGCTGGTGCGCACGGTGGACGTGGCGGGCAACGTGTCGGCGCCCAGCGCGGCGCTGGCCTTCACGCTGGACACGCAGGCCAGCGCGCCAGTGACGCGGCTGAGCAACGACACGGGGGCGAGCGCGAGCGACCGCATCACCAAGGACGCGACGATCGGGGTGATCTTCTCCGAGAGCGCGGCCACGGCCGAGTACAGCACCGACGGCGGGCAGACCTGGAGCACGAGCTTCACTGCCGCGCAGGGTGCCAACACGGTGCTGGTGCGCATGGTGGACGCGGCGGGCAACGTGTCGGGCGCGAGCGCACCGCTGGCCTTCACGCTGGACCAGGGTGCCAACGCGCCCACGGCAGTGCTCAAGGCCGACGGCACGGTGGGGGTGATCTTCTCGGAGAGCGCCTCGCTCATCGAGTTCAGCACCGACGGCGGGCAGACGTGGAGCACGAGCTTCACGGCCTCCGTTGGCGCCAACACGGTGCTCACGCGCCAGGTGGACCTGGCGGGCAATGCCTCGGGCGCGAGCAACACGCTGGAGTTCGAGCTCTCCGCCGGTACGGTGGCTGACGGCTACATCGCCAACGCGCTGGTGTTCCGCGATGCGAACAACAACAGCGTGTGGGACCACGAGGCCTTCACGGACGCCAACGACAACGGGCGCTTCGACGACGGCGAGGCCTTCACCGACGCCAATGGCGACGGTCTGTTCACGGCGGAGAACTTCGTCATCACGGGGGCGGACGGCAAGTTCTCGGGCCTGGCGGGTGCGGGGCGGCTGATCACCACGCCGATCAAGAACGCGGCGGGCGACATCCTGTCGCGCGACGTCTCCACGGGCCTGGCCTTCGGGCAGACCTACGTGGCGCCGGCAGGCTCCAACGTGGTCAACCCGCTGACGAGCCTGGTGGCGGCGCAGGTCAGCGCCGACGCCACGCCCGAGGAGGTGGCGGCGGCCGAGGCCAAGCTGATCGCCGCACTGGGCATCGAGCTGCCCGCGGGCAAGACGCTGGCTGACTACGACCCGCTGGACGTGGCGGCCGACCCCAACGCCACGCCCGAGCAACTGGCCGCAGCGGTGAACGTGCAGAAGGTGGCCGCCAAGATCGCCAACACGATCGAGGTGCTGACGGCGGCGGTGACGGGCGCCACGGGCAGCGAGGATGCGGCTGGCACCTCCACGCAGGTGGTGGCGGCGCTGGCCAACGTGGTGAGCGCCTCCACCGGCTCGGTGAGCCTGGGCGATGCCACGGCGCTGCAGGACGTGATCGGCCAGGTGGCCAGCAACTCCGGCAACGCGGACGTGCAGGCCAAGCTGGCCGAGGCCTCGGCCGGGGTGGCCACGGCGCTGGCCAGCGTGAACACGGCCATCACGGAGCTGGACTTGAGCGGCGACGCCTCGGCGGCGCTGGCCAGCATCGCGGCGGTGCAGGAGGTGGCGCAGGCCAACCTGGCCAGCGCCGTGAGCAACAGCACCTCGGGGCAGAGCAGCGCGCCGCTGGATGCGAGCGCGTTTGCGGGCTCGGCGCTGACCAGCCAGGTGCAGGACGCGGCGCTGTCGAGCACCAACGACACCGAGTCGCCCACGGTGACGATCACCGCCAGCGCCAGCACGCTCAAGATCGGCGAGGCGGCCACCGTCACGTTGCGCTTCTCGGAGATTCCCAACGGCTTCACGCAGGCTGACCTGGTGGTCGTGGGCGGGACGCTGTCGCGCTTTGCGGTGTCGGCCAGCGACCTGAAGGCCTACACGGTGGACTTCACGCCCACGCCCGGCTTCCAGGGCGCAGCCAGCGTGAGCCTGCCTGCGGGCCGCTACACGGACGCGGCCGGCAACGCCGGCGAGGCCGGCGCGGTGACGATCGCCACCGACGCGCGCGCGCCCGATGCGCCCACCGTGAGCCTGGCCAGCGACGCCGGCTCGAGCGCCAGCGACGGGCTGACCAACGATGGCGCGCTCAGCCTGGCCGGGGTGGAGGAAGGCGCGAAGGTGGAGTACTCCGCCGACCAGGGCGGCACCTGGAGCGCGAGCTTCACTGCACAGCCCGGTGCGAACACGGTGCTCGTGCGCCAGACGGACGCCGCGGGCAACGTGGGCGCGGCTTCGGCGCCCCTGAGCTTCACGCTGGACAGCACCGGTCCGGCCACGCCGGGCGTGGCGCTGCTGCGCGACACCGGCTCGAGCGCCACGGACCGCCTCACCAACGACGGCCGGCTGGCCGTGACGGGCCAGGAGGACGGCGCCACGGTGCAGTACAGCACCGACGGCGGCCAGACCTGGAGCGCGAGCTTCACGCCTCAGGCGGGCAGCAACAGCGTGCAGGTGCGGCAGGTGGACGCCGCGGGCAACGCCTCGGCGCCCAGCGCAGTGCTGAGCTTCGAGCTGTCCACGCAGGAGACGGCGGCTGCGCCGCCGGTGCTCAAGCTGGTGAGCGACACGGGTGCGAGCAGCACCGACCGCGTGACCAGCAGCTCGGTGCTGGAGGTCAGCGAGGTCGAGCCCGGGGCGACGGTGGAGTACTCCACCGACGGGCAGACCTGGAGCGGCTCCTTCAGCCCGGTGCTGGGGCCCAACACGGTCTACGTGCGCCAGGTGAACGCCGCGGGCACGCCCTCGGCCTCGAGCGCGCCCTTCACCTTCACGGTGGACATCGCCCCGCCCGACGCCCCGGCAGTGGGGCTGGCCGGCGACACGGGTGCGAGCACGAGCGACGGCATCACGAGCAACCCGGCGCTGGCCGTCACGGGCCTGGAAGACGGCGCGCGCGCGCAGTACTCCACCGATGGCGGGCAGACCTGGACGGCGAACTTCGCGCCCGTGGTGGGTGCCAACAGCGTGCGCGTGCGCCAGGTGGACCTGGCGGGCAACGCCTCGCAGGCGAGCGAGGAGCTCAGCTTCACCTGGGACAACACGGCGGCCGCGCCCACGGTGGCACTGAACGCCGACACCGGCAACAGCGCCAGCGACCGCGTCACGCGTGACGCCACGCTCAAGGTCGGTGGCACCGAGCCGGGCTCGACGCTGCAGTACAGCACCGACGGCGGGCAGACCTGGAGCGCGAGCTTCACGCCCGCGCAGGGCGCCAACGGCGTGCGCGTGCGGCAGGTGGACCTGGCGGGCAACACCTCCGCGCCCAGCGCGGCGCTGAGCTTCACCTTCGACAACGTGGCCGGCTCCAAGCCGGTGCTGAGCCTGGCCAACGACA
This sequence comes from Rubrivivax sp., assembly GCA_040400855.1. Lineage (GTDB taxonomy): Bacteria > Pseudomonadota > Gammaproteobacteria > Burkholderiales > Burkholderiaceae_C > Rubrivivax. Next base: position 20,337 of record JBBAPJ010000025.1, read on the forward strand.
CCGGTGCCAGCTCCACCGACCGCATCACCAAGACGGGTACCCTCACCGTGGGCGGCGCCGAGGCGGGCGCGCGCGTGGAGTACTCCACCGACGGCGGGGCCACCTGGACGAACGGCTTCGTGGCCAGGACAGGCACGAACACCGTGCAGGCGCGCCAGACCGACGGCGCGGGCAACGTCTCGCAGGCCAGCGACGTCTTCACCTTCACGCTGGACAACAGCGCCACCGCGCCGACGGTCAGCCTGGCCAGTGACACGGGTGCCAGCAGCAGCGACCGGGTGACGAAGGCCGCGGCGCTGGAGATCAGCGGCACCGAGCCGGGCGCCTTGCTGCAGTACAGCACCGATGGCGGGGCGACTTGGAGCTCGAGCTTCACGCCCAGCGAGGGCAGCAACACCGTGCGCGTGCGCCAGACGGACCTGGCGGGCAACACGTCGGCCGGCAGCACCACGCTCACCTTCACGCTGGACACCGCAGCGGCCACCCCCACCCCGAGCCTCGTGAACGCGGTGGATGGCATCACGGGCACGGGCCGCGTGGCGGTTGCCGGGCTCGAGAACGGTGCTTCGTGGGAGTACTCCGTCGACGGTGGCCAGACCTGGACGGCCGGCAGCGGCACGAGCTTCGTCGTTCCCGGGGGCAGCTACGCGGCCGAGTCGGTGCAGGTGCGCCAGACGGACGGTGCGGGCAACGCGAGCGCGGCGGGCAAGATCGCCACGGCCTTCCAGGTGGACCTGAGCGCGCCGATCCTGAACGTGGAGCTGCAGTCCGACACGGGCAGCAGCGCCAGCGACGGCGTGACCAGCGACGCGACGCTCAAGATCTCCGGCCTCAAGCAAGGGGCCGTGGTGCAGTACAGCACCGACGGCGGGCAGACCTGGGGCAGCGAGTTCAGCCCGAAGCCAGGCCTGAACACGCTGCAGGTGCGCCAGCTCGACCTGGTGGGCAACACGTCCGAGCCCGTGGCCTTGAGCTTCACGCTGGACACCTCGGCCCCGGGCCGGCCCGCGATCACGGGCTTCACGCCCGACACGGGCACGGTGGGCGACGGGCTGACGCGCAGCACCTCGATCACGCTGACGATCACGGCCGAGGCGGGCCAGACGGTGCGCGTGGTGCGCGCCAGCGACGGTGCCGTCGTCACGGCCACCGAGTCGTCCACGCCGGGCACCTACACGGCCACCTGGAGCGGGCTGGGCCAGGGCGCCAACGAGTTCCGCGCCACCGTGGTGGACAAGGCAGGCAACGCGAGCCTGGCCTCCGAGCCCCGGATCGTGACCATCGACTCCCTGGCGCCAGGCGCGCCCACGCTGGTGCTGGCGCGCGACACGGGTGCCAGCAGCAGCGACCGCATCACCGGCGACGGCGCGGTGACGGTGGGCGCCACCGAGGAGGGCGCGCGGGTGCAGTACAGCACCGACAACGGCGCGACCTGGGGTGACGCCTTCACGGCGCAGGCCGGGGTCAACAACGTTCGCGTGCGCCAGACGGACAAGGCGGGCAATGTCTCGGCCTCCACGACGCTGAACTTCACGCTGGACCGGACCGCAGCCGCGCCGACCCTGGCGCTGGCGAGCGACACCGGCACGAGCGCGACGGACCGCATCACGCGCGTGGGCACGCTCAACCTGGGCGGGGTGGAGTCCGGCGCGCAGGTGGAGTACTCCACCGACGGCGGGCAGACCTGGAGCGCGAGCTTCGCCGCGGCTGCGGGCGCCAACTCGGTGCAGGTGCGCCAGACCGACCGCGCGGGCAACGTCTCGGGTGCGAGCACGAGCCTGAGCTTCACGCTGGACACGCAGGCGGGCGTACCCACCGTGGCGCTGGCCAACGACACCGGCGCCAGCGCCACCGACCGGGTGACGAGCAACGGGGCGCTCAGCGTCACGGGCACCGAGGCCGGCGCGCGCATCGAGTACTCCACCGACGGGGGCAGCACCTGGAGCACGGGCTTCCAGGCTCGCTCGGGCGAGAACCGGGTGAAGGTGCGCCAGACCGACACGGCGGGCAACGTCTCGGACGAGGCGGAGCTGCGCTTCACGCTGGACACGCAAGCGCCGCAGGCGCCTGGCGTGGGGCTCAAGCGGGATACCGGCACGAGCAGCACCGACCGCATCACGGCCGATGGCACGCTGGAGGTGCAGGCCGCAGACGACGCGAAGGTGGAGTACAGCACCGACGGGGGCCAGACCTGGAGCGCGAGCTTCGCGGCCCAGCCCGGGGCCAACAGCGTGCTCGTGCGCCAGACGGATGAGGCGGGCAACGTCTCGCTGGCCAGCAGCCCCTTCGAGTTCACGCTCTCCTCGGCCGAGCTTGCGCCGCCGGCGCCGCGCCAGCTTGCCTTCTCGCCCGACACGGGTGTGCAAGGTGATGGGCTGACCTCCAACAGCGGCAACATCGAGCTCTCGGCCACAGCCGAGCCGGGGGGTGCCGTGCGCTTCGTGCGCAACGCCGATGGCGCGATCTTCAGCGCCTCGGAGGCTTCAGCCGGGTTGTACAAGGTCGCCATCAGCGGCCTGGGCCAGGGGGCCAACGAGTTCCGCGCGATCTACACCGATGCGGCCGGCGTGGACAGCCCCGCGTCGGCGTCGCTGTTCGTGACGATCGACACCGTCGCGCCGGGCACGCCCAAGGTGGAACTGGCGAACGACACGGGCGCGAGCGATGGCGATGGCATCACGCGCGTGGGCACCCTCGAGCTCGAGGACACCGAGAGCGCAGCGAAGGTGGAGTACTCCACCGACGGTGGCCAGACCTGGGGCGCGAGCTTCACCGCCAAGGCCGGGCCCAACTCCGTCATCGTGCGCCAGGTGGACGCCGCGGGCAACGTCTCGCAGCCCAGCCAGGCGCTGAACTTCGTGCTCGACACGAGCACCACCGTGCCCACGGTTGCACTGCTCAACGACACCGGCACGAGTGCCACCGACCGCCTCACCAACGACGGGCGGCTGAACGTCACGGGCCTGGAGAGCGGCGCGAAGGTGCAGTTCAGCACCAACGGCGGCAGTGACTGGAAGGACGAGTTCGAGCCCAAGTCCGGCTCCAACTCCGTGCAGGTGCGCCAGGTCGACGCCGCAGGCAACACCTCCGCGGCCAGCGCGATCTTCACCTTCACCTTCGACAACACGCCTTCTGGCGCACCGAGCCTGGCGCTGGGCACGGACCTCAACCCGGCCGTCACCGGCGTGGCCACGGGCAACCTGCTGCAGTACAGCACCGATGGCGGCCAGACCTGGGGCGCGACGCTGCCAGACGCCCCATCCGGCGAGACGCTGCGCGTGCGCCAGGTGGATCCGGCTGGCAACCCCTCCTCGTCCTCCAACGTCCTCGACGTGGCTTTCCGCAGGGGCACGGACGGGGCCAATGCCATCACGGGCGGCAGTGGCCGTGACGTGATCCGCGCGCTTGCGGGCAACGACACGATCGTCGCGGGTGCCGGCAACGACACCATCTTCGGCGGCGACGGCGTCGACACCGTGGTGCTGCCCTTCGTGCCGGGCGACGACACGACGCTGGCGGGCTTCAGCTTCGGCGCCTCGCAGTTCGTCCTCAACGGGCCGGGCGGGCAGACCAAGACGCTCTCGGGCGTGGAGGTCGTGAAGTTCAGCGACGGCACGACCGCGCGCGTCGTTGGCGTGGGCGGCTACCAGACGATACAGGCGGCGATCGACGCAGCCGACCCGGGTGACGTCGTCGTCGTCTCGGCGGGCGTCTATGCCGAGAACCTCGTGATCGGCAAGTCGATCACCCTGATCGGCGCGGCCAACCTCAGCACGGTCGACGGCAACCCGGCCTTCACGCGCGATCCGTCCACGGGCGCGGTCTCGGTACGCGGAGGCGCAGGCCATGTCGGCGAAGCCGTGATCGCCCCGGCCAACGAGAAGCCGGCCATCACGATCCAGGTCAACGGCTCGACCGCCTTGCAGGACGTGTCGATCGAAGGCTTCACCTTCAACAAGAACTCGGCTGGCTTCACCGACGCGCAGCGCGCGGCCGACGAGATCATCCGCATCGAGACGACCACACCCAGCACCGACAAGGCCGTCAACCGCATCGAGGGCCTGTCGATCCGCGACAACGTGTTTGCGGATGTGGACATGGACGCGATCGTGGGCATCGGTCAGCACCGCTCGGGGGTGCAGATCGAGGGCAATGCCTTCGTGAGCAACCGGGAGGGCAAGTCCGTCACGAGCGGAACCTCATCGGTCATCCCGGTGGCCATCAACCTCGTGAGTGCCAGTGCATCCGCCGACAGCTCCAACGAGGGAACCGTCGTACGCGGGAACTATCTCAAGGGCTTCTACTACGGCGTGTGGCTCGGCGGCGCCACACAGGCCACCGGCGGCACGGACAGCCAGCGTGTGCAGGTCTCGGGCAACACGGGCGAGGACGTGGTGTACCTCACCTCCTTCGACTGGGGCACGAACGGTCTGGACGTGACGGACAACCGTCACATCAACAGCATCGACTTCGTCAACGCCACGGGCTCCTACACGGGCAGCACCTGGTCGGCAGGCACGGTGACGACGTCGGTGGCGCTCTGGTACTTCGGTGACGCGAACTTCAAGAACATCCAGAACGTCAACGTGTCGGGGCAGGTCTCGACCAACGTGGCGCGCATCATCTTCGCCTCCCAGGCCAATGCGACGGGCATCACGCGATACGGCGTGCAGGGCCTGACGCTGGACGGCCAGCCGGTCTCGGGAACTCCCGACGACACACCGGGTCGGGTGATCATCGGCGGCGATCTGGGCAGCACCCTCAACGGGATGCAGTTCCTGAATCCGGACGGCAGCCTGATCGTGAACACCTTCGCCGACCGGCTCGAGGGCCGGGGCGGCAACGACCGCCTGAACGGCTACTACGGCAACGACCTGATGCTGGGCGGGGAGGGCAACGACACCCTGAACGGGGCCGAAGGCTCCGACTCGCTGCTGGGTGGTCCGGGCAACGATTCGCTCGTTGGCGGCACCTTCACGAACACCTTCGACACGGTGAGCTTTGCTGATGCCACGTCGGGCGTCACCGTGAACCTGACCACCGGCACGGCCAGCGGCGCGTCCAGCGGCACCGACACGCTGGTGGGCATCGAGAACGTCGACGGCTCGCCCTTCAACGATGCGATCACGGGCGACGGCGGCAGCAACTTCTTCCGTGGCGGCAAGGGCAACGACAGCTTCGACGGCGGCGTGGGCACCGACCGCGTGCAGTACGACCTGGCCGATGGCGCCGTCAACGCGAGCCTGAACACGAACACGAGCTCGGGCGCCGATGGCAACGACACCTTCGTGAGCATCGAGCAGTTGAGCGGCTCGGCCTTCAACGACACGCTCGAGGGCGGCGCCAGCGGCGACACGCTGCTGGGCCGTGGCGGCAACGACTCCCTCTCGGGCCTGGGTGGCAGCGACTCGCTCTTCGGGGACGATGGCAACGACTCCATCAGCGGCGGCGCAGGCAGCGATCGCCTCACCGGCGGGCTGGGCAACGACCTGCTGCGTGGCGATGCGGACAACGACACGCTGCAAGGCGACGCCGGCAACGACACGCTGGAAGGCGGAGCCGGCGACGACCGCTTCGAGCTTTCCGCGGGGGCCGGCGCAGGAGACAACGACCGCGTGGACGGCGGGGACGGCAACTTCGACATCGCCTCGTACTTCTACGGCAACGACACCGGCGCGGGCATCGACTTCACGTCGAACTACCTCAACGCCTCGGGCGCCCAGAACGATGGCCGTGGCGGCATGGACACCCTCACGGGGGTGGAGGAAGTGCACGTCTTCGGCACCAAGCTCGCCGACACCATCCGCGGTGGTGCCGAACGCAACTACCTGATGGGCAACGAGGGCAACGACACCCTCACGGGTGGTGCGGGCAACGACACCTTCGCCTTCGACATGACGAAGGCCAACGGGGCGGACACGGTCACCGACTTTGCCAAGGCCACTTCCGCGGCACCGGCTGGCGAGGAAGACACCCTGACCTTCAACGGCCTGACGATCACGACGCTGAGCACCACGCTCGCCTCGACAGCGGTGCTGGCCGGCCAGGTGGCGGTGGTGAGCACGGGCAGCTCGACGACGCTGCACGTGGGCTCCGACAGCAACCCAGGCGCAGACCTGACGATCACGCTGCAGGGTGCCTACAACCCGCAGGACTTGCGGCTCAGCACCTGGACGTCGGGCAGCACGTCCGGCTCGGACATCCGCTACTCGCAAGGCCAGACGGTCACGGGCACCGCAGGCAACGACTCGCTCTCGGGCGGTCAAGGCTCCGACTTGATCGATGGGGCAGCCGGCGACGACACGATCAATGGCGGCTATGCCGGCCGCGACACCCTGATTGGCGGGGACGGCAAGGACTTCATCAACGGCGGCAGCGGCATCGACCTGATTCAGGGCGGCGCGGGCGACGACTACATCAGCCTGGGCAGCAACGCAGCCGACAACGACTCGGCCGACGGCGGCGACGGGCGCGACATCGCGCAGTACTGGTTCGGGAACGACACCGCGTCGGTGGTCTTCCGCTCCACGCTGGGCAGCGGCACGCAGGCCGACGGTCGAGGCGGCACTGACACCCTTGCCAATTTCGAGGAGCTGCACGTCTTCGGCGGCAAGGGTGCCGATTCGATCGTGGGCGGCGCCGAAGTCAATTACCTGATGGGCAACGGCGGCAACGACACCCTCACCGGTGGCGCCGGGTACGACATCTTTGCCTGGGACGCGACGCTGCCCGGCGGCAGCGGCAACGACACCGTGACCGACCTCGGCAACGGCGGCGACCAACTGGCCTTCAGCGGCCTGCAGGTCACGGCATTCGGCGGCAGCCTGGCCTCCGGCTCGGTGCTGGCTGGCCAGATCGCGGTCTCGACGAGCGCCAGCGAGACGGTGCTGTCCGTGGGCCTGGACTCGACCCCTGGCGCCGATGCCACGATCACGCTGCTGGGCAGCTTCAACGCGGCCGACTTCAGCGTCAACAGGGACAGCTGGGGAAGCTGGATCACCTACACGGCTGGCCAAAGTGTCTCCGGCACGACCGGGAACGACACGTTGTCGGGCACCGGGAGTTCCGACACCTTGTCGGGCCTGGGCGGCAACGACCTGCTGAACAACGACCGCGGCAACGACCAGCTGCTGGGCGGTGACGGCGACGACTTCTTCAACATGGTCAGCGGCAGCGCCGACCGCGACACCGCCGACGGTGGCGCTGGCAACGACATTGCCTCGTACTACTACGGCAACGCCACCACGCCGATCAACTTCACGTCCACCCTGAATTCCTCCGTCACGGGCGGCATGCAGGACGACCTGCAGGGCGGCCTGGACAAGCTCATCAGCATCGAGGAACTCCACGTCAACGGCGGCAGCGCGGCTGACGTGCTTGTGGGTGGCACCGAGCGCAACTACCTCAAGGGCGATGGCGGGAACGACACCTTCACGGGTGGAGGCGGCCGTGACACCTTCGCGTACCGCGGCGTGGGCAACGGCACCGACACGGTGACGGACTTCGGGGCCGACGACGAGATCGTGGTGCACGACATCGGGGCGCTGGCGAGCCTGACCATTGGCGGCGATCCGGCATCCCTGACCAAGGGCCAGGCCATCATCGTCCCCGGCGCGAGCGGGGGGCCAGTCACGGTGCACGTGGGAGTGGACTCCGTGGCGGGCGCCGACGTGTCCGTCGTCCTGCAGACCATCACCGATGCCGGGAGCTTCTACACCGAGAGCTTCGGGCAGGATGCGGCCATCCGCTACGCGCAGGGCCAGTTCTTCCAGGGCGGCACGGGCCCCGACAGCCTCACGGGCGGCAACGGGCCTGACACCCTGGACGGCCAGGAGGGCAACGACACGCTCGTGGCCGGCAATGGACGCGACCTGCTGGTGGGTGGGGCCGGAGACGACCGGCTGCTCGGCGAGGCGGGCGACGACTCGATGACCGGTGGGGCGGGCAACGACACCTTCGGCTTCGATGTCTCGAAGGCCTACGGCGTGGATGTCATCACCGACTTCGCGCCCGGTGACACCATCGCACTGGCTGGGCTCTCCACTCTTTCCAGCACGCCGGCGGCCAGTTCCACCTCGCTGGGCCAGGGCCAGTGGGCGGTGGAGGCAAGCGCAACGCAGGCGGTGCTGAAGATCGGCACCGACACGATCCCGGGGCCGGACCTGAACATCACGCTGCAGGGGACGACCTTTGCCAGCGCCGTGTTCACGGGCTCGATGTCCGGTGGAGTGGGCTCCATCCAGTACACGCCGGGCATCTCGACGACATCCACGGAGGGTCCCGACAGCCTGACCGGCACGAGCGGCCCCGACTCGCTGGCGGGCCTGGGCGGCAACGACACGATCAACGGCAACGCGGGCAATGACTCGCTGATCGGTGGCGACGGCAACGATGCCGTCTGGGGCGGTGACGGCAACGACTACATCGAGGGCAACGCGGGGGACGATGGCGGCCTGGATGTCTCCAGCTACCTCAGTGGAGGCGCAGGTGCGGACACCATCTCGGGCGGGGACGGCAGCGACTTCTTGAGCGGTTTTTCTGGCAACAGTGGCGTGACCAATGCCAACGATCAGGCGGATAGCTTGAACGGTGGTGCGGGCAACGACATCCTGCGCGGCAATGCGGGCAACGACACGCTGCTTGGCGGTGAGGGCGACGACAACCTGCGCGGCGATGCGGGCAATGACCTGCTCGATGGCGGCAACGGCACGGACTTCGTGAACTATCGCTACGACGAGCTTGGGCGCACCGCCGGCCTGACGCTGGACCTGTCGACTTTCGTCCCGGGCGCGACCTCGCAGACCTGGGACGACGGACAGGGCGGCACCGATACGCTGCTGAGCATCGAGCGCCTGGGCATCACCGGCACGATTCACGCCGATTCG
>JBBAPJ010000026.1:0-28336 GCA_040400855.1 Rubrivivax sp.
CGCGGTTGTCGCGCAGGAACATCTCGGTGGCCGGCAACGCCGCCCACTCGGTGATCGCGTTCATCTTGATGGTGCGCGCCTGCTCGTCGCTCAGGCGCGCGGCATCGAAGCTCGACCACGGGATGTCGGTGTCCATGTTCCAGCGCACGGACTCGAGCTGCTTGAAAAGTTCGGGGTAGAGCATGACGGGTTGAAGACTGAAGGAAGGCGCACCACCCGGGATCCGGGAATTCCCGGATGCGCCATCCCGAGGCCCGGATTGTAATGTCAAGCGAACTTGACAATTCGATTGTCAGATGACCAGGACACCCGGAAAGCGACCAACCCGTTCACAATTTGAACGGTATAGTAATGTCCTTCATGGACCACACCAACCGCCCTCCTGCCGGCACGGCTGGCAGCTGCCCGGGTCGCCTGACGACTCCGGTGCCGGGGTGCGTCCGGTGTCCGGATCTTGCCCGTTCTTCGATTTCCCTGCCGCGTGGTCGGCCGGTCACGCCGGCTGAAATCCCGGAGCGCGTCTCCTCCTCCCTCCCTCCCTCATTCGCTCGGGGGCGCCGCGCGGCAGCTTTCTACAACCGGGGCCGGACTCGCGCCGGTTCCCTGACCTGGGGCCGGCCCTGCTCCCGCCCGCTGGCATGAGACGGCGCGTGGCCGTCGTCGGCTCGGGCATCTCCGGGCTGAGCGTGGCATGGTCGCTGGCCGAGGAGGCCGAGGTCACGCTGTACGAGGCCGGCACGCACTTCGGCGGCCACAGCCACACGGTGGATGTCACGCTCGAGGGCATCACGCACGGGGTGGACACGGGCTTCCTGGTCTTCAACCACCGCACCTACCCGCTGCTGCGCCAGCTCTTCGACGAGCTCGGCGTGCCCACTGCCGCCTCCGACATGTCGTTTTCCGTGCAGCACCGCGCCAGCGGCCTGGAGTGGAGCGGCTCGGACCTCAACACCGTCTTCGCCCAGCGGCGCAACCTGCTGCGCCCGTCCTTCCTGGCGATGCTGCGCGACATCCTGCGCTTCAACCGGCTGGCCACCTCGCTGGCCCTGCAAGGGGCCGATGCCGCGCTGCACGAGCCCATCGGCGAGTTCCTCGTGCGCCACCGCTTCGGGCAGCCCTTTCGCGACTGGTACTTCCTGCCGATGATCGGCTGCATCTGGTCGTGCCCGACGGACCAGATGCTGCGCTTTCCCGTGGGCACGATGGTGCGCTTCTGCCACAACCACGGGCTGCTGCAGGTCAACGACCGGCCGCAGTGGCACACGGTGCGCGGCGGCTCGCGCGAGTACGTCCGGCGCATGCTCGCGCGCATCGGCGATGCACGTCTGGCCACCCCGGTGCACGCGGTGCGCCGCGTGCCGCCCACCAGCGGCACGGCCGGCGTGTGGGTGGCCACCGACCAGGGCGAGGAACGTTTCGACGACGTGGTGCTGGCCACCCATACCGACCAGAGCCTGGCGCTGCTCACCGATGCGCCGGCCGACGAGCGGCGCTGGCTGGCGTCGCTGCGCTACCAGCGCAACCGCACCGTGCTGCACACCGACGTCACGGTGATGCCCCGGCGCCGCCTGGCCTGGGCCTCTTGGAACTACGAGCGTGCACCGAGCATCGGCCAGGAACAGGCGGCCGTGTGCCTGCACTACTGGATCAACCGCCTGCAGCCGCTGCCCTGGAAGACGCCCGTTCTGGTCTCGCTGAACCCGGCCGGGCCGATCGACCCGGCGCACGTGGTGGCCGAGTTCGACGTCGACCATCCCGTCTTCGACCAGGCGGCCGTGGCGGCGCAGCGCGAGCTCCCGCGCTTCCAGGGTCGCTCGCATGTCTGGTTCTGCGGGGCCTGGACCCGCTACGGCTTCCACGAGGACGGGCTGATGTCGGGGCTGGCCGTCGTGCAGGGCCTGCGCGAGCAGTGGAAGCTGCGCGACGCCGCGGCGAGGGCGGCGTGAGCAAGCAGGCGGCTGCTGCGGCCACGCCGCGGCCGCTGCTGGCCGTCGGCGAGGTGCGCCACACACGGCTGCGCCCGGCCCTGAACCGCTTCGCCTACCCCACTTTCTTCCTGCTGCTGCCGATGCGCACCCTGCGCGAGGCACCCGATGCCGCGCTGGCACGCAACCGCCGGGCGCTGCTGTCCTTCCACGACGCCGACCATGGCCGCGGACAAGCCGATGCGCTGGCCTGGGTGGAGTCGCTGCTGGAGCGCGAGGGCGTGTCGGACGCCGACGGCGAGATCTGGCTGCAGACCTACCCGCGCGTGCTCGGCTACGTCTTCAAGCCCGTGAGCTTCTGGTATGCGCATCGCCGCGACGGCTCGCTCGCAGCGGTGGTGGCGGAGGTGAACAACACCTTCGGCGAGCGTCACTGCTACCTGCTCGACGGCGCGCAGGTGGGTTTCGGGCGCGAGCTGGCCACCGACAAGGTCTTCCACGTCTCGCCCTTCTGCGCGGTGCGCGGGCGCTACCGCTTTCGGTTCATGCGCACGTCCGGGCGCGTGGTCGCGCGCATCGAGCACGACGACGAGGCCGGGCCGCTGCTGCTCACGAGCGTGTCGGGACGGCTCGAGCCCTTGAGCACGGGCAGCGCGCGCCGCGCGCTCGTGGCCATGCCGTTGATGAGCCTGGGCGTGACGCTGCGCATCCACTGGCAGGCTTGGCGGCTGTGGCGCAAGCACGTGCCCTTCTTCCGCAAGCCCCCGGCCCCCGAGGCCTTCGTCACGCGCCAGCGGCCAATGGCACCGCTCGAACAACGGCCCGCTGCGCGCAACTGAGGCCCGCCCCACTGCACGCCCCCTCCTGGAGCCCGACGATGTCCACGCTCACCGCCTCCCCCACCGAACGCTCGTCGGCGCTGCCCGACGGTGCGCCGGCTTCTGCCCGGGCCGTCTTCGCGCTGCTGCGCCAGCTGCGCCAGGGCACGCTGGACGTTCAGCTTCCCGACGGCTCGCAGCGGCGCTTCGGCCCCGGCGGCGAGCCGCAGGCCGCGCTGCGGCTGCTGGACTGGCGCGTGTGCGGGGCCGCCCTCAAGAGCGGCGACATCGGCTTTGCCGAGACCTTCATCGACGGCGGCTGGACGACACCCGACCTGCCGGCACTGCTGCGCCTGCTCATCGCCAACCGCGATGCGATCGAGCAGGTGATCTACGGCCGCTGGTGGGGCGTGCTCGCCTACCGCCTCAAGCACCTGCTGCAGCGCAACTCGCGCCGCGGCAGCCGCAAGAACATCCACGCCCACTACGACATCGGCAACGCCTTCTACCGGCTGTGGCTGGACGACACGATGACGTACTCGAGCGCACTCTTCGCGGGCGACCCGCGCCAGGAGCTGCCGCAGGCGCAGCGCGCGAAGTTCCAGCGCGCGCTCGACGAGTGCGGCGTGCGCGCCGGCCACCGGGTGCTGGAGATCGGCTGCGGCTGGGGTGCGCTGGCCGAGGAGGCGGCGGGCGCGCGCGGCGCCCACGTGACGGGCGTGACGCTGTCCACGGAGCAGCTCGACTACGCGCGCGAGCGCCTGACGCGCGCCGGTGCCTCCTCGCGCGCGGACCTGCGCCTGCAGGACTACCGCGACATCGCCGATGCGCCCTTCGATGCCATCGTCTCCATCGAGATGTTCGAGGCGGTCGGGCGCGAGTACTGGGAGAGCTTCTTCGGCTGCCTGAAGCAGCGGCTCAAGCCAGGCGGGCGCGCCTGCATCCAGACCATCACGATCCGCGACGACCTGTTCGAGCGCTACCTGCGCTCCACCGACTTCATCCAGCAGTACATCTTTCCCGGCGGCGTGCTGCCCAGCCCGCAGGCTTTCCGCGCCGAGGCGCGCCGCGCCGGCCTCGAGGTGGAGCGCGAACTGGCCTTCGGGCCCGACTACGCCGAGACGCTGCGGCGCTGGCGCAGCGCCTTCCTCGCGCGCGATGCGCAGGTTCGGCGCCTGGGCTTCGACACGCGCTTCATGCGCATCTGGGAGTTCTACCTCGCCTACTGCGAGGCGGCCTTCGACACCGGCAACACCGACGTGGTGCAGTTCACGCTGCGTCACGCCTGAGCGATGCGCCGACGACACCTGCTGCAACGGGTCGCGCACGCGCCCGCGCTGGCGCTGCTGCCCGTGGCCGCGGCCGCCGCCACGCTGGCCGTCCCCGGGCACGCGCGCGCCACGAACCCGGCGCCCGGCAGCCCGGGCGGGCCGCCGCGGGAACTCGCCTCGGAGTGGCCTGCCGCGCGCGTGCAGGGCCGTGCGCAGATGCGTTTCCTGGGCCTGCACGTCTACGACATCCGGCTGTGGACGGCCGAGGCGCCGGTGGGGCCGGAGGACTGGACCCGCCGGCCGCTGGCCCTGGAGATCGAGTACGCGCGCGAACTGCCCGGCCGTCGCATCGCCGAGCGTTCGCTCGAGGAGATGCGCCGCGCCGGACCTATCGCCCAGGAGGCGGCCGAGCGCTGGCTGCAGGCGATGGTGCAATTCTTCCCCGACGTGCGGCCGGGCGACCGCATCACCGGTGTGCAGCGAGCCGACGGACTGGTGCGCTTCTTCGTCAACGGCCAGTTGCGCGGCGAGAAGCGCGACGCCGACTTCGCGCGGCGCTTCTTCGGCATCTGGCTGGCACCCGTGACCTCCGAGCCGCGGCTGCGAGCCGCGCTGCTCGGGCTGCCATGAAGAACGCCGCCCTGGTGCCCGGCGTCGGGTGGGCCCAGGGCTTGCGCTACGGCGCACTCGGCTTTCCGCTGGCCTTCGTGGCGCTGCCGCTGTACGTGGTGCTGCCCAACCACTACGCGGTGGAGTTCGGCGTGGAGCTGGGCGTGCTCGGGGCGCTGCTGCTGGGCGCGCGGCTGCTCGACGCGGTGGCCGACCCGCTCATCGGGCGCTGGGTGGACGGCTGGTTTGCAGCCTCGGTGCAGCGCGTGCTCGTGGCCGCGGTGGCCTCCGCCGTCGTGCTCGCGCTGGGCTTTCGCGCGCTCTTCTTTCCCGCAGTACGCGAGGGCACGGGGCTGCTCGTGTGGTGCGCGGTGATGCTCGCCGTGACCTACCTGGCCTACAGCGTGGCCAGCGTGCTGCACCAGGCCTGGGGCGCGCGCCTGGGCGGCGACGAGCGCCAGCGCGCACGCGTCGTGTCCTGGCGCGAGGGCCTGTCGCTGCTGGGCGTGCTCGTGGCCAGCGCGCTGCCGGCCCTGGCCGGCCTGCACGCGGCCACGCTCGTCTTCGCCGCTTCGCTGGCCCTGGCGCTGGCGCTGCTGTGGCAGGCCCCGCGCCCGGTGGCGCACGCGGCCCGCGAGACGGGCTCGCTCGTGCTGCCCTGGGCCAGCCCGGCCTTTCGCCGGCTGCTGGCGATCTACCTCGTCAACGGCATTGCCAGCGCGGTGCCCGCCACGCTCGTGCTCTTCTTCGTGCGCGACCGGCTGCAGGCGCAGGCCCTGGAGCCGCTCTTCCTGGCGAGCTACTTCGCCGCAGGCGCCTTGTCGATGCCGCTGTGGGTGCGGCTGGTCGCGCGCATCGGCCTGGCGCGCGCGTGGCTGGCGGGCATGGTGCTGGCCGTGCTCGCCTTCGCCTGGGCGGCGCTGCTGGGCACGGGCGACGTGGCGGCCTACACCGCCGTGTGCGTGGCCAGCGGGCTGGCCCTGGGGGCCGACCTGGCCCTGCCCAGCGCCCTGCTGGCCGGGGTCATCCAGCGCGCCGGCCACGCCCGGCGCCTGGAGGGTGCCTACTTCGGCTGGTGGAACTTCGCCACCAAGCTCAACCTCGCGCTGGCTGCAGGGGTGGCGCTGCCGCTGCTGGGCGCCTTCGGCTACACGCCCGGCGCGCGCGACGCGCAGGCGCTGCACGCCCTCACCCTGGCCTACTGCCTGCTGCCGTGTGCGCTCAAGCTCGCAGCCGCAGGGCTGCTCTACAAACTGTGGATTTCGGAGGAACACCGATGGATCGACGCCAACTGATGCGCGCCACCGCCCTGGCGGCAGCCGCCCCTGCGCTGCTGGCTGCCGGATGCGCGAGCGCCCCGGTGCCGGCCGATTACGCGGCCGAGAAGCCTGCGCTGGACCTCAAACGCTACTTCGACGGCGAGCTCGTCGCGCACGGCATCTTCACCGACCGCGCAGGCAAGGTCGCGCGCCGCTTCACGGTGCAGATGACCTGCTCCTGGCAGGGCAGCCAGGGCACCCTGGACGAGCGCTTCACCTACAGCGACGGCGCCACCGAGCGCCGCGTCTGGCGCCTGACCGACCTGGGCGGCGGGCGCTACACGGGCCGCGCCGACGACGTGGTGGGCGAGGCGCAGGGGCAGGCCGCGGGCAACGCGCTGAACTGGCGCTACACGCTGCGCCTGCCCGTGGACGGCAAGGTCTACGAGGTGCAGTTCGACGACTGGATGTACCTGGTGGACGAGCGCGTCATGCTCAACAAGGCGCGCATGAGCAAGTTCGGCATCTTCCTGGGCGAGGTCACCCTCTCCTTCACCAAGAAATGAGCCCCCGATGACGCTCAACCCCAAGCTGGCCGACTGGCAGGGCCGCACGGCCTGGCTCGTGGGTGCCTCCACCGGCATCGGCCAGGCCACCGCCGCCGCGCTGCACGCGCGCGGCGCGCGCGTGGTGGTCTCGGCGCGCTCGGCGGCCCCGCTGCAGGCCTTCGCCGCGGCGCATCCGGGCGCGCAGGCGCGGGCGCTGGACGTCACCGACGCGGCCGCACTGCGCCAGGCCGCCGACGCCATCGTGGCCGAGACCGGGCGCCTGGACCTCGTGATGTTCTGCGCCGGCGTCTACACGCCCATGCGCGCCACCGCCTTCGATCTGGCCACCGCGCTGCAACACCAGGAGGTGAACTACTGCGGGGCCCTGTACCTGCTGGACGCCGTGCTGCCGCACATGCTGGCCCGGCGCGGCGGGCACCTGAGCCTGGTGTCGAGCGTGGCCGGCTACCGCGGGCTGCCGAAGGCCCTGGCCTACGGGCCGACCAAGGCCGCACTCATCAACCTGGCGCAGACGCTGTACCTGGACCTGGCCCCCAGCGGCATCGCGGTGTCGGTGGTGAACCCGGGCTTCGTGCGCACGCCGCTCACGGCCGGCAACGATTTCCACATGCCCGCACTCATCACCCCCGAGGAGGCCGCCAGCGAGATCCTCAAGGGCCTGGCGCGCGGCGAGTTCGAGATCCACTTTCCCAAGCGCTTCACGCGCTGGCTCAAGGCGCTGAGCCACCTCAGCGACGGGCTGTACTTCGCGGCCGTGCGCCGCTCCACGGGGCTGTGATGGGCGCGCGCCACGATGACGCCCGCGTGCAGCGCGTCATCGACGGCTTCGAGCAGCTGGCGCCTGAGGCGCTGGAGCGGCTCGCGGAGTTCTACGCCCCCGATGCGCGCTTCAAGGACCCCTTCAACGAGGTGCAGGGCCTGGAGGCGATACGCGCCATCTTTGCCCACATGTACGTGGCGCTGCGCGAGCCGCGCTTCGTCGTGCACACGGCGGTGGTGCAGGGCCAGGACTGCTTCCTCACCTGGGACTTCCTGTTCGCCTTTCGCAGCGCAGAGCTCGTCACGCAGCGCGTGCGCGGGGCCACGCACCTGCGCTTCGGCGCCGATGGGCGCATCGCCGAGCACCGCGACTACTGGGACGTGGCCGAGGAGCTCTACGAGAAGCTGCCGCTGCTGGGCACGCTCATGCGCTGGCTCAAGCGCCGGGCGGGCGGCTGATCGCGCCGCAGCCGCTCAGCGCTGCCCTTCGGTGAGCGAGTCGACCTGGAAGCGGCCGGACTTGTCCACGAGCCAGATCTCGCGCCACACCGTGCCGCCTTCGCCCAGCTGCCTCGGCGCGGGGAAGGGGCTTGCGCCGCGGATGAGGGCCATCACCCAGGGCGTGACCTCCTTGGCCGCCGCCGGCGGACGCGCCACGGTGACGCTGCGCACCGTGCCGTCGGCATCGAGCTCGGTGTCGGTGATCATCACCGCGTACATCATGGGCGGGAGCTTGCCCTTGTAGATGCGGCTGGCATAGGCCCGGTAGACGTGACGCGCGGCGTCGACCCGGTAGGCACGCTCGTCCGCGGCGGCCGAGGGCTCCGGCGGGGTGGGCAGGGCCGGCGCAGGCACCATCGCGAACTGCGCGAGCGCCGCAGCCGGGGAAACGAGCAGCGCCACGGCCGTGGCGAAGGCCGCGCCCGCGCGCGCCACCTGGCGCGCGACCCCGGGCTTCAGGCAGGAAGGGCGGCGCATGCAGCCCGTAGGGTAGCGCATCACGCGCTCAGCGCAGCCAACCCTTGCGCCGGAAATAGAGGAAGGGCGCAGCCACCGAGGCGGCCATGAGGGCCAGTGCGAAGGGGTAGCCCCAGGCCTGGTCGAGCTCGGGCATGTGGCGGAAGTTCATGCCGTAGATGCTGGCAATCAGCGTGGGCGGCAGCAGCGCCACGCTGGCCACCGAGAAGATCTTGATGATCTTGTTCTGGTTGATGTTGATGAAGCCGACCACGGCGTCCATCAGGAAGTTGATCTTGTCGAAGAGGAAGGCCGTGTGCGAGTCCAGCGAGTCGATGTCGCGCAGGATCTGGCGCGCCTCCTCGAACTGCTCGGCCCCCAGCATGCGGCTGCGCATCATGAAGCTCAGCGCGCGGCGCGTGTCCATCACGTTGCGACGGATGCGGCCGTTCAAGTCCTCCTCGCGCGCGATCGCCCCCAGCGCCTCGGCCGCCGTGTCGTCGTTGACGTCCTCCTTGAGCACGCGCGCGCTCACGGCCTCGAGGCGGTCGTAGATGCCCTCCAGCGCATCGGCCGAGTACTCGGCGTCCGCGTCGTAGAGCTTGAGCAGCACGTCCTTGGCGTCCTCGATGAGCGCGGGGATGCGGCGCGCGCGCAGGCGCAGCAGCCGGAAGACCGGCAGGTCCTCGTCGTGCACCGAGAAGAGCACCCCGTCCTTGAGGATGAAGGCCACGCGCACGTTGCGCGTGCGCCGGCCCTCGGTCTCGTCGTCGCCCTCGATGAGGAAGTCCGAGCGGATGTGCAGCTCGCCGTTGTCCTCCTCGTAGAAGCGCGCCGACTCCTCCAGGTCCTCGTCGACGATGTCGTCGGGCAGCACGAGGCCGAAGCGGCTGGACATCCAGCCCTTCTCCTGCGCGGTGGGCGCCTCGAGGTCGACCCACACCGGACGCAGCGGGTCCAGTGCGGCGCGCGAGTCGATCTCTTCCTGCACGAGCCGGCCGTTGGCCAGCGAGAAGACGTTGAGCATCGGGTTCTCCGGCGCCGGGCCGGCCCGCAAGGGGCCTGGAGGACAGGCGGCGCAATCGGGGTCTGGGGGTGCGGTGAGACCGTCTCACCCCCGCGCGCCGGACTTGGCCGGCGCGCCGATGCCAGGGTGGACGGTCACCGAGGGTGACTCTGGTCCAAGGAAGTCTCCGAAAAGGTGACGGCGCCGATTATGCCGGCAAGGCGCGGAGCCCCCGGCCCGCTTTTCACACCTTCACATAGAGGCGCCGACGGTCCATCGCCACCGCCAGCGCGGTGTACAGCGCCACGTTGGCCAGCGCGAAGCCGAGCGACCCCAGCTTCGGATCGCCCGCCACCGCACCCAGGGGCTCGAAGACCGTGCGGTACACCCACGGCAGCGGGGTGAGCCAGCGCGGCCGGCCCTCGGCGTCCACGCCGTCGCCCCAGCGAAACAGCGCGAGCACGCGCGGCAGCAAGCCGCTGAGCACGAAGATGAACAGGGCGTTGCGCCCGTGCGCCTCCATCCAGCCGATCCAGGCCGCCTGCGAGCCGCGCATCTCGATGCTGCGCAGCGCCAGGGCGAGCACCGCCGTGGCCGCCCCCGTGGTGGCCAGCACGTAGCTCGAGGTCCAGATCTTCTTGTTCACCGGCATCGCGAAGTGCCACAGCCAGGCGAGCGCGACGAGTGCGCTGGCGGCCACGAAGAGGCGAACCAGCAGCGCGTCGTCCGGGGCGCGCTGGCTCACCACGAGCCGGCCCACCGCGTAGCCGAGCAGCACCTGCGCCACCGCGGGCAGCGTGCTGCCCAGGCCCTCGGGGTCGAAGGGCACGCCCTCGCCGCGGTACAGGTGCGCGGTGCCGAGCACGGCGCGGTCCAGGTGCGTGCCGAAGAAGCCTTCCAGGCTGTACGGGTCGCTGCCGTGGGCCAGGCCCACGCAGGCCGCCCAGTAGGCCAGCAGCAGCACCGCCGAGGCGCCCACGGCCACGCGCACGTCGGCATCGGGCTGTGCGGCTCCCGTGCCCAGGCGCCGCCCGATGGCGTGCGCTGCCCACAGCAGCAGCGCAGCCGCCCCCCAGGCCAGGGCGATGCGCTGCAGCACGCCCATGATGCGCAGCGTCTCCCAGCTGCGCGGCACGAGCTCGCCGGCGGCATCCCAGCGCACGAAGGGGCTCCAGTTCAGCAGCAGCCCGATGAGGAAGATGAGCGCGGTGCGCCGCGCCACCTTGGCCGCCACCTGCGCGGCGGGCTGCTGCAGCAGCGCCGGCAGCGTGATGGCCAGCGCATTGCCCACGGCGAAGAGGAAGAAGGGGAAGACGAGGTCGGTGGGCGTCAGGCCATGCCAGTGGGCGTGCGCCAGCGGCGGGTACAGGTGCTTCCAGGTGCCGGGGTTGTTGACGAGGATCATCCCCGCCACGGTGGCGCCACGAAAGGCATCCAGCGCGCGCAGCCGCGTGCCCGTGTGTGCAGCGGTGGTCATCGCTTCTCTCCTTGCAGGGCCTGCTCGACGCTGCCCT
This sequence comes from Rubrivivax sp., assembly GCA_040400855.1. Taxonomy (GTDB): domain Bacteria; phylum Pseudomonadota; class Gammaproteobacteria; order Burkholderiales; family Burkholderiaceae_C; genus Rubrivivax. The sequence goes on from JBBAPJ010000026.1 coordinate 10,688, forward strand.
GCGCCGCCTCCAGGCGCTCGCGCGCCTGCTGCGCGTCGAGCCCGGCGCGCAGCATCACGATGGCCGTCTTCACGTGGCCCTCGCAGGCCTGCAGCGCCGCGCGCGCGGCCGCTTCGTCCGCACCACTGGCCAGCCGCGTGAGCCGCAGCGCGCGTGCGCGCAGCTTGGCGTTGGTCGCGCGCAGGTCCACCATCAGGTTGCCGTAGACCTTGTGCAGCCGCACCATCAGCGCGGTGGACAGGGTGTTGAGCGCGATCTTCTGCGCCGTGCCGGCCTTCAGCCGCGTGCTGCCCGACACCACCTCGGCCCCGGTGTCCAGCAGCACCGGGCACTCGGCGGCCGCGAGCACCGGCGTGTGGGCGTTGTTGGCGATGCCGATGGTCAGCGCGCCGGCTTCGCGCGCAGCCTGCAGCGCACCCAGCACGTAGGGCGTGGTGCCCGAGGCGGCCAGCCCGATCACGACGTCGTGCGGCTGCGGGGCCAGGGCGAGCAGGTCGCGCACGCCCTGCTCGCGGTCGTCCTCGGCACCCTCCACGGCGAGGTACATCGCCGAGGGTCCGCCGGCCATGAGCGCGCGGGCGCGCTCGCTCGGCCAGGAGAAGGTGGGCAGCAGCTCCACGCTGTCGAGCACGCCCAGGCGCCCGCTCGTGCCGGCACCGGCGTACAGCAGCCGCCCGCCCGCGCGCAGCCGCGGCAGCGCGGCCTCGACCGCACGCGCCAGCATCGGGCCCGCCTCGAGCACGGCCTGGACGGCGCGCGCCTGGTCGCCGGCGATGGCTGCCACCAGCTCGGCGCTGTCGTAGCGGTCCAGGTGCGCGTGCTGCGCTGCCGGGGTCTCGGTGGCCGTGAGGTTCATCGCCCGCTCCATCAGGCCGCACCCAGCCGCACGCGTGCGCTCTCGTGGCCCAGGCGGTCCACGGCGCTGACGACCACCGCCTGCGCGTCGCCGGCCAGGCCGTGCAGCGGCTCCTGCAGCGCCAGCACGCTCATCGCATCACGCGTGCGCACCGGCTGCACCGCAAAGCGCCAGCGCCCCTGCACGCGCTGCCACACGGCCCAGGCCACCGGCACCGAGCCGGGCCCGGCACCCGCGCGCACCGTGGGCTGGCCCCCCGCGCGCGACAGGCGCGGCGCGGCCGGCCGGTCGGATCCGAGCCAGGGCGTGGCCGGCACCAGTGCCGGCTCGGCATAGGAGCCCTGCTGCAGCGAGGTGGCCAGCCCCTCGCGGTCCTGCATCAGCGCCACCATGCTGAAGTGCACGTGGCCGGTGGCGGCCGCGCGCGTGCGCGTGAGCGCGACCTGGTCGATCACCTCGCGCGCGGGCCAGGCGCGCGCGCTCTCGGGCGCGCCCACGCGGCTCGTGAAGAGGCCGGCCCACACGTGGCGCGCGCGCGTGTTCTGCGCCAGCCAGTAGTCCAGCAGCACGCCGAAGGCCTGCGCCGGCCGGTCGATGGCCCAGTACAGCTGCGGCACGAGGTAGTCCAGCCACCCCTCCTGCAGCCAGCGCTCCACGTCGGCGTAGAGCTTGTCGTACTGGCTGAAGCCCTGGATGCCGGGCGGGCGGCGGTCGGGCCGCCCGATGCCGAAGGGGCTGATGCCCACGCGCACGTGCGGCTTGATGCGGTGCACCTCGCGGTACATCGCCTGCACGAGGTTGTCGACGTTGGCGCGGCGCCAGTCCTCGCGCCCGAGCGAGCCACCTGCGGCGCGGTAGCGGCCCCACGCTGCATCGTCCGGAAAGGGCACCTCGGCACCCTCGCGCGTGACCGGGTAGGGGTAGAAGTAGTCGTCGATGTGCACCGCGTCCACGTCGTAGCGGCGCACGACGTCTGTCATCACCGCCAGCGTGTGCGCCGCCGCACCCTCCTCGCCCGGGTCCATCCACAGCATCTCGCCGTAGCTGCGCACCCACTCGGGCCGCACCAGGCCCACGTGCGGCGTCGCCAGGGGCGTGCGCGCGGTGGTGTGGCGCGCGCGGTACGGGTTGAACCAGGCGTGCAGCTCGAGTCCGCGCCGGTGCGCCTGCTCGACCCAGAAGGCCAGCGGGTCATAGGCCGGAGAGGGCGCGCGGCCCTGCTCGCCCGTGAGGTACTCGCTCCAGGGCTCGAGCGCCGACACGTACAGCGCATCGGCCGCCGGGCGCACCTGCAGGATGATCGCGTTCAGGCCCATGCGCTGCGCGCGATCGAGGATGGCCAGCGCCTCCTCGCGCTGGTCCGAGGCGGCCAGCGCCGTGCGGCTGGGCCAGTCGATGTGGGCCACCGAGGCGACCCAGGCTGCGCGCAGCTCGCGCGGCGCCGCAGGGGGCTCGTCGGCCGTCGACGCGGCGGTGCCTGCCCGCTCGGGCCCGGTGGGAGAAGCTGGTGCCGCCGGCGCAGGTGGGGCCGGGGGCATGGCACAGCCCGACAGGCCCAGCCAGGCGCCCGCCGCACCCGAGCCGCCCAGCCACGCACCCATGCGCGACGCCGTGCCCAGGGTGGGTGCCCACGCGGCAGGCAGCGCCGCGCCCAGGAGTCTTCTGCGTTGCATCGAGGTCCTCATCGCGGGGAGGGTTCGGGGGTCGTGAGCACGTGCAGCAGCGCCGCCGTCTCGGCATCGGGCAGGCCGTCGAAGCGCGCCGGCCGGTGGCGCATCTGGAAGGCCACGAGGACGTTCCTCGTGGCCGCATCGAGCTCGCCGTGCTGCGGCACGTCGAAGCCGTGCACGCGCAGCGTGCGCTGGAACCACGCGACGTCGGGCAGCTGGGCCTCGAAGCGTGCGCGGTGCGCAGCCACGCGGCCGGCATCGGGCCAGGGGATCAGGCCCTCTTCGGCCAGGCGCTTCCACGGGAAGGCCGGGCCGGGGTCCTGCTTGTGCTGGGGCAGGACGTCGCTGTGGCCGACGATGCGCTCGGGGCGGATGCCGTGGCGGCGCACGACGTCCTTGACGAGCGCCACCACCGCCTCGACCTGTTCGGGCGGATAGGGTGGCCACTGGCGCCCCTGCGGCGTGTCCCGAAAGCCCGGGTGCACGATCTCGATGCCGATCGAGCTCGCGTTGAGCATCGCGTGGCCGCGCCAGTGGCTCGGGCCCGAGTGCCAGGCCCGGCGCTCCTCGGGCACGAGGCGGTGGATGCGCGGGGGCGACTCGTCGGAGACGAGGTAGTGCGCCGACACCTGGCCCCCGTCGCGCAGGATCTTCATCGACAGCGGCAGGTTCGCCACCGTGTAGTGGATGACGAGGAAGAGCACGCGGCTGTCCTGCCCGAGCGCGTTGTCGTGCACGACGATGGGCACGCCCCCCGGTGTCGTGGTCGGCCGGTAGGCCGCGCATCCGCCCAGCACCGTCACGGCACATGCCAGCGCCAGGCTCAGGGACCGTGCACGGGTGGAGACGCTCGACAAGCGGGGATGGGGCGGCATGGCAGGCCCGGCGATGTTACGGGCTCGACGCTCGGCCACAATCCGGGCCATGCCTCACGCGCCCTTGTGGTTTGCCCGCCTTGCCGAGGCCGGCGCGGCCGCTCCAGCGCGGCAGCGGCGGCGGGCGCCGCCACGCGCGCGGCCAGTGCCGCCGATGCCGGGGGTGCTGCGGCTGCTGCAGGTGCTGCTGCTGGTCCTGGCGATGGCGGGCAGCCCGGCACGGGCGCAGGCGCTGCCCGAGCCGGTGCGCGCGGCGCTGGCGCGCGCCGAGGTGCCGCCCGAGGCGTTCGGGGCGATCGCGATTCCGCTGTCGGGCCTGGCGCGCACCTGGTCGCACCGCGCCGAGGTGCCGATGCAGCCCGCCTCGACGATCAAGCTGCTCACGAGCATCGTCGCGCTGGACCGGCTCGGCCCGAACCTGCGCAGCCGCACCGAGCTGCTGGCCACCGGGGCGGTGGTCGACGGCGTGCTGCGCGGCGACCTCGTGCTGCGCGGCGGGGCCGACCCCGACTTCGGCTGGCCGCAGCTGTGGGCTTTGCTCGAGGAGCTGCGCGCGCAAGGCGTGCGCGAGATCGCGGGCGACCTCGTGCTGGATCGCACGCTCTTCACGCCCGCACGCGAGGACATCGGCGTGCCGCCCTTCGACGAGTCGCCCGAGTGGCCGTACAACGCCATTCCCGACGCGTTGCACCTCAACGGCGGCCTGCTGGGCATCGAGCTGCGCGCGGGCACGCACGCCTGGCAGGCCCGCACGGTGCCGCAGATCGAGGGCGTGGCCTTCGAGGGCGACGGGCTGCAGCTGGTGGACGGGACTTGCGCACGCTGGAGCGCAGGCTGGCAACGACCGTCCGTGCGCGACGAGGGCCATCGCGTGGTGATCGGGCTGCGCGGCACCTTCCCGCGCGGCTGCACCGCGCGCGCCGAGCTCTCCCTGGTGGAGCGCACGCGCCTGGCAGGACTGGCCTTTGGCACGTGGTGGACGCGCCTGGGCGGCAGCTGGTCGGGCCGCGTGCGCGAGGCGGCCACACCCGCCGGTGCACGCGTTCTCGCGCAGCGCGAGTCGCGGCCCTGGGGCGAAGTGCTGCGCGGGCTGAACAAGCGCTCGGACAACCCGCAGACGCGGCTGCTGTTCCTGCTGCTGGGCGTGAACGCGCCGCCCACGCTGGCCGGGCTGGCGCCGCAGGCTCCCACGCGCACGCGCGCCGACGCAGTGGTGCGGGACTGGCTGGACACCCATGGCATCGGTCACGCCGGCGTCGTGCTCGACAACGGCTCGGGCCTGTCGCGCAGCGAGCGCATCGCGCCACGCCAGCTTGCGCAGGCCATCGCCGTGGCGCACGCGAGCCCCTACTGGAGCGACTTGCACATGAGCATGCCGGTGGTGGGCGTGGAGGCGGCCGTGCGCCTGCGCGACAGCCCTGCGGCGGGCCGGGCGCGGCTCAAGCCCGGCGGGCTGCGCGACGTGTCCTCGCTGGCGGGCATCGTGCCCGACTCGCAGGGCCGGCCCTGGGCCTTCGTGGCGATGGTCAACCACGCGCACGCGGCGCGCGCCATCCCGGCGCTGCACGCGCTCGTGGACTGGGTGGCACGCGGCCAGCCCCTGGAGGCGAACGACCCGCGCGGACCGCTCACCGAAGGGCCCTGAACGGGCGGCTGCGCACGCGCGGCGTGCCGCGGCGACCCGCGCGCCGGCAGCCTCAGGGCCTCACCACACCCGCGGCAGCTCGCGCCGCACCACGGCGCGGTCGCCGTGGTCGAAGTGCCACCACTCGTTGGGGATGCCGGCAAAGCCCCCGCGCGTCATCGCCGCGTGCAGCCAGCCGCGCGCGGCGATCTGCCCGGCGCCCAGCAGGCCCAGCGCCAGGTGCTCGGCGTGCAGCGAGGGCATCGACAGCGGGCTCATCTCGTCGTAGCCGCTGCCCATGTCGAGCTCGAGCCCATGGGCGTCCACGAGCGTCACGTCCACCGCCATGCCGAAGGAGTGGATCGAGCCCTGGGCGGGATTGGCAAACCACTGCGCCGCGTCGGTCCCCACGACGTCGGCCCAGATGGCCTCCTGGATGCGCTGCGGACGCAGCCCGTCGAGCACGAGGATGCGCCAGCCCGGGCGCTGCCCCTGCAGCCATGCGGCGGCCTGCTCCAGGCCGCGCGCGGCCTCGGTGCGGATCCATGCGCAGTCCAGACCGGCGTAGAGCACGCGGCCGCTGAAGTTGTTCGTGCCCGCGTAGCGCAGGTCGTGCAGCACGCCGGACACGGCAGCCAGCCGCGTGAACGCGGGGCTCGAGGCGATGTCCTCGCAGGCGATCATGCCCGGGCTCGGGAGGGCCTGCGCCATGGTCCGACGCCCGCGACTTCAGGCAGCCAGGCGCGCGCGCATGGCAGCGATCACGGCGGCGTAGTCGGGCTGGCCGAAGATCGCGCTGCCCGCCACGAAGGTATCGGCCCCGGCGTCGGCCACGCAACGGATGTTGTCGACCTTGATGCCGCCGTCGACCTGCAGCGCGATCTCGCGCCCGCTGCGCGCACGCTCGGCCTCGATCAGGGCGCGCGCCTGGGCGACCTTGCGCAGCGCCGAATCGATGAAGCCCTGCCCGCCGAAGCCGGGGTTGACGCTCATCACGAGCACGAGGTCGACCTTGTCGATCACCCACTCGAGCACGTCCAGCGGCTGCGCCGGGTTGAAGACCAGGCCGGCGCGGCAGCCCTCGGCGCGGATGAGCTGCAGCGTGCGGTCCACGTGCGTGCTCGCATCCGGATGGAAGCTGATGAGGTCGGCCCCGGCGCGCGCGAAGGCCTGCGCCAGGGCGTCCACCGGCTGCACCATCAGGTGCACGTCCAGCGGCACCCGCGTGCCATCGGCGCGCACGCAGTGCGGCTTGAGCGCCTGCGCCACCGCGGGGCCGAAGGTGAGGTTGGGCACGTAATGGTTGTCCATCACGTCGAAGTGGATCCAGTCGGCCCCCGCGGCGATGACCTGCCGGACCTCCTCGCCCAGCCGCGCGAAGTCGGCCGACAGGATCGACGGGGCGATGCGAAAAGCCCGGGCGGGTGCCGGGCCGGCGGCGCGTTCGCCGGGCAGTGGGGCAGGCATCCCCGGATTCTAGAATCCATGCCCATGGCCCGACCCGAATTCAGCTGCAGCGTGCACGTGCAGTACCTGCCCGAGCACTCCGGCGAGCCCGACGGGCCCTACGCCTTCGCCTACACCGTGACGATCCGCAACAGCGGCGACGTCACGGCGCAGCTCGTGGCACGGCGCTGGCTCGTCACCGACGCCAACGGGCAGGTGCAGGAGGTGCGGGGCCTGGCGGTGGTGGGCCGCCAGCCCCTGCTCAAGCCGGGCGAGACCTTCGAGTACACGAGCTGGACGCGCCTGGCCACGTCGCACGGCTCGATGCAGGGCACCTTCTACTGCATGACCGAGGACGCGCAGGCCTTCGAGGCGCCGGTGGCAGCCTTCGCGCTGCGCCAGCCCGGGATGCTGCACTGAGCCAGGGGCAACCCCCGGAGCGGCCCGGCGCGGCTCAACCGGGGCCCGGCCGCGAATCGTCTGCGTCCGTCTTCTCGGGCGGCGCCTCGCGCTCCCCGCGCCGGCGCCCGGAGAACATCGTCCACCACACGAGCAGCAGCAGCAGCGCCAGCGCCCCGAGGGCCTCGAGGATCAGCAGCCACATCGCCGAGCCCCCATGCCGCCCGAGACCGGCTTCGGTGCAGGAGTGCGGCTCATGGCGCCTGCATCGCGCTCAGGCGCAGCTGCAGCACGCGCGCCGTCCCCGGGCCGAGCGCCGTGGTGGACACCGTGCCGGGCTCGGCCGCACGCACACCCGCGCCGCCCGCGGCCTCGCCCCAGACGGCCACCGTCACCCAGTCGCCCAGCGGCACCCAGGCCCGCGTGGCCAGCCGTTCACGCCGCGCGCCGGGGTTCGAGCCGTCCGGCGAGGGCGCCACGGCCCGCTCGACATCGAGCTCCACCTCCGCGGGTGAGCGGCCCCCGGGCCAGCGCACGCGCAGCTCCAGCGCCTGCACCGACTCGGACCAGCCGGGAATCAGCGCCGCCCCGGTGCCGCCGGGCTCCTGCCAGGCCTGCACCGCTTGCAGGGGCAGCGCCTCGGCCAGGCGCACCCGTGCGCCGCCGCCATTGGCCACGACGACACGTGCCGGAAGCGCGGGCAGCGCGGACGCCGAAGCCTGCGCGCCGGCTCGCACCGTGACCTGCCCCTGCGGCGGGGTGGCCGAGCCGGTGGTGGAGGTGACGACCGTGCCGGCCGCAGCACCGGGTGCGCCCGGCCGGCGGGGCACTGCCTCGCTCCAGCGCCACTCCACCGCGAGGTTCACGCGCGGGGGCGCAGGGTTGAGCGCCTGGTCCTGGGCAGGCGCCGAGGCTGGGGCTGCCAGCACGACCGATGCGCCGGCTGCCAGCATGAACCGCCCCAGCCGGGCCGCCCACCGATACGGCCATCCTTTTCGCTGCCGCTGGCTTGGCTCGTGCATCCCCACCCGCCTGGCCTCTCAGGCCACCACCAGGCGGTCACGGCCGCCCGCCTTGGCCTCGCGCAGCGCCGTCTCCGCGCGCGCGAGCGTCTTGTCCACCGTTTCGCCGGCGCGGTGCTCGGTCAGCCCCGCGGACACGGTGGGGCGAACCGGGCCGCCCCAGCCTTCGGGCTGGGCCTGCGCCATGCGGGCGCGCAGCCGCTCCACCGCGCCGCGCGCCAGCGTGGCACGCGTGTCGGACATCATGAGCACGAAACAGCCCCCGCCCCAGCGGCCGATGCGATCGGACAGCCGCAGGCCCGACTGCGCCTCCTGGGCCATCGCACGCAGCAGCGCGTCGCCCGAGCGCTCGCCCTGTGCGTCATTGACCTGACGCAGCCCGTCCACGTCGAGCACGGCCAGGCAGAAGACGTGCCCGGAGCGCACGCTGCGCTGGCGCTCGCCCTCCAGCAGCGAGGTCATGTGGCGGCGGTTCACGGTGCCGGTGAGCGCGTCGTGCGTGGCCAGCTCCTCGATGCGCACGAGGGCCCGCTCGAGTTCGACGCGCTGCACGCGCATGCGCTCGCGCAGCGTCGACACGCGTGCGGCCAGCACCGCTGCGGCGGGCATCATCGTGGCCACGATCAGGAAGTGGCCCAGCTCCACCGCAGCCGGGTAGCGCTGCGGCTCGCGCACGGCCATCAGCGCCATCGTCGCGCCGAAGACCACCACCGCGTACAGGCCCACGCCGGCCATCTGGCGCGGCGTGGCCGCGAAGAGCCCGAACATCAGCATCACCATCACGACGGGGAAGGCCGCGCCGCGCGCCGGCCCGAGCATCGCGTACAGCCACGCGCCCAGCGTGAGGGCCACCAGCATCTGCGGCACCGCCAGCGTCGGGTCGCGCAGCCGCTCGGTGCGCCTGCTCCTGACCAGGATCCACGCCAGCGCGAGCGCGCCGACCGCGCAGCCGCTCCACCACGCCAGCCCGCGCAGCGGCACCAGCCCCGCGGCCGCGAAGTAGTGCATCGACGCCACGCCCGCGAGCATCGCGCCCATGCCGAGCGCGACCTGCGCCAGGCGCGCGCGCAGCGCGGGATCCTCGGACAGCAGCCAGTCGACCAGCAGGTTGGGCTTCATGCGCGGGCGCTAGGGTAACCCCGAATGCGCAGTTGCGCACGCGCAGGCCTGACGGCAGGGTTGCGCCAGCAGGCGAGCCGGGCGCTCAGCGGGCATCCAGATGCTGCAGCGGCAGCGCGCCGCCGGACTTCACCTCGCCCAGCGAGAAGCTCGTGTGCAGGTCCTTCACGTTGGGCAGCTTCAGCAGCGTGTCCATCGCCAGGCGCGAGTAGGCATCCAGGTCGGTGGCCATCACGTGCAGCTCGAAGGTGCCCGCGCCGCTGATGTAGTGGCAGGCCACCACCTCGGGCAGGCGGCGGATGGCGTCCTCCAGCGCGCGCGTGGCCGCGGCGTTGTTGCGCTCGGCGTCCATGCGCACGAAAGCGAGCACGCCCAGGCCGACCTTGCGCCGGTCGATCTCGGCGCGGTAGCCCGTGATGTAGCCCTGCTCCTCGAGCCGGCGCACGCGGCGCCAGGTGGGCGCGGCCGACAGCCCGATGCGCTCGGCCAGCTCGAGGTTCGTGAGCCGCGCGTCGGCCTGCAGCGCGCGCAGGATCGCGATGTCGTAGCGGTCCAGCGCCGCGGGCCCGGGCTGCGCGTCGGGGTCGGCTGTGGGGGCGGAGGAGGACTGCCGGGAGGGTCGATTGGGAGCTTTCCTTGCCATGCTCGATGCCTTTGCGCAATGTCCTTTCTCCAAGTATCGCTTCGAGGGGACAAATGGCAAGGACTTTCACGGTCGGGGCGCCTACACTGGCGCACGACCGCACGCACCCCAGACGTGCCCGCGCGAACGAGGAGCGCCCGACGATGAACGCCCCCCTGCCCGACGAGATCCGCAAGGCCCTGGAGCGCGTGACGCTCGACGACAAGTACGCGCTCGAGTCGGGCCGTGCCTTCATGAGCGGGGTGCAGGCCCTGGTGCGCCTGCCGATGCTGCAGCGCGTGCGCGACGCCCGCGCCGGGCTGAACACCGCGGGCTTCGTCAGCGGCTACCGTGGCAGCCCGCTGGGCGGCTACGACCAGGCGCTGTGGCAGGCGCGCAAGCACCTGGCCGCGCAGCACGTCGTGTTCCAGCCCGGCGTCAACGAGGAGCTCGCCGCCACCGCCGTGTGGGGCACGCAGCAGCTCGACCTGTACCCGCAGTCGAAGAAGTTCGACGGCGTCTTCGGCATCTGGTACGGCAAGGGCCCGGGCGTGGACCGCTGCTCGGACGTCTTCAAGCACGCCAACATGGCCGGCACCGCGCGCCACGGCGGCGTGATCGCCGTGGCCGGCGACGACCACGTGGCCAAGAGCAGCACGGCCGCGCACCAGAGCGACCACATCTTCAAGGCCTGCGGGCTGCCCGTGTTCTTCCCGAGCGACGTGCAGGGCATCCTCGACATGGGGCTGCACGCCTTTGCGCTGAGCCGCTTTGCCGGCGTGTGGTCGGGCATGAAGACGATCCAGGAGGTGGTCGAGTCCTCCTCCAGCGTGAGCGTGGACCCCGAGCGCGTGCGCATCGTGCTGCCCGAGGACTTCCTGATGCCCGCCGGCGGCGTGCACATCCGCTGGCCCGACTCCGCCCTGGAGCAGGAGGCGCGGCTGATGGACTACAAGTGGTACGCGGCCCTGGCCTACATCCGCGCCAACCGCCTGAACCACAACGTCATCGAGGGACCGGCCGACCGCTTCGGCCTGATTGCCAGCGGCAAGGCCTTCAACGACACGCGCCAGGCACTGGCCGACCTGGGCCTGGACGACGACACCTGCCGGCGGCTGGGCATCCGGCTGCACAAGGTCAACGTGGTGTGGCCGCTGGAGGCCACGATCACGCGCGGCTTCGCCGAGGGCCTGCAGGAGATCCTGGTGGTCGAGGAGAAGCGACAGGTCATCGAGTACCAGTTGAAGGAGGAGCTCTACAACTGGCGCGAAGGTGTGCGCCCGAACGTGCTCGGCAAGTTCGACGAGCCCGAGGGCGACTTCAGCGGCGGCGAGTGGAGCATGCCCAACCCGAGCCGCAACACGCTCTTGCGCTCCAAGGCCGACCTCACGCCGGCGATCATCGCCAAGGCCATCGCCAAGCGCCTGAGCAAGCTCGGCGTGGATGCCGACACCGCCGCGCGCATGCAGGCGCGGCTGGCCGTGATCGAGGCCAAGGAGCGCAGCCTGGCCACGCTGGAGGTCAAGAACCCCGACCGCATCCCCTGGTTCTGCAGCGGCTGCCCGCACAACACGAGCACGCGCGTGCCCGAGGGCTCGCGCGCACTGGCCGGCATCGGCTGCCACTTCATGGCGGTGTGGATGGACCGCAGCACGGTGAGCTTCAGCCAGATGGGCGGCGAGGGCGTGGCCTGGGTCGGGCAGGCGCCCTTCACCACCGATGCGCACGTGTTCGCCAACCTGGGCGACGGCACCTACTACCACTCCGGGCTGCTGGCGGTGCGCCAGAGCATCGCCGCGGGCGTGAACATCACCTACAAGATCCTCTTCAACGACGCGGTGGCGATGACCGGCGGCCAGCCCGTGGACGGCACGCTGCGCGTGCCGGAGATGACGCGCGAGATCGACGCCGAGGGTGCCAAGAAGATCGTCGTCGTCACCGACGAGCCGGCCAAGTACGACGAGGGCGACGCGCGCGCGCGCCTGGCCCCGGGCGTCACCGTGCGCCACCGCGACGAGCTCGATGCGGTGCAGCGCGAGCTTCGGGAGATCCCGGGCTGCACGGTGCTCATCTACGACCAGACCTGCGCCACCGAGAAACGTCGGCGGCGCAAGCGCGGCACGATGGCCACGCCGGCCAAGTCGGCGGTCATCAACGAGCTCGTGTGCGAGGGCTGCGGCGACTGCTCGGCGCAGAGCAACTGCCTGAGCGTGGAGCCGCTCGATACCGAGTTCGGTCGCAAGCGCCGCATCAACCAGAGCACCTGCAACAAGGACTTCTCCTGCGTCAAGGGCTTCTGCCCGAGCTTCGTCACGGTCGAAGGCGGCGCACCGCGCAAGCCGAAGAAGGAGCGCGCGGGCGACCTTGGTGCGATGCCCGAGCTGGGCGAGCCGGCGCTGCCGGTGGCCGAGAGCGCCTGGGGCATCGTCGTGGGCGGCGTGGGCGGCACGGGCGTGATCACGATCGGGCAGCTCCTGGGCATGGCCGCGCACCTGGAGGGCAAGGGCGTGGTCGTGCAGGACTCGGGGGGCCTCGCGCAAAAGGGCGGGGCCACCTGGAGCCACGTGCAGATCGCCAACCGCGCCGAGGCCATCCACACCACCAAGGTGGATCTCGCCAAGGCCGACCTCGTGATCGGCTGCGACCCGATCGTGGCGGCCAGCCCCACGACGCTGGCCGTGATGCACGGCGGGCGCACCTACGTGGCCCTGAACAGCCACGGCACGCCCACGGCCGCCTTCGTGCGCGACCCGAACTGGCAGTTCCCGCAAGGCGGCTGCGAGGCGGCGCTGGAGCAGACCGTGGGCGGCGATGCGGTGGGCAGCTTCGACGCCGAGGAGGTGGCGGTGCAGCTGCTGGGCGACTCGATCTACACCAACCCGATGATCCTGGGCTACGCCTGGCAAAAGGGTCGCGTGCCGCTCACGCGCGCGGCGATCCGGCGTGCCATCGAGCTCAATGGCGTGCAGGTGGAGAACAACCTGGCCGCCTTCGAATGGGGCCGCCACTGCGCACAGGACCTCGCCGCGGTGCGGGCCCTGTACCAGGCGCGCCAGGTGATCCAGATCGTCAAGAAGCCGTCGCTCGACGAGCTCGTGGCGCGGCGCGTGGAGTTCCTGCGCGCCTACCAGGACGCCTCCTACGCGCAGCAGTACGTGCAGTTTCTCGAGCGCGTGCGCGCAGCCGAAGCGCCGCTGGGTGCGGGCACGCGGCTGTCCGAGGCGGTGGCGCGCTACCTCTTCAAGCTCATGGCCTACAAGGACGAGTACGAGGTGGCGCGGCTGCACACCGACCCCGCCTTCGAGGCACGCATCGCGCAGATGTTCGAGGGCGACTACAAGATCGTGCACCACCTCGCCCCGCCCGCGATCGCCCGGCGCAACGAGCGCGGCGAACTCGTCAAGCAGCCCTTCGGCCCCTGGGTGCGCACGGCCATGCGGGGGCTGGCCCGGCTGAAGTTCCTGCGCGGCACGGCCTTCGACCCCTTCGGCCGCACCGAGGAGCGGCGCACCGAGCGCGCGCTCATCGGGCAGTACCGGGCGTGCATCGAGGAGCTGCTGCCGGCGCTGTCGGCGGGCAACCTCGCGCAGGCCGCCGAGATCGCGCGCATGCCCGAGGAGATCCGCGGCTACGGCCACGTCAAGGAGCGGCACCTGGCGGCCGCGCGCGCCAAGTGGGACAAGCTGATGGCGGCCTGGCGCGAGGTGCACGGCGGCCCGCGCGCCGCGTGAACCCGGCAGCCGACCCGATTGCCGCCGCACGGCTGCAGCCCGTGCCGCGCGTGCCCCTGCTCATCGAGGGCGTGCGCGTGGGCTCGGTGGCCGCGGCCCACCTGCCGCGCCTGGCCGCCTGGCGGCACTGGATCGATGTGGGCGAAGTGGCCGACACGCCGCGTCCGCAGGTGCGGCTCGTGGCTCCCCCTGCCATGCGCGACGAGGCACTGGCCACGATGAATGCCGCGCTGCGCGGCGAAGGCCTCATCCGCGCCTGGCGCGACGAGCCCTTCTCGCTGTTCAACCCGCAAGACGGCGGCGTGCTGGCCACCTTCGAGCGCGCCTCGGCGCGCTTCTGGGGCACGCTCACGCTGGGGGCACACGCCAATGGCTTCGTGGCCGATGCGGCGGGCCGGCCGACCCACCTGTGGATCGCGCGGCGCGCGTGGAACAAGGCCACCGACCCGGGCTGCCTGGACAACCTCATCGGCGGGGGCGTGCCGCACGGGCAGACCCCGCTGGAGACGGTGCTGCGCGAGGGCTGGGAGGAAGCGGGCCTGCAGCCTGCGCAGATGCAGCGCCTGGCCCCCGGCCGCGTGATCGAGCTCGACCGCGACGTGCCCGAGGGCCGGCAGTTCGAGCGGCTGCACGTCTACGACCTCGAGCTCGATCCCGGCTTGGTACCCGTCAACCAGGACGGCGAGGTCGAGTCGATCGCGCGCATCGGGGTGGCCCAGGCGGCCGAGCTGGCCCTGTCGGGGCAGATGACGGTGGACGCTGCGCTCGTGACGCTGGACTTCCTGCTGCGACGCGACGTCCTGCCTGGGCCGCAGCGCCTGGCGCTGGCGCCTCGGCTCGAGGCGCTGCTGTGGTCGGCGCGCTCGAGTTGAGGCGGCTGCATCCCGGCGCCAGGATCGCTCCTGATCCGGGTTTGTACTGAGCCGACTCAAGCAGGCGCCCCACGACAGTAAGGGGTTTCCTCCCTGGCGACACAATCCGCCCGCTCTTCTTACCCCGGATCCCTTAAGGAGCCACCATGACCCAGACTTCCAAGCAGCCCGCTGCGCGTCGCCGCTTCCTCCAGACCGCCTCGGCCGGTGCCGTGGGCGCCGTCGCGGCCGCCGCACCGATGGTCAGCCGCGCGCAGACCGTCTCCTTCCGCTTCCAGAGCACCTGGCCCGCACGGGACATCTTCCACGAGTACGCCAACGACTTCGCCAAGAAGATCAACGACATGGCGGGCAACCGCCTGAAGATCGAGGTGCTGCCGGCCGGCGCGGTGGTGCCGGCCTTCCAGCTGCTCGAGGGCGTGGCCAAGGGCACCCTGGACGGCGGCCACGGCGTGGTGGCCTACCACTACGGCAAGAACTCGGCCCTGGCCCTGTGGGGCTCCGGCCCGGGCTACGGCATGGACCCGAACATGCTGCTGTCGTGGCACTACTACGGCGGCGGCGAGGCCCTGCTGCAGGAGATCTACAAGGCCACGAACATCGACGTGGTGTCCTTCCTGTACGGCCCGATGCCCACGCAGCCCTTCGGCTGGTTCAAGAAGCCCATCGCCCGCGTGGAGGACGTGCGCGGCATGAAGTTCCGCACCGTGGGCCTGGCGGTGGACATGTACACCGACATGGGCGCAGCCGTGAACCCGCTGCCCGGCGGCGAGATCGTGCCGGCGCTGGACCGCGGCCTGATCGACGGCGCGGAGTTCAACAACGCCACCTCCGACCGCATCCTCGGGTTCCCCGACGTGGTGAAGAACTGCATGCTGCAGTCCTTCCACCAGAGCACGGAGCAGTTCGAGATCCTGTTCAACCGCGCCAAGTACAACGCGCTGCCAGGCGAGTTGAAGAAGGTCATCGACCACGCCGTGGAGGCCGCCAGCGCCGACATGAGCTGGAAGGCGGTGGACCGCAACTCGAAGGACTACGCCGAGCTCAAGCGCGCGGGTGTCAACTTCTACAAGACGCCGGACGCCATCCTGCGTGCGCAGCTCGTCTCGTGGGACAAGATCATGGAGAAGAAGTCGGCCGAGAACCCCCTGTTCAAGAAGGTGCTCGACAGCCAGCGTGCCTTCGCGCAGCGCGCCGGCGCCTGGCAGAACGACTACCTGGTCGACTTCAAGATGGCCTACAACCACTACTTCGGCCGCCGCTGATCGCAGCTGCCGGCCAGGTAGAGGCCACCGGCGCCCGCAGGCCCGGTGGCCTTTTTGTTTGAGCCCCGAGGAACGCCTCCGATGCAAAAGCTCCTGCTCACCGTCGACCGGATGTCGACCTGGCTGGGCCAGGCCTTCGCCTGGCTCATCGTCACGCTCGCGCTGATGATCACGTGGGAGGTGTTCTCCCGCTACGTGCTCAACCGGCCGCACGACTGGGCGCTGAACCTGCAGATCATGATGTACGGCACGCTCTTCATGATGGCCGGGGCCTACACGCTGAGCAAGAACGGCCACGTGCGCGGCGACGTGCTCTATGGCTTCTTCCGCCCGCGCACCCAGGCCTGGATCGACCTGGTGCTCTACGTTGTCTTCTTCCTGCCGGGCGTGGTGGCGATGACATGGGCTGGCTGGGAGTACGCCAACGAGTCGCTGGCCATCCGAGAGAAGACCTTCTCGGCCACGCCGCTGCCGCTGTACCCCTTCAAGTTCGTCATCCCGATCGCCGCAGGCATGCTGCTGCTGCAGGGCTTCGTGGAGATCGTGCGGTGCATCGCGTGCATCCGTGACGGTCAGTGGCCCTCGCGCGAGCAGGACGTGGAAGAGGTGGACGTGGACAAGCTCAAGCAGATGGTCCACGTGAAGGACGAGGACATCGCGGCCCTGGACAAGTTCGTCGCCCCCACGGGAGGCTCGAAGTGAAGGTACGCAAGGAACTGTGGTTCGGCTTCATCCTGATGGCGCTCATCATCGCGGGCACCGCGGTGATGCTGCTGTCTGCCGACAAGCTCACCGGCGGGCACCTGGGGCTGATGATGTTGGCCCTCGTCGTGGTGGCCATCATGCTGGGCTTTCCCACCGCCTTCACGCTCATGGGCATGGGGATGATCTTCACCTGGCTCGCCTACGAGCGCGACGCCACGAAGACGCTGGACCTGATGGTGCAGTCGGCCTTCAAGGTGATGAGCAACGACGTGCTCATCTCGATTCCGCTGTTCGTCTTCATGGGCTACCTGGTCGAGCGGGCCAACCTCATCGAGAAGCTCTTCAGGAGCCTGCACCTGGCCTTGGCTCGCGTACCGGGGTCGCTGGCGGTGGCCACGCTCTTTACCTGCGCGGTCTTCGCCACCGCCACCGGCATCGTCGGCGCGGTCGTCACGCTCATGGGGTTGCTTGCGCTGCCGCAGATGCTGCGCGGGGGCTACGACGTGCGCGTCTCGGCCGGGGCCATCACCGCCGGCGGGTGCCTGGGGATCCTGATCCCCCCGAGCGTGATGCTGATCGTCTACGGCGCCACAGCCGGCGTGTCGGTGGTGCAGCTCTATGCAGGCGCCTTCTTCCCCGGGCTGATGCTGGCGGGCCTGTACATCCTCTACGTGATCTTGCTGGCCAAGATCAAGCCCAACCTGATGCCGCCGCTGTCGGCCCAGGAACGCTTCGTGCCGCTGCCCCCGCTGACCGAGCGCGTGTCGCAGGCGGTGTCCAACACGGCGCTGCCGGCGCTGCTGGGCGCGCTGAAAGGGCGGCGCAACCTGGAGGTTCCCACCTCCTACCTGCTCAAGCAGCTGGGCGTGGCGCTGCTGCCGATGGTCTTCTTCGCGCTCGTGGCGGCATGGAGCTGGCACCTGAACACGCGCCCGAGCGAGGCCGCGGTGGCGGCGGCACAGGCCGCCGCGCTGAACGCGGCTGACCGCGCGGCGCGCCAGGCGGCGCCCGCCACCACCACGGGCCTGCAGTCGCCGCCTGGCGCCGAGGCAGGCGGGGTCAAGGAGCCTCCCGGTGCAGGAGGCGCCCTCAAGGAGCCTCCGGGTGCCGGCAGCAGCTTGAAGGAGCCCCCGGGTGCAGGCGGCGGCCTGAAGGAACCTCCCGGTGCCGGGGGCGGACTCAAGGAGCCCCCGGGCGCAGGCGGCGGCCTCAAGGAGCCTCCCGGTGCGGGCGGTGGTGGTCTGAGCGAGCCGCCGGGCGCGGGTGGAGGCCTCAGGGAACCTCCCGGTGCGGGCGGCGGCCTCAAGGAACCGCCAGGCGCCGGCGGCGGGCTGAAGGAGCCTCCGGAAGCCGGCGGCGGGCTGAAAGAACCTCCGGGCGCCAGCGCTGGCCTGAAGGAGCCGCCAGGCGCCTCCGGCGGCCTGAAGGAGCCGCCCGGTGCGG